>JAIYCS010000018.1 GCA_027487895.1 Sediminibacterium sp. | reverse complement strand
CTTTTTTTTTTTTTTTTTTGATGCTTAATAACTGCTCTTTGTATGCTTTTAGCTTTTCAAAAAGTTCTTTACCCTTTCCTTTTCCATCTGGCGCACCTTGAACAAGTAAACGTGTGCCAGCATCTAAATCATCTTCTTTGAATTCTTCTTTACCATCAACAGTTTTAAGACCAGATTCTTTTTTAAGTTCTGTTTTAAGTGTTTCAATGTAATTGTATAATTCGTCAGATATCTTTTTGGCTTGCTGCGCTTTAGGTTCCCAAATCGCCGCTTTTTCTCTTGAAGTTGGATCCTCTAATTTCGCCTTAAACGATTTGAATATCTCTTGGTTTTTTTGTTCCGCAACACCGCTTGCAATCATCAAACTGCGATCAACGGTTTTAAATGCATTTAAAATTTCGGCAGAAACATTCAGTGCCAATAGTGCAGTAAGCACTAGGTACATCATGTTAATCATTTTCTGCCGCGGTTCCTTAGGTAGTGACATATTGTACTATTTAGGTAATCTTATTAATAATGAGTTTTAAATCTTGATGGGTTACTATCTTCCCTGCATAGCAGTTAACATGTTACCGTATACTTGATTTAATTTACCCAAATTATTAGCAAGGGCACCAATTTGTTCTTTTGCTTTTAATGCATCTTCGGCAGTACCGTTCATCGCTTCAGAAGCTTGCGCTAATTTGCCATAGAACTGGTTGAGTGCTTTAAGATGGTTGTTACTTTCTTGTAATTCAAGTTCGTAAATGGTATTTAATGAACCTAAATTTTTAGCCAATCCTTGTACTTGTTTGTGGTACTCATTGGTGCTGTCTGATGCTAAAGAAATGCTTCCTAAAGATTCCGTTGCCTTTGTTGCAGCGTCCTTAATTGAACCAAGTGCTACAGCAGCCTCATTTGTTTTAGCAGAAAAATCTGAAGTAGATTTTACCACATCACCAATTTGACCAATTTGATCTACAGTGGTACCTAATTTTTGAAAGCTTGTGCTTAGTTTAGATAAGTTTTCTTGTGTTAAACCTGCGTTTGCAAATAACTCATCAAATCTTTTTGTTACATCAGCAACAACAGAAGATGGAAGATCTGCACCAGCACCACCAGCAGCAGGAGCATGTCCTTCTGGAGGTAAAATCGCATAAATCAAAAAGATAATAGCTTCAGTTGTTAAACCAATTTTAAGTGCCCAATCGGCCCATGACAAGTGTAGGATTTTTGCCATTGCACCAAAAATTACGACAGATGCACCGGTACATACAAAAATGTTTACAAGTCGCATTGTTGTTTGAGCTGGTAAGCCAAAGATTTTTTCTTGTTGAGCTGAAGACATGGATTGAGTTTTTATAAATTAAAAAGTTGAGATGAATATTTTATTTTGAAATTATTTTTTTGATCTTGGCGCTAAATCGATAACGGTTCTAAATCCGATGTATGATTTTGCAGTGTCTTGGTATTCGTAAGCACGAGCACTAACTTGTAAAGCGTTACCAACGTCTTTCCAGCTACCGCCTCTTACTACTTTACGCTTCATGCGTGGAGGATCATTTTCATCGGCTTCAATTCTTACATCAGGACTTAAGTCAGACATAAAATTGTAAGAGCCTTCGTAAAAATAAGACGCAGTCCACTCTGCAACGTTTCCTGACATATTGTATAAACCAAAGTCGTTGGGCCAGTATGCAGTTGCTTTAACCGTGTAAAAACCACCATCTTCTGGATAGTTACCTCTACCTGGCTTAAAGTTTGCAAGTAAGCAACCTTTTTTATTTCTCAAATATGGAGAACCCCAAGGGAACATGGTACTTGTACGACCACCTCTTGCAGCATACTCCCACTCTGCCTCATTTGGTAAACGGTAATCACCATCAACAGCAATTTTCTTTTTTTCAAAATCGGCATTTTGAATATGCGTTCTCCAATGACAAAAAGCAACTGCTTGTTTCCAAGTAACACCAACTACAGGGTAATTGCCATATGCAGGGTGCGCGTAATATCTTTTTGCTAAAGGCTCATTGTAAGAATATGAGAAGTCTCTGATCCATACAAGTGTGTCTGGATAAACAGGAACCGTGTAACTAACAATCTGATCGCGGCCTTTTTGCGTTGGATCGTTTTTATTGATTTTTGCAGCGGCAGGTAAATCAAAATAACGAACCCTGTAAATTAAACTATCCGGATCGATCGCTAATTTTCTTGTTAAAGCGTTTTCGTAAGTAAGGCCATTTAAGGTACCAAGTTGCTTGTTGTCGTATTTGTACAATGCTACTTTTTTCCAGTTAACCGCAGTGGTATCTGAAGGATTGTTTAATCCAACACCAGAAGTTACTTTGAATGCAAGTGAATCACGTACCCAATTTACAAACTGACGGTAGTGGTTGTTGGTAATTTCGGTAGCATCCATCCAAAAACCAGGAATAGACACCATTCTATTACGATTGCTGTAATTAAAACTAACGTCTTCGTCACTTGGACCCATGTGAAATGTCCCCGGCGGAACGTACACCATCGTCCTTGGCGTTAACATGCTTTGCTTGGCTAATGGCGCAACACCATGCAACTGCCCATCATCAGGGATCCCCTTGCCTTTGTTTTTTCCAAAGAAGCAAGAAGTCAAACTCAACGTAAAAAACGCCAAGGTAATTGTAGTTAAATATCCTTTCATCTGATCTGTGTGATTTATAACAGTGACAAATATAAGTTTTGAAACGTCAGAAACCTGAGTTTTAGCGCTTTAAAACCAATAAATTTAGAGATCCAGGGTAAAATTCTATCCAGTAGTTATTTGTTTTATGTTTCACTGTTTTGCCGGGAGATTAGCTAAAACCGAAGTGCAAAATAGTTGTTTCCAGCTTACACAATTGCTAAAAAACTGTCAAAATCAGTGAGCTGATGCAATTGGCAGGTATAATTTTCACAGATTTGAAACGTAACTTCTTGATTATCAATTATTTTATTCGAAATTGCCGAAATGCTTGTTAACCGATTTTCTGAAATATTTAAGATTAAGTTGGGTCTAAACAAAGGGAGGGCCGCTTCTAGGTAAGGCAAAACACCCGGACCTAGGAGGGTTAATTCCCTGTAACCAACCAGTTGATTGAGCAAAACCGACGCCCAAACCCCAAATGAGCCGGGATGTTTGGTAATGGCCGGTAAAAGAGATAAACAGGTTTGCTTACCTAAGGACAAATACTGATCATTTCCGCAAACGACACCTAAATGCAGTAGGTTACCCGCCATTACAGCGTTGCCACTTGGGGTAGCGCCATCGTACACTTCTTTTTTTCTTAGAATAACGTCTGTTTGCTTATCGTGGGTATAAAAGTAAAATCCAGTATTAGATTCTATAAAATGCGTATTTACAAATGCAGTTATTGCTTCTGCTTTTTCAAGCCAATGTAAATCGCCAGAAACGGTTTGCAGTTGTATGAGTGCTTCAATTAAATACGCATAATCATCTAAAAAAGCAGGTGTTTTTGCAACTCCATTTTTATAGGTATGCAACCAACCTTCGTTACCAGAATTTTTGAAACGCTCCAATAAGTGCGCCATGTTTTGCTGTGCACGAAGTAAATATTTTTTATTTCCAGTAGCCGCATATGCTTTACTAAAGGCTGTATTCATGAGGGCGTTCCACCCGAGTAGTTGTTTGTCATCTGTTTGAGGCCTGATACGTTTATTTCGCTCCGCCATTAAAATAGAAGTACAATTTTCAATGATTTTCAAGCATTCTTTTTCGCTCACACCAAACTGCTGAGCCACTCTTGATAAAGGTTGTGGTGTATGCAAAATATTTGTATGCTCCCAATTGCCAGCTTCTGTTACACCATAGTACGCCATAAATAGCGGCGCACTTTTTTGGAGTAAAGAAATTATTTCTGACGCAGACCATGTATAAAATTTTCCCTCAACACCTTCACTATCTGCATCGAGCGCACTTAAAAAACCACCGTCAGCATCCATCAATTCTCGTTCAACAAACACAAGTGTTTCAGTGATGGCTTTATGGTAAGATTCCTTTTTAGTAATCTGATAGGCTTCTGATAAAGTGGTTACCAAAAGTGCATTATCGTAGAGCATTTTTTCGAAGTGCGGAGCGAGCCACTGCCCATCGGTACTATACCTAGAAAACCCGCCTCCCAATTGATCATAAATGCCTCCTTCAATCATTTTATCCAAACACAGCAAAGCATGATCTAATGAAGCTTTGTGCGTAGGATTAAAATAATGATACCTGAGTAAAAAACGAATCGATGCTGTTTGTGGAAATTTAGGCGCACCACCAAAGCCACCCCAAACAGTATCTGCTTGCATTAGTAATGCCGATACTGCAGCATCCATATCACTCAAACCAGGTGCAGAAGTGGTACCCGCTTTTTGAAATCCAAATGCATTGGAACTTTGTAAATGGTCGGTTAACTTTTGAGCTTGCGCATTTATTTGGTCTCTGTTTTCTTTAAACCCCTTTGCAATTCCAAGTAATACATCTTTCCAACTTGCCCTATTGTGCATGGGCTCGGGTGGGAAATAAGTACCTCCATAAAAAGGTTTTTTTTCGGGTGTCAAAAAAACATTGAGTGGCCAACCACCACTGCCAGTCATGGCTTGCACCGCGTCCATGTAAATATGATCTAAATCGGGGCGCTCTTCTCTGTCAATTTTAATATTAACAAAGTGATCGTTCATGATTTTTGCAGTTGCAGCATCCTCAAAACTTTCGCGCTCCATCACATGACACCAATGACAGGCAGCATATCCAATACTCACCAAAATGGGTTTGTCTAAATCTTTAGCAAGCTTAAGTGCAGCTTCTCCCCAAGGATGCCACTGCACGGGGTTATACGCGTGCTGAAGTAGGTAAGGACTTGACTCCTCAATTAATAAATTGGGCGTAGAATGATTCGTTTGCAAAAAGATTATTTTTTTGCTAGAAGTGATTGCAAATAGTGGTCTAAAGCAGCTACTAAACTAGGTCTTTGAGGCGCTGGTGCTTTAATATCTAAACGAAGTTTAGCGTCTTCAACTGCTTTAGAAGTGTTGCTTCCAAAAGCGCCAATAACAACTTTATTTTGTTTGAAATCCGGAAAATTATCGAATAAACTTTTAACACCGCTAGGGGTAAAAAAGCAAATGATTTCAAATCCTTTTTTTGCAAACAAAGGTGTGATGTCATTGCTAATACTGCGGTACATAAATGCTAGGTCAAAACTACATTTATGTAATTTAAGCCAACCGCAAATATCATTGTCCTGCTGATTTTCACTACATACATAGAGGAACTTTTCGTTCTCCTTATGTTTATTAATCACATCAAGCATACTCTTACTTGATCCATCAGCACCGTAAAAAACCTTGCGTTTACGGTATAAAATAAATTTTTGTAAATAGAGAGCAACAGCTTCAGTGATACAAAAGTATTTTGTGTCTTGGCTAATAGAAACTTTCATTTCTTCTGCGGTACGAAAGAAATGGTCAATAGCATTTCGGCTTGTAAAAATAACGCCTGTATAAGAAGCGATATCAATTTTTTGTTTTCTAAATTCTTTAGCAGGAATACCATCTAGTTTAATAAATGGATGGAATACCAGTTCTACCTGGTACTTGCGCTCCAAATCGTAATATGGAGACTTGTCGCTTTCCGGTTTTGGCTGTGAAATTAAAATTCTTTTAGGAGCTACTGCCTTAACAGCTGTTCCCGTTTTTGATCCGATTTTTGCCATGCTACTTATCTAAGATTGTGCAAAGTTAAAAAGTTCCGCTAATAAAATCCATAGTCAATTTGTATAAAACCAACATAGGAAGTACTTCGCAGGTGCAAAGGTACAAGAAAAAATGGAAGGCACTCACCTTCAAAGAAGACCTTACAATGGAGAAAGATACAAGGTACCTATAAACAAATAAGATACTGATGACGATTAAGGCACTATTGTAGGCTAAATCTTGAACAGATACGGGTGAAAACGCCAGTAACAAAATGGCAGGTATTAAAAACACACCCATTACTTTATTGGTCAAAAAAACAATAAAGCTATAATTACCAATAGCTTCACCCTGAGAAAACAGCCAACCAGAGAGCCACAAAAATAAAAATTTGAAAGAATAGAGGGCTGTAAATCCAACAGCACTGTATCCAATGCAGCTATACAATGATAAGTCTACCCAAGCATTTTTAACAGCAAGCAGGGATACAAAAATGGATGCGTTAAGAACAAATAAGATATTACTAAAAAGTGATGCTAAATTATTTTGCTGCAACTGCTCTCTCGTTTGTTTTTGCCTTATGGGGCTTTGAAAAATAAGTTGAAAAACATTTGAAAAATACTTGGGGAAGGTGACTTTTATAAATGCTAAATAAAACAGCATCCCAATAATCAAGTAAAACCTGCCGTCAAAACTTGGAGCGATACGAAGTTCATTGATTCGAAAAGAAGGCCTTGTTTGCATCGGTAAATAAGGATGCGTCATGAATTTTTTATAGGAGGTCGTGTCAATTACAGCCTTTTTTTTCTGAAGCATCAAAAGTGAATCTGCTGCTCTTTGCAAACTATCTGTAATTATTGAATCTGCAGATGTAAGGGCGGACGTTGTATCAATGATGGATGTGCTATCTGGTTTTTGTTGCGCCATAAGACCGTTGTCAATAAGTAGGGAAATACTTACAAAAGCCAACAAGAATAACAGATAACGGAATCGCATGGTTACAAAAATAAGGAGCTTCTTCTAACATTAATGGCACAGTAGCAAGTATTTGGTAGATTTGCAACATAAAAATTTACATGGCAGGTATTTACATTCATATTCCATTCTGCAAACAGGCCTGCCACTATTGCAATTTTCATTTTAGCGCTTCTACCAAATTGTTAGACCCTATGGTACAAGCTATTTGCAAAGAAATAGAACTACAGCGGGATTTTTTTGAAGCGCAAAATACAAGCATTGACACCATTTATTTTGGAGGTGGCACCCCTTCGCTTTTACCAACTGATGCGACCGCTCAAATACTTGCAACCATTAAAAAGCATTTTAGCCTTTCTGGGCAAATTGAAATTACGCTGGAAGCCAATCCTGATGATATTTCAAAAGAAAAATTGATTGCATTTAAATCGATGGGTATCAATAGGCTTAGTATGGGCGTGCAATCGTTTGTGGACGAAGACCTTATTTGGATGAACCGGGCTCACCGATCAGAAGCTGCTATTCAGGCCATTAAACTTGCAAAAGAAGTTGGGATTGACAATATTTCGATAGACCTCATTTACGGCATCCCTACTCTTACAGATTAAAACTGGATTCAAAATATGAATCAAGCTGTTGCACTAAACGTGCAACATTTGTCTTGTTATGCATTAACCGTAGAACCCAAAACGCCACTCAACGCACTTATTTTAAAAGGCGAAAAAGAAGATATAGATACTACAAAACAGGCTGTCCATTTTGAACTATTAACAAAACACGCAGCACAGGCTGGATATGAACATTACGAGCTTTCTAACCTTGCATTACCAGGTTATAGAAGCAAGCACAATACCAGTTACTGGCAACAAAAAAAATACCTTGGCATTGGTCCTTCGGCACATTCATTTACTGGAGGCACACGTCAATGGAACGTTGCTAACAATGCACTATACATTAGTAGTATCGAAAAAGGTATCGTTCCATTTGAATCAGAAACATTATCATTAGCCACGCAGTACAATGAATACATCATGACATCACTTCGCACTATTGAAGGTTGTTCGTATGCATATGTACATGAAAAGTTTGGAGAAAACGCAGTTTACAGAACAAAAAAAATAGCAGCACATTATATTGATAAAGGTCAACTCATGGAGCGAGAAAATTCACTAGCTGCAACGGCGCAAGGAAAGTTTTTTTTAGACGGTATTGCCGCCGATTTTTTTGAAGTGTAGATGTCAAAAATTAGAATAAGATTTTTTCAACCTCTGCAAAGCCATTAGCAGCATGAACATGCTTCCATAAAATTTGATAGATCGCTGTAGCAATTGGCATTTCGGCACCATAGGCCTGATTGATTTCATAAATACATTTGCTAGCATTATAACCTTCAGCTACCATATTTAATTCGAGCTGAGCCGATTTAACAGAGTAGCCTTTACCAATCATATTACCAAAGGTTCGGTTTCTACTGTACAAAGAATAACAAGTAACAAGTAGGTCGCCTAAATACACAGAAGCATTGTAATTAGGAGCTACCACAGTTTTACTGGCTCCTTCGCAGTGATCACATTTTTGTAAAAAATTAGCCATTTCATTGGCGCAATTGGCAATGTAAACGCTTAAAAAGTTATCACCATATTCAAGCCCATGTGCTATGCCGGCACCTAATGCATAAATATTTTTTAATACAGAAGCAAATTGTGAACCATAGATATCGGTATTGACAACAGTATTGATGTATTCACAATTAAAGTGAGAAGCTATTTCCTGCGCTGCTTCATGAGTAGTTCCCGAAAAAGTTAAATAAGATAGTTTTTCGGCGGCCACTTCTTCTGCGTGACAAGGTCCCAGCAGCGTGAAATAATGGTCTAATGGAAAATTAAATTTCGTTTGTAGGTATTGATTGAGTAGTACATTATGATCTGGTAAAATACCCTTGACTGCCGACACTATTTTTTTACCATCTAGTAAACTAGCATCAACCCCTTCAAATATTGAACTCACATAAGCAGACGGAACGGCTATCACAACCACGTCTACTGCAGATACCAACTCCTGTAAATCATTGGTTAAATGAAGTTGAGCCTGATTAAAATAAGCAGCGCTTAAATAATGTGGATTGTGCTTGCGTTTTTGAATGTACTGTATGGTTTCAGCATTTCTAACCCACCAGTGAATGGCATTACCATTATCTGTTAAGATTTTAGCAAGTGCTGTTGCCCAACTTCCACTTCCGATAATTCCAAAACGCATATCTAATTTGGTTATTAATCAACCACAAACATACGAAAGGATTTTTTATCGAAAATCTTAGTCTTTTTTCTTGTCTTCGAAGAGTTTATCCTTACTTACCACTTTTACAAGGCTACTATCTTTAATAAGCTTGCTCACTGTATTGTAAGGACCCGTAATCACCTGATCACCAGCTTTAATTCCATCAGTAACTTCGATGTAATTAAGGTCTTGGATATCTGTTTTTACTTTTACTTTTTTAACGCGGTTGTCTTTTTGAAGCACAAATACCACTTCTTCAGAATCATCTGCTTCTAACGACTTTTTGTCTGAAGCTGGAGCGGCTTCTTCTTTTTTATCTTCTTTACCAGCACTCGCACCCGCTTTGGCTTCTGATTTATCTCTTGTTGTTACTGCATTTAAAGGAACCGATAAAACGTTGACTTTTGTTTTGGTTTGGATATCTGCACTCGCACTCATGCCCGGTCTAAAAGGAAAACTATTACCAGCAACGAGTAAATCTTGGTAGCTACTTGCTAATAAACGGATATGTACTTTGTAGTTGGTTACTTCAGAACTTCCGCCTGCTGCTGCCGCTGCTGATGTTATTGGATTTGCAATTTTGTATACAAGTCCTTTAAATTTTCTATTGGTATAAGCATCTACTTCTACAACCGCTGTATCGCCAATTTTTACTTTAGGAATATCGTTCTCACCTACATCAACTCTAATTTCAATACTACGCATATCTGCCACACGCATCATTTCGGTACCGGCCATTTGAGCTGTACCTACAACACGCTCTCCTTTTTTAACGGCAAGTAAACTAATAATACCATTCATAGGTGCTACCAGTGTTGTTCTAGATAAATCTTTATTAGCACGCGCTAGTTGTGCTTCTGCGCCACTAATAGCCGCCTGCGTTCCTTTAAGACCTTCTTTGGCGCCATTGTAATTTGCTTCTGCAGATCTGTAAGCCTGTTGTGCTTGTTCAAATTCTTGACGAGAAGTTACTTTTTCGTTGTATAATTTAAGTTGACGATCATACACCTGCTTTGCATTATCAAGTGTTGCTTTTAATCCAACGATGCTTGCACTAGAATTAGCAAGCTGCGCTCTAGCCTGGTTTACACCAGCTGCAACCTGATCACGTTGTGTAGAATAAATGTCTGCATAAATACGGGCCAACACTTGACCCTTGGTTACACTATCACCTTCGTTTACATTTAACTCAACAATCTCTCCACTGATATCCGGACTCACTTTTACTTCAATTTCTGGATACACTTTACCACTTGCGTTGACAGTTTCAATGATGGTACGCATGGTTGCTTTTTCGGCAGAAACGGTAAGTCCATCTTCTTTTCCAATAACGCCGGTTTTTTTAAGCGTTACAAACAAAACAATTAAAACAACAAGTGATACGATCGTCCAAAGTAATTTTTTATTCATGATATTCTATTTCAAACTTTTTAAAAATATGATTGTGGTGCATTAAAGTGTGATGCCCTGTCCTTTATAGAACTCAAGCACTTTCATCTTAAAAATATAGTCGTATTGATTGCTTAGTTGTTGCACTTTAGCACGCAATAAATTGTTTTGATTGGTAATTAAATCCAGTGAACTTAAAAGACCTACTTCATATCTTTTAGAAGCAAAATCGTAGGCCTTTTGTGAAGTTTCAACAGCTTTTGTGCTTGCATTTAGTCTTTGTAAAGCGGCAGTAGCATTGTTATACGCCGTATAAATATTTTGCTTTAACGTGATATCTGATTGCTCTTTTTGCAATTCAGCAGATTTTACATTTAAGTTAGCACGCTGGTATGCGCCTTTGGCCTGACCACCATTAAAAATGGGAACTGCTAAGTTAAAACCAATGTTTTGTCCAAAGTTATTGCTGAGCTGCTTAGACCAACCATCCCATATTTCACTGATATTTCGGTTGGTTTGATTGAGTTTGTATTGGGGGCTCTGTACAAAATAATCTTGCCCGCCAATAGATACTTTTGGATCAAAACCAGGTACGGGTGTTCCATAGCCTAAAAAGCTAACACCCGTTGTTCTTCTGAAGGAATTGGAAAAATTGGATGCCAAATTTCCACCCACAGTTAAGGTAGGGTATTGTTGTGCTTTTGCCACCAACACCGATTTTTTAGCGGCTTCTAAACGGATGGCATTTGCTTTTTGTAAAGGCTGTGTACCAAGGGCCATTTCATACACCACCGATGGTTGTAAATCGGCAAAACTTGGAATTGGAATAGCACTGATATTTGGCGTAGCCACTTCAAAAGGTACGGCAGGATCTAGATTTAATAAGCCTTGTAAATTTAAAATATTTTGCTCATATCCAGTTTGGGCAGCAATATAATTACTGCTATCAGAAGCAAGCTGCACCTGTATTTCAGCCAAATTTAGTTCTGGTAAAGCACCAGCGTCTACTCTTTTTTTGGTGATTTCCAATTGCGTTAATGTTTGCGCAATTTGTACTTGCGTGATTTTCACTTGCTCTGCCGCTGCTAAAACGTTTAAATAAAAATTAGCCACGTTTAAAGAAATGTCGTTGGCAATTCTATCAATATCTGCAAGGGCTGCTTTTGCATTTAAATCTGCAACGGCAACACTGTTTTTAAGACTACCATAATTATAAAGTTGCATGCCTCCAGATAAACCAATGTTTTGGAATAAAAACTGTGTGGTGGCGAAGGCGTTGGTGGTAGGGTCAATAGATCTACCAAAACGAACGCCCATACCTGAGTTACCTGAAACAGAAGGATATAAAGCTAATTTTGAGAGTTTAACTTGTATCCCAGCAATTCGGGCCTGAATATCGGCTTGTTTAACAGAAATGTTGTGGCTGGTCGCATATTCTACACAACGTTTAAGGTCCCACTTTTCGGTTTGGGACTGTGCCTGTAACACAAATAAGGCAGCAAGTAGGGTAAATAATGATTTCATAGAACTACAAAAATAATGCATTCAATGCCCTTAGCCTTAAAATTTAGACAGACGGAAAGAAAGGCGGTATTTTGGCTATTTATGTGTTATGAAGGGTGAAATTGGCTACTACCCGGTTTGGGAAGGCGTTATTCGGTACCGGGCGGTCATAAAATAGAGTAGCATAAAGGCTGCCAACACCGCTACGCCAACACCTGCTGTTTCTGGGGTTTGAAAAGCGATACTCACCCCCACAAAAAGGTAATTGGCTATAAAAAATAAGGGGATCAGCGGAAATAACTTCATTTTAAATATACCCGTACCATCTAGGTGTTTTGTTTTACTGCGGAGCTTAAAAATAGCGGCACTTGAAGCAACCATACCAAAGCAATCTAAAAAGATGGTGAAGTTTAAAATCTTTTCGAAGGTTTGCGCAAAAAATAAAATCACAATACAGACCGCCGCAAAAATGGTCAATGAAAAAACAAGTACATCTGTTTTTTTGTCTTGTTTAGAAAATATAGCAGGGAGGGTTCCTTCGGCACTCATGGCATACATGACCCTAGGGTTACTCATAAGTAGTGCGTTCACATAAGCTAGCACCCCAAAAAATAAAAAGAATGAAAAAATATTAGCGGCCTGATCACCAAAAGTTTTTTGGATGAGCGCATACGCAATTTCACGTTCACCTTTCATATTGTCAAAGCCAATAATCATGTAGTAACTAAAATTGGCGAGTAAATAAAGTCCAATGATAATAGCGATACCAATGAATATTCCTTTTGGTATTGTTTGTGATGGTTTGTCTACTTCATTACCAAAATTAATGGTTTGTTGATAGCCACCATAGGTAAATGAAACGGCAATTAAGCTAATACCAAAACTTTGAATCCAACCCATATTTGCTACAGGAACAACCGGCGCAGAAGCGGCGTGCAAAAGGGTTTCATGCGGAAAAAATAAAGCGGCAATGATCACCAAAATCATTGTAATTTTTATAAGCATTAAAATATTTTGCGCACGCGCACTCATTTTTAATCCGCGCAAATTGATAAAATAAAAAACTAAAATAGCTGCAACACTTAGTAGTGCCTTATCAATATCAGTCCAGCTATGTCCAGGAAAAAGTTTAGCAATATACCCACTACCAATAAGTGCTACACCGCTTAAACTAGCAGCGTTACTAATTAAAATAATACAGTTGATGGCAAATGCAATACTTGGATGATACGCATAAGAAAATACTTTATAATATCCACCCGTAACCGGGTATCTACTTCCAATTTCGGCATAGGTAAGCGCCCCACACATAGCAACGATACCGCCCACAATCCAGGCACTAAAATATACCGAAGGTGCTATGGCGTCTTTGGCACTCGTAGCTGCGGTTCTAAAAATTCCCATCCCAATTACAAGGCCTACCACAATCATGGTGAAGCTAAATAAATTCAATTTTTGTTTCGATTGCATATAATATAGTGTGGGCTTAAATGTAGTAAACTTTTAGGGAGTTTTCAACGCTTGGTGCAAAACTAAAGACTATCAATTTATAAGCCTTACAAATAGAAGTGCTACTTTCGTTTTGTAATTGGTTTTCGAATATTTCGGAATTAAAAGGGAAGCAAGTGTAAGTCTTGCGCTATCCCCGTAGCTGTAAACGCAAATAGGCAACCAACACCTCAGCCACTGTTCTAATCTAGAATGGGAAGGCCCGTTGGAAGCGCGTGAGCCAGAAGACCTGCCAGTCACAAACCATCATTCACGGCTTTCGGGCGAAAAGCATGGAATGTAAATGCTGTAACAGCGGCTATTTATGTTTCTACCGTTTTAACTCTTGAAAGCTCATTGTTCAAATTAAAAAAAAACAAACAATGGGCAAAAAATTAATGCTCCTCAGCTTACTATTTTCAGCGAAAATGGTAAGCGCACAACAAGACACCACAACCCTCGACGAAGTGGTGGTGACCGCCAATAAAATGGCACAAAAACAATCTACCACTGGTAAAGTGGTTACTGTTATTACCAAGGCCGATTTGGAAAAAATGGGCAACAAAAATTTAGCAACCCTACTTCAAGAACAAGTAGGTGTTACGGTTAATGGCGCTAGTAACAATGCAGGAAGTGTTCAAACGATTTTCACGCGCGGCGCATCCGGCGGTAGAACCCTGGTTTTACTTGATGGCATACCTGTCAATGATCCTTCATTTATTAACAATGATTTGGATTTAAACCTTTTTGCAACAAACAGTATTGAACGTATCGAAATTTGCAGAGGTGCACAATCTACACTCTATGGTAGCGATGCGATTGCAGGTGTTATCAATATTATTACAACAAGTAAAGACATTTCAAAGCCACTACAAATTAATGCCAGCACTATACTTGGTAGTTTTGGAACCGTAAAAAACAATCTACAGGTAGCTGGTAAAAAAAATAAATGGACCTATAGTGCTAGGCTTGCGCAAACAAATTCAAAAGGATTTTCTGCCGCTATCGACACCACCGGAAAAAATAATTTTGATGCTGATGCCTACAATGGAACTGCGTTACATGGACAACTCAACTACGCAGCTACCGAGCATTTGTCATTCAAAGCATTTAGCATGTACAATAAATACAAAGCGGGTGTAGACGCAGGTATTTTTAGAGATGATAGAGATTTTACCATTACCAATAGCAGCTTACTTGTGGGCACTGGCTTTGTATACAAAAAAAATAATTGGCAAATTACGGGCACCTATCAGCACAACACATTAGACCGACATTTTTTAAATGATAGTGCGCATAAAACAAGCAACTGGTTTGAAAAAAACGATTATGCTGCTGCATCCGATTACGCAGAAATTTTTACGAGTGTAAAATTATCTGATAGGCTAACAGCCTTACTGGGCATCGATTACAGAAAAGGATCTTACAGTCAAAATTATGCATCTATTAGCGGTTGGGGGCCTTATAATTTTAATGATCCTACAAGATTTGCGGAGCAGTCTGCACTATACGGATCACTGCTTTACACCAGCCTCAATAAAAAATTAACACTTGAATTAGGCGGCCGCGGCAACAAACATTCGGTGTATGGTAACAACCAAACATTTACTTTAAATCCATCTTTTGCATTAAGTGCAAACACAAGAATGTTTGCGAGTGTGTCAACCGGTTTTAAAGCGCCATCGCTCTACCAAATTAGCATCAATGACAAGCTTGACCCAGAAAAAGCAACGAGCTATGAAGCTGGTTTAAGTTATCAAAACAAAACGCTTCAAACCAGACTTGTTTATTTTAATAGACAAACGGCTAATGGTATCGATTATAATTATATCAACTACCAGTATTTTAATTATGTAAAGCAGGCGGTAAATGGTTTAGAATTTGAAATCAGAAAATCGATTACAAATCAGTTAAGCGCCTTTGCTAACTATACGTATTTACAAGGAAAAGAAACCACGCAAAACAGAATCACCAATAAAGACACCATTACTTATAATTATCTTTTACGCAGACCCGCGCATCAATTAAATATGGGTGTAAGCGCGCAGATTAATACAAAACTTCGCCTAGAAGTTACGGGCAGGTACGCCAGCAAAAGAAGAGATGTAGGTGGTTATGCCGCCCCCGATGTACTATTAGCATCTTATGTAACACTCGCTGCAAATGCCGGGTATCAGCTTAACAAACACTGGCGCTTTACTGCCGATATCCAAAACTTTACCAATACCAAATATTACGAAGTGTATGGTTTTACAACCATGCCATTTAATGCAAGTATTGGGGCTGTTTTTTCTTGGTAAAATAATTAGTTATATTTGTAAGGGTACCAATACTTATAAGTATGAACTTTCAATTTGACCAACTCATCACCGTTACATTTACCTTATTTGCGGTTATAGATATTGTGGGATCCATTCCACTTTTAATATCCTTGAAAGAAAAAATGGGTGGCATTAAATCTGGAAATGCCACCCTCATTTCTGGGGCCCTCATGATTGCGTTTTTGTTTGTTGGCAAGCCTTTTTTAAACATATTAGGTCTCGACATCAGGTCTTTTGCTGTGGGCGGATCGGTGGTTATCTTTTTATTAGGCCTCGAAATGGTGCTTGGTCACGAAATTTTTAAAGGCGACAAAGACGCCAAATCCAGTACCATGGTACCCATTGCCTTCCCCATTATTGCCGGAAGCGGAACCCTTACCACCATCATGTCTTTAAAGGCGAATTTTGAAGAAGTGTACATATTATCGGGTATTCTAGTAAACCTAATCATCGTATTTGTAGTACTTAAATCGTTGAATTGGATCCAAAAAGGCCTAGGAGAAGGTGGTTTAATGGCCGTTCGGAAGTTTTTTGGCGTCATTTTACTAGCCATCGCCGTAAAGATCTTTAGCAGCAATATTGCCGCTTTTGGCAAATAATAGAGCTGTTTTTAGCCTACAATTCTTACCTTTGCAGCCCATTTAACCCCTTTGGCCTATTTGGGCCTCAGGCAAACCCTTATAAATAAGAAGACATGGCAAAAGTTACTAGAGAGAACATTGCAAAGCTTACAGACAAATTAACAGTAACCTTAGACAAGGCAGACTACTTAGGCAATTTTGAATTGAGCCTTAAAAAATATGCAAAAACAGCAAACATCCCTGGTTTTAGAAAAGGAATGGTGCCTGCAGGACTTGTGAAAAAAATGTACGGTCAAAGCGTTTTTACAGATGAGGTTTTAAAAACAGTTGAGAGCGAACTTAATAGCTATTTACAAGCTGAGCAGCTAGATATTTTTGCACAGCCACTCCCGCTTGATAGCGAATTACGCAACATGGACGTTAACAATCCAGAAAGCTACACTTTTGCTTTTGAAATTGGACTTAAGCCAGCAGTTGATATTGACGTTAAAAAAGTAAAAGTTACACGTTACAAAATAAATGTTACGGATCAAATGTTACAAGACGAACTTGAGCGTTTACAAATTCGTAGCGGCAAAATGACAGAGCCTGAAGCCGTAACTGGTGACGACAACGTTTTAAATGTAAAATTTATAGAGTGCGATAAATCAGGTGCTGCTATTGAAGGCGGTATTACCAAAGACAACTCTTTACTCGTTAAATATTTTGAGCCTAAGTTTAGAAAAAATTTAATCGGCAAGAAAAACGATGATAACGTTGTATTGCAATTGGGCAAAGCGTTTGAAACGAAAGAGAAAGAAGCTATTTTAGCAGATTTAGGTTTAACAGATGCAGATGCTGATAAATATTTTAGCTTACAAATTACTAAAGTAGGTCTAGTAGAAAAAGCAGAAATGAACGCTGAATTTTTTGCAAGCGTGTATCCAAACGCTGCTATTGCAACAGCCGAAGAATTTACAGCAGAAGTAAAAAAGGAAATGGAAGCGTATTATGATGCACAGTCTCGCAATCAAATTCACGACCAAATTTACCACCACTTTGTAGACCATACCCCAATGGAATTACCAGAAGGATTCTTAAAGCGTTGGTTACAAACAGGTGGCGAAAAACCAAAAACAGAAGCAGAAGCTGAAGCAGATTATCCAAGCTTTGCTAGTCAATTAAAATGGACACTTGTAAGTAGCAAATTAGCTGCCGATAATAAAATTGAAGTAATGCCTGACGATATCCGTGATTTTGCGAAGCAGCAATTGTTTAGCTACATGGGTGGTCAATTAGGTGCACTAGGTGATAACCAACAATGGGTAGAAGATTATGCAAACCGCATGATGCAAGACCGCAAATTTGTGGAGGATAGCTACCACCGCATCAGTACCGAAAAATTATTTGGCATCATTGAAACACAAGTAACTGCCAAAGAAGAAAGCATTAGTGCCGAAGATTTTGCTAAGAAATTGCACAATCACCGCCACTAATCTCATCAAAACATAGAGAAAAGCTGGGGTAACCCGGCTTTTTTTATGAAATCAGGTTAAAAAACCTGACTACTTGTCTTTTGGCAAAAAAATTGCATAGTATTTGCCACTGTTCTAGGCAACCGAAAAAGCAAATAACTTATCTTCAAAGCGAAATTTAAAGTATATGAATCTAGGAAAAGAATTTGAGCAATATGCGGTAAAACATAGAGGTATTAGTAGTGCCACTTTGCATAATTACCAGCAGGTAACAAACCTTACCCCATACATTATTGAGGAGCGCCCAATGAACGTGGCAAGCATGGATGTGTTTTCACGTTTAATGATGGACCGTATTATATTTTTAGGTGAAGGCATCAACGATTATGTTGCCAATATTGTAACGGCTCAATTGTTGTTTTTAGAAAGCACCGACCGCACGCGCGATATTCAAATGTATATCAATAGCCCAGGTGGAAGCGTTTATGCAGGACTAGGGATTTATGATACCATGCAATTTATTGGACCAGACGTTGCCACAATTTGTACAGGCATGGCTGCAAGTATGGGACAAATTTTATTGTGCGCTGGTGTTAAGGGAAAACGTACCGCACTTAAGCATAGTCGTATCATGATGCACCAACCAAGTGGTGCGATTGGTGGTCAAGCAACTGACATTGAAATCACAGCAAGAGAAATTAAAAAATTAAGATCAGAATTATACGCAATTACTGCGCATCATACTGGCAAAGACGAAGCTACTATTGCAAAAGACAGCGATAGAGATTTTTGGATGACCGCCGCTGATGCAAAAGAATATGGACTGGTAGATGAAGTTTTATTAACCAACCCACGCAAAGAAAATAAATAATAAGATCATGACAGACTTAAAATATATTGTAAATCCTTACCTCATGAACGACGAGGAAGAAAGTGTAAAAGAAGACAAGCCTGAAAATAATGGCATGCTCATGAAAAAAATGGAAAAACTTTTCTTTGAAAAGAGAACCGTTTATTTATGGGGTGTGGTAGATGATAAATCTGCTAAAGAAGTAGTAAACAAACTATTGTTATTAGACGCAGATAAGCCAGGTGCCGAAATTAAATTTTATATCAATAGCCCAGGTGGTGTTGTAACAAGTGGCATGGTCATGTACGATACCATGAAACTTATTCAAAGCCCGGTATCTACGATATGTATGGGTCTTGCGGCTAGCATGGGTTCTATTTTATTAAGCGCAGGTGCTAAAGGCAAGCGTTATATTTATCCGCACGGCGAAGTAATGATTCATCAACCAAGCCTTGGTGGATATATGCAGGGCACCAGTGCTGACATTGAAATTCAAGCCGAACAAATCATAAAAACCAAAGCAATTGGCGCGCGTATTTTAGCAGAAAACTGTGGCAAAAAAGTAGATCAAATCATGCAAGATTTTGACCGTGATTATTGGATGGATGCCAAAGAGGCTGTGGCGTATGGCATTGTAGATAGTGTACTAGAAAAGATATAAGGAGCAACCGTTTTATGGCAAAAGCAAATCAATTAACCTGTTCTTTTTGTGGAAGAAGTCGCGATGAGGTAAAAATTCTTATTGCAGGCCAACACTCGCACATTTGTGAAAACTGTGTAGAGCATGCACAAGAAATTATTGCGCAAGAAGTAACGGTTAAAAAAGAAGGTGATAAAGGCAACTTTAAACTCAATGTGCGCAAGCCATTAGAAATAAAAAAGTTTTTAGACGAGTATATCATTGGTCAAGACGATGCAAAAAAGATTTTATCGGTAGCGGTATACAATCACTTTAAGCGTGTGGCACAAAAGCCACAAGCAGATGATGTTGAAATTGAAAAGAGCAATATTATCATGGTGGGTGAAACCGGAACCGGAAAAACATTGCTCGCTAAAACCATTGCTAGAATTTTAAATGTTCCGTTTGCGATTGTTGATGCCACTGTTTTTACAGAAGCCGGATACGTAGGTGAAGATGTTGAAAGTATGCTTACGCGTTTATTGCAAAATTGTGATTACGATGTAGCAGCTGCCGAAAGAGGTATTGTTTATGTAGATGAAATTGATAAAATCGCGCGCAAAGGAGACAACCCTTCTATTACGCGTGACGTAAGTGGCGAAGGTGTTCAGCAAGGTTTATTAAAAATGCTAGAAGGCACCGAAGCCCTCGTACCACCGCAGGGTGGACGTAAGCACCCCGAACAAAAAATGATCAAAGTAGACACTAAAAATATTTTATTTATTTGCGGTGGTGCTTTTGATGGTATCGATAAAGTAATTGCTAGACGTATTAATACCAATGCCATTGGCTTTAGCGTTAATAAAGACGAGCAGGAAAACGCCAGAAAAAATTTATTGCAATTTATCAATGCGCAAGACTTAAAAAGTTTTGGACTCATTCCTGAATTGCTCGGAAGACTTCCAGTAGTAACGCACCTTGAGCCACTTGATGCTGGCATCTTGCGCAGCATTTTAACGGAGCCTAAAAACTCGTTACTCAAACAATACAACCGTTTATTTGAACTAGAAGGCATTGAACTTATTATTGAAAACGAAGTGCTTGACTTTATGGTAGGTAAAGCCATGGAATACAAACTTGGCGCAAGAGGTTTAAGAAGTATTTGCGAAAGTATTTTGACAGACGCGATGTTTGAACTTCCAGGCACCGATACCAAAAAATTTACGGTAACCCTTGATTACGCAGAACAAAAGTTTAGCAAGAGTAAACTGAGTTCTTTAAAAGTTGCTTAAAACAAATTGATATGAACGAATTAGTAGAACGCCTAGTTAAAGAAGCGGCCCTAACACCAGAGCAAGCACAACAAGCCATTGCAACCATCGCAGGTTTTGTAAAAGAGAAATTTCCAATGCTTGGAGGCGCTGTAGATCAAATATTTTCGGCGGGTAATAAAGACTAGCCTACAACATATTTAGTACCGTATCAATAATTTCGGTTTTGGTAATCGGAATACCCATTACCTTATTGTATCCTTTTGCATCTACTAAATACTGGTCTCTTATTATTTTAATGAGTTGACCATTATTAAGTTCAGGGATTAATACTTTATCAAATCCTGCAATAATACTTCCTAAATTTTTTGGAAACGGACGCATGTATTTAATATGTGCATGACTTACCGCGTGTCCTGCTGCTTGTAATTCTGTAACAGCTGTTTTGATCGCACCATAGGTAGAGCCCCAACCTAGAACGAGTACTTTTCCAGTTTCCGGACCACTATCTAGTTGTTGAAGTGGAATATAATCGGCAATCTTATCTACTTTGGCCTGACGGGTGTTCACCATATGTTGGTGATTTTCCGGATCGTAACTTACGTTACCCGTAACATCCTGCTTTTCGATGCCACCAATACGGTGTTCAAAACCTGCAGTGCCAGGAACGGCCCATGGCCTCACTAATTTTTCATCTCTTTTGTACGGCATGAACTTGGTTTCACCTTCATCAAGTGTTGTTTTAAAACTTACTTGAATCGGGGCTAAATCTGCGGCAACTGGAAACTTCCAAGGCTCTGCGCCATTGGCAATATAACCATCACTTAATAGTATAACTGGCGTCATATGTTGCACAGCTATGCGCACTGCCTCATAGGCTGCATCAAAACAATCGCTGGGTGTAGAAGATGCAATAACAGGCATTGGACATTCGCCGTTTCTACCATAATACGCTTGCAACAAATCACTTTGCTCTGTTTTGGTAGGAAGTCCGGTTGATGGACCACCACGCTGGATATTAATGATCACAAGTGGAATCTCGAGCATTACAGCAAGACCCATCGCTTCTGTTTTAAGCGCCATACCTGGCCCAGATGTAGTGGTTACGCCAATAGAACCACCATAACTAGCTCCAATGGCTGCCGATATGCCGGCAATTTCATCTTCGGCCTGAAAGGTTTTAATCCCAAAAGCCTTATGCTTACTGAGTTCGTGTAAAATATCGGAAGCAGGCGTAATCGGATAAGTACCTAAAAAAATAGATAACCCCGATTTTTGACTAGCCGCAATTAATCCCATCGAAAGGGCCTGGTTACCCATGATACTACGATAGGTTCCGGGAATCATTTTTGCCTTTTCTACCCTATAACGGCTCGAAAAAGTTTCGGTGGTATCACCATAATTAAAACCCGCTTGCAACACTTTAATATTGCTTTGCAGGATGGTATCTTTTTTACCAAACTTTTCATTTAAAAAAGTAATGGTGTTGTCTAAATTTCTGTTGTACATCCAATAAATAAGACCTAGTACAAACATGTTTTTTGCACGGTCTCTTTCTTTGGTACCCAGGTCAGTAAAGTCTTTTAATGCTTCGCGGGTAAGTTTGGTAACGTCTACTTTTATAAGTTCGAAACCCTCCAAACTGCCGTCCTCTAAGGGGTTCACGCCATCTGGATAATTGGCTAAGCGTAAATTTTTGGCGTCAAATCCATCTACGTTGGCAATTATTTTTCCGCCTTTTTTAATGGCTTTTAAATTAACTTTTAAAGCAGCTGCGTTCATCGCAACGAGTACGTCACAATCATCACCTGGTGTAAAAACGCGGTCACTAGAAAAACGTAATTGGAATCCACTCACACCTGGAAGGGTGCCGATAGGGGCACGAATTTCGGCGGGGAAATCAGGAAAAGTAGCAAGGTCGATACCCAGTAATGCCGTGTTATTGGTAAACTGCTGACCGGTTAATTGCATACCGTCTCCACTGTCACCAGCAAACTTAATTACGACGTCCTGTAGTAGTGTTTCCTTCTTTTCCATGAGCTTCTATAATTGCGGTAAAGTTACAATTTACTGAGGAGGTAGCCAATGGTTTTTTAACTGTTAAAGTATTGAAAAGAGGGTTCTTTGAAAATGAATCTTATTGTATATTTGGGTAACAAAAATTAAACAACCATGGCACTATTTGAATCAGGAAATCCAACCCTTTCAGAAAAAATGTTTGATAAGGTGGGTCACGCCCAGGCTAACGCAGCAGGCACCATGTCTGTGAGAGGCACCATGAACAAATTTGGACTCATGCTTATTGGTGTAATTGCTGGCGCTGGTTACACTTGGCATTTAATTGATCAAAACAATCCTTCACTTGCACAAACCCTTATGATTGTGGGTGTTATAGGTGGACTAATCACAGCCCTTGCAATCACATTTAAACCCAATTGGGCACCTGCACTGGCTCCTGCCTATGCCATACTTGAAGGCTTATTTTTAGGCGCTATTTCTAAAGTGTTTAACGATGCTTTTTATCCAGGTATAGTTGTACAAGCTGTAGGCCTCACTTTTGGAGTGGCTGTTGCTATGTTTTTACTCTACAACTTTAGAATTATTAAACCTACCGAGAAGTTTAGATCGATGATCATGAGCGCCATGCTTGGTATCGCTATCTTTTATTTACTTACTTGGGTGCTTGGCTTATTTGGCGTAGACGTAAGTTTTGTTAGAGATAACTCAATGTTAAGTATTGGCATTAGCTTATTTATTGTTGCGATTGCTGCGCTCAATTTAATTTTAGATTTTGATATGATTGAGCAAGGGGCCCAGCGTGGTGCGCCTCAATTTATGGAATGGTATGCTGCTTTTGGATTGATGGTAACCATTGTATGGTTATATTTAGAAATCTTAAGATTACTTAGCAAACTATCAAGTAGAGATTAATGCAAAAAAATAAATTATTGATATTTAAAATGGTAGCAGCTTTTGGGTTGCTACCATTTTTTATTTCGGCACAAGAAGGTTATTTGCCTCCTTTTTTTAAAGACAGTAACAGACTCGAAAAATTAAGTACTGCATTTCCGGTGGTTGAAAAAATGGTTCAAAAATATGCAGCCGACAATCATTTTCCAGGCTACAGTTTTGGCATTGTACTAGACGGAAAGCTAGTATATACAACAAGCGGTGGCTATAGCAATTTGGGCAACAAAACACCTGCAACCACGGCTAGTATGTTTAGAATAGCGTCAATGTCTAAAAGCTTTACTGCGATGGCGATTGTGAAATTAAGGGATGAGGGTAAATTACATTTAGATGACGCCGTGAGTAAATACATTCCAGAATTAAAAAATCAAGGGCTCACACAAGATGCTGCTCCCATTACAATTAGAGATTTACTCACGCACTCGGCAGGATTTCCAGAAGACAATCCGTGGGGAGACCGTCAACTAGAAAAAACGTCTCAAGAATTTTTAGCCTTCATCAAAAAAGGAATACATTTTTCTACCGCTACTGGTTTGTCTTATGAATACAGCAATGTAGGTTTTACCATGCTTGGTTATATCATAGAAAAAGTAACAGGTAAAAATTACGGCGCTTACATTAAAGAAAATATATGGAAGCCACTTAACATGGAAGCCAGCTGGGAGTTTTCCAGCATTGATGATGCAAAGCTCGCACATGGATACAGATGGATTAATAATAATTGGACAGAAGAGCCATTATTACATGATGGTATTTATGGCGCCATGGGTGGCATGATTACAAGTGTAGCATCTTTTAGTAAATATGTATCACTTCATTTAGACGCGTGGCCTCCTAGAAACAATATTGAAACAGGACCTATCAAAAGAAGCAGCATTCGAGAAATGCACCAGCCTAGCAGATTTATAGGACTCAATGCTAATTATAAATACCCTTCTGGTAGAGCCTGCGCAACAACGGCCGCCTATGGTTATGGATTAAGCTGGTTAAAAGATTGTTCGGGCCGCACCAGTATTGCGCATAGCGGTGGTCTTCCCGGATTTGGTAGCAATTGGAGAATCCTTCCTGAGTATGGACTCGGCGTTATACTACTTGCAAATGTAACTTATGCGCCAACTGCATTGTTTAATACCATGGTTATTGATACGCTTTTAAGAATGGGTACTGTTGATTTACAGCCTAGAATTTTACCGGCATCTTCCATATTAAAAAATGCGCAAGCAAAATTAACGGAGTTCTTACCTAGTTGGAAAAATGCAGCAGCTTCTAATTTGTTTGCCGAAAACTTTTTTGATGACTATAAAATAGATGCGCTCATTAAAGAGGCAACTAGCATTTTTGATGCGGCTGGAGCGGTACATAAAACCGGTGATATGATACCAGAAAATGAATTACGCGGCTACTATTATTTGCATGCAAAAAATGGAACCATAAAAATTAGTTTCACTTTAACACCAACAAACCCAAGCCAAATTCAGGAGTACCATATTAGCTTTCAAAAACAAATTCAGGAATAAATATTCAAGAATAACTATTTTCTAATAGCTACGCCTGCCCTAGCTCCCGTGTGCACGCCTGCATCAACGGTAACAACGCCATTTACAATCACGTAATTAAACCCTACAGCGTATTGATGCGGATTTTTATATTCGGATTTGTCGCCAACTTCTGCTTCATTAAATAAAACAATATCTGCAGCAAAATTTTGACGAAGCAACCCTCTATTTGTAAAGCCAAATTTTTGTGCAGGCAGTGAAGTCATGCGGCGCACTGCTTCTTCTAATCCAATAACATTTTCTTCACGCACATATTTTTTTAACACCCTTGCATTGGTACCATAACCTCTTGGATGCGGATTCCCTTCATTGTATACCCTAATACTTGCATCAGAAGCAAACATATTAAATGGATAACGCATAATGGCTTTAATGTCTGATTCACTCATGCCATGAAATACCATAGACGCGCCGCCCTTTTCCATCATCTGAATTATCGTTTCTGCTTCCTGTTTAGCAGTATGCTTATTTCCTAAAAATAAATTCACTTCTTCGATGCTTTTTCCATTGAGTGTCGTGTCTTTTGCAAAGTAGGCAACCACCGGATAACTAAAGTGCTTAAGCTTTCTTTTCGCAAGTCGCGCTAACATATAATTAGCTACTTCTTTTCTGATAGCAGGGTTTGCAAGCCTTGCTACTATTGAGTCTTGACCATCGGCAAGTACCCAGTCTGGCATGAGTGTACTTAATGAAGTGCTACTTGCTGTGTACGGATATTGATCGATGGTTACATCAAGGCCATTTTTTCGCGCATTTAAAATGAGCGGTAAGGTTTCGGCGCTACGGCCCCAGTTTTGTTGACCGCTTACTTTGAAATGAGAAATTTGCACAGGCAAATTTGCAGTACTGCCAATGTACAAAGCTTCTTCGATGGCGGCCACCACACTATCACCTTCATCACGCATATGTGATGCATAAACGCCATTATATTTTGCTGCAACTTTTGCTAAACGAACAATTTCTTCGGTGGTAGAATAAGTGCCCGGAATATAAATAAGACCGGTACTCATACCAACAGCTCCATCACGCATGGCTTTGTCAACAATGGTTTCCATGGCCTGCATTTCTTCTTCGGTAGGATTTCTGCTGGCTCTTCCCATTACTTTTTTTCTAACATCATTGTGTCCAACAAGTGCCGCTACATTTACTGATGTTTGTAAGCTATCAATTTTACGCAGGTACCTCCCAATGTTTGCATCTGACGAACCGCAGTTACCTGTTATAACCGTTGTAACGCCATCATAAATAAAATTAGTGGCTTCTGGATTTTTCACTTCATCTCCTTCGATGTGGGTATGCACATCAATAAAACCGGGCGCTGCTACGAGTCCGGTTGCATCAATCACTTTTTTAGCATTCCACCCACTCAATTTTCCTATCTGCAAAATTTTACCGCCACTTACTGCGATATCGCCATAAAACCACGAGTTTCCTGTACCATCCAAAATTTTGGCATTTTTAATAAGGATATCAGCCGTTTGGCCAGGCATTTGAGCCCCAACCGAAACAGTTACAAAAGCAATTAAAAACAGAACCAAAGACAGTTTATTACGCATATACCTAAAATTATACGGGAAGATAAGTATTCTTTAGGCTCATTTAGGTTGAAAATCTCCACCTGAATAACGTAAATTTGCCCTCCAAAGAGAACTGAAATAAGCTATGCTCGATAAGTTAGAAGCCATAAAAGCCCGTTTTGACCAGGTAGGTATTGCCCTTACCAATCCCGAAATCATCAATGACCAAAAACAATTTGGGGCCTACAGTAAGGAGTATCGTTCTTTGGAAAAAATCGTACAGCCTTACGAAGCCTACGTTCGCGTACTTGCCGATTATAGTTTTGCTAAAGAGAGCCAAAATAGCAGTGATGAAGATATGCGCGAGTTGGCTAAAATGGAATTACCTGATTTAGAAATAAAAAAAGAGGAACTAGAAGCGTTATTAACCAAACTATTAATTCCTAAAGATCCTCAGGACGATAAAAATGCCATCTTAGAAATTAGAGCAGGAACCGGTGGAGACGAAGCCAGTTTGTTTGCAGGAGATTTACTAGGCATGTACTTACGTTACTGTGCTAAAAAAGGTTGGAAAACAGCCGTGGTGAGTGAAAGTGAAGGTACTGTTGGTGGCTACAAAGAAGTAATATTAGAAGTAACCGGTGAAGATGTATATGGCACTCTAAAATTTGAAAGTGGCGTACACCGCGTACAAAGGGTTCCTAACACAGAAACACAAGGTCGCGTGCATACATCCGCTGCAACAGTTGCAGTAATGCCCGAAGCAGAAGAAGTGGATTTTGAATTAAAAGAGAGTGATGTAAAAATGGAAACCGCACGTAGTGGTGGTGCTGGTGGACAAAACGTAAACAAAGTAGAAACAAAAGTTTTTTTAACGCATATCCCTACCGGTGTTGTAGTAGTTTGTCAAACGGAGCGTTCGCAACTTGGTAACCGCGAAAAAGCCATGAACATGCTTCGTACAAAATTATACGAAGAGCAGGTACGCAAACAAGAAGAAGAAATTTCCACAAGGCGTAAAACACTTGTTAGTACCGGCGATAGAAGTGCTAAAATAAGAACCTACAACTGGCCACAGGGTAGGGTTACAGACCACCGCATTGGTTTAACATCGTACAATTTAGACGCTGTTATTGGAGGTGAAATTGAAGAATTTATTGAGGCTTTACAAATGGCCGAAAACGCCGAAAAAATGCTCGTACAATAATTAGTTTTTTACAATCGACTCTTTTAGTTGTACCTCTTTTTCCCAAGCCCAAGCTGTACGCATCATATCTTCGATGGTATAATTAATTTTCCATCCTAATTTATTGATGGCTTTTTCATTGTTGGCATAAATGGCCACAATATCACCAGCCCTACGCGGGCCAATTTCATAATTTAATGTAGTGCCACTTACTGCTTCAAAAGTAGTGATGGCTTCAAGAACAGAAATACCATTACCCGTGCCTAAATTAAATACTTCGCAGGCATCCGTATTTTTTTCTGCTAATAAATATTGCAAAGCGAGTGTATGTGCACTGGCAATATCACATACATGAATATAGTCTCTAATACAGCTTCCATCACGGGTAGGATAATCATTACCATACACCATCATTTTTGGAAGTTTGCCAATGGCAGTTTGTGTAATAGCAGGCACTAAATTTTGTGGTCGACCAATTGGAAGTTCGCCAATCAGTGCAGAAGGGTGTGCACCTACTGGATTAAAATAACGTAGTAAAATAACGTTGGCACCGCCTGCTGCTGCTATGTTTCGAAGTATTTCTTCGCCCATTTGTTTGGTAGCACCATAGGGCGACTCTGCTTTTTTAACCTCCGAATTTTCGGTAACAGGAGAAGCGTCAGGGTTACCATACACCGTACAAGATGAAGAAAATACAAAATGAGGAATATCAAATTCTTGAACGCACTTTAAAACATTTACAAGTGATCCAATATTGTTTTCGTAATAAAATAGTGGCTCCTCTACCGATTCGCCAACGGCCTTATACGCCGCAAAGTGAATGATACCAGCGATGTCCGGGTTTTCCTGAAAAACAGCCAAAGTATCATCAAAGCTTTTTAGATCTACCTCGTAGTTTTTGATACGCGTTCCTGTAATTTTTTCGATCGCTGCAATGGCGTAATTACTAGACCTAGCATGGTTGTCGATGGAGATAACTTCAAACCCATTTGCTAATAAATCTACAATGGTATGTGAACCAATATAACCACAACCGCCTGTTACTAAAATTTTTGCCATTACATCTATGTATTATAGATGCAAATTAGGCAGAGATAGGCAAAATAAGAAAAGAATTATGCAGTTGTTGCAAGCGTAAATCCAATAGTAGTTCCAATTTCTAATTTACTACGCACATGAATGGTTTGGCCATGCGCTTCTATAACATGCTTACAAATAGCAAGTCCAATACCTGCACCACCAGCGTCTCTGCTGCGCCCTTTATCTGTTCTGTAAAAACGTTCAAAAATGCGTGGCAAATGCTCTTCGGCAATTCCAATACCATCATCACTTATTTCGATGAGTACATGGTCTTCGTCGGTTTTGTAAACACTTGCTACTATGGAACCATCCTGCTTTCCATATTTTGTTGCGTTTACAACCAAATTATTAAGTACCTGTCTAATTTTTTCTTTATCTGCAAATACAGTTGTTTGACCTTCCGATCCTTTTTTGAAACTACAAGTGATATTTTGTTTGGCCGCCTTAATTGACAATGCCTCAAACACTTCTTTGATCAATTCTTGAACAACAAATAAATTTTTATTGAGGGGCTGCTCACCCATTTCAAGTTTTGCTATTTCGTCTAGATCTTTTACCAGGTTCACCATCCGGTCTACATTTTTAGACGTATTTTTTAAAAAGCGTACAGCTGTTTCCGGATTATCGAGAGCTCCATCTAGTAGGGTGTCTACATAGCCCTGAATGGCAAAAATGGGCGTTTTAATTTCGTGGGATAAATTTTGTAAAAACTCTTTACGGTAGTTTTCGTTGGTTTTTAGTTGTTCGATTTCGGCACTACGCTGCTCAGCCCATTGTGCCACTTCATCGCCAACTTCATCCAATTTTTTTTGAGGTAAAATATACTTGAAATAAGTTTCTTCTCTTTTTGTTGCCTTTGTTTGATAAATAAGCTTGTAAATGAGTTTGATTTTTCGGTTCACGAAAATTTCAAAGACATATCTAATCAATAGATAAGAGATAATCCAACTACAAAAAAAAGTGACAGAAAATCGTAACCAACTATGGTAAATAAAACCAATGGTCAATGAAAATCCAAGCGCTATAATAGCCGCAGCAAAAGCTGCCAACTGCTGAATGGAAAGGTTTTTCATGCTGCAAATTAAGGTAAATCAAACTTATATCCCACCCCTTTAACAGTGGTAATACAATCGACCCCTAATTTTTGTCTGATTTTTCTGATATGCACATCGATGGTGCGGTCACCCACAATTACCTCGTTGCCCCAAATTTGAGAAAGAATTTCATTGCGTAAAAAAACACGACCTGGCCTAGAGGCTAATAAATGAAGCAGTTCAAACTCTTTTTTAGCGAGTACTTTTTCATCTCCAGCAATGGTTACCATAAATTTTACAGTATCAATTTGCATCGAACCAAATTGTAATACGCTCGAGGTTTCTTTTGGTAATACCCTTCTAAATAATGCATTCACCCGGCTCACCAACACTTTTGGCGAGATGGGTTTGTTCACATAATCATCTGCCCCAATTTCGAGCCCTGATATTTGAGACGCTTCGTCACTCATTGCCGTTAAAAAAATAATGAGTGTTTCTTTAAAGGCTGTTTGTGCACGCAACAATTGACAAACTTCGATGCCCGTTTTTTTGGGCATCATGATATCAAGGATTAATAAATCGGGTTTGATTTTTTTTGCAAGGTCTACGGCTTCGTCGCCATTTTTTGCGGTGTGAACTTCGTAGCCTTCTTTTTGTAAATTATAGCCTACTATTTCTAAAATATCGGGTTCGTCGTCGGCAATCAATATTTTTTTAGTGGGGGCAGCAGCCATAACTTAAGTAAAATTTAAGCAAATCTAATTTTTTTGAGCGGTAAAGGGGTCTTTTAGGAATATTATGTAATTGTTAAGCCTTTTAACACCAATTCAACAAAATTAGGATCTAACTGGTATTTAAGGTTGTATTTTTACGAGATTTCAAATGAAAAATGAGGGTACCATATACAAAGCTACTTGCATTCAAATAGGCTTTTGGCTTATGGCCATACTTTACAGTATGAACCTAGCCGCTCAAAGCACTGAGCTAGGTTTAACAATGCCGCCCATTCCTACCATTAGGCAGTTAAGTCATGACTATATCCAAAATAGCGAACAAAGTTTAATTCGAAACCCTTCCATTGTAAAAGATACGTCTACAATCCAAAGCATACGCCTTCAAATTTTTGAGAATAGAAAGTGGATCGAAACAAATACCGCACTTAGTGACAATGAAAAATTTAAGTGGCTTAGGGGCATCAACAATTTATTATTTGAATTACATGCAGGACTCAAAACAAATAAAATAAATACAGCGGAAGTGGTAAATGCATTTCGTGCATATACGGGCGCCATGCAACTGAGCGCAAGAGGGCTTACTATAAGTGAGGTAATAAAAAATGAAAATAATACAGTAGCAAATATTTTACTATCAACAGGTTCTTTCACAGATAATATTGGCTATGCAGCTGCCAGAGATCAATTGATTTTAAATAAATGTCAAAATTTTCCGGATCAAATCTTGCAAATATTAGATAAGCAGGGCGCCGAAATTTCTAGCAATAGATATGCCGATAGTTTACTTATTGCTGCCGCATTTAACAATGCAGAAATGGTGTACAATTACGCTGCTGCTCCAAGTGCACTTGGAAAAAAGATTCAATCTATTAACCATCCACTTGTTAGATGGATTGGCAGACTAGCTTACATGAAAACTGGGCGCTACTATTTTCCATTTTTAGACGAACTCTATACTAGTACATTAAGTATCGATACCATAACGCCACTGATACCAGAAGATCAAACCCAAAATTATTTTAAACTACTTGTAGACACCCGCATAATGCAGGTACAAAGAAAAAAAGAAGGTAAGTTTTTAGTAGCTGAAACGGCACTTTTGACAAAGCTAAAAAGCCTCGTAATGGAGCTATATGTCAATGATATCAATGGCTTACATCAAACTCAATCAACTACAATTCGGTTTAAAAAATTAGCGAATTTAACACCGCAGGAACTATACTACATCACAGTACTTGGGGCTAATGAACTCTATACTTCTAGTTTTGTATCAGGCGTTTATCCACTCATTATCAAAAAAATGGCTGGTAAAAATACAAGTGATTTACTAGCCCTTGTTCATCAAGATTTTTTTAAAAAATTTATTGCAGTAACTGCTAATTACAATGTGCTGCAACATTTTTTATCGCAAATGCCTGGTGAAGCTAGTAGTGATCTCATGCGTAATTTTGTTCGTGATTTAGATATTGCGCCTACAATCGAAGACGCCGTAGATGTAGCTGACGCATTTTCGAGTATTTCAGATACAAGCCTTCAACATTTATTGCTATCAGAAATAAGAAAATACAATGAGAGCAAATTATACCAAACACTAGATGCACTTTGCACAGCTGTAATTCAAGATAAAAATACAAACCCTGCAATTGAAGCGCTACAACATTCTTTTAGACAACTTGATTTTAATACGCTTCGTGACAATGAAAAAAACGTAGTAATCAAACAGTATTTTTATGGAGATACCGATGGCATACAAATATTCAATGCTTTTATAAATCGTTTTAATAAGCCAGGCTGGAAAATAACTCAAAAAAAATACTGGATTAGTGTAACGAGTGCAAATGGCAGAGTGAGCATTTATGCAAATAAACCGCTCGATGAAAAAAACGAATTGGATTTAAAAGCACAAGACAGTTTAACGGCACACTTAAGAGCGGAATATATAACACCTAGCATCATTATTCATAGAGGTCATAGTTATTATGCAAACCATACCATTGCAAACATTGATAGCAGTGCCAAACTTGTGCTACTAGGGAGTTGTGGAGGATATCAAAAATTATCGGCGGTGTTAAGTCGTGCTCCCAATGCCCAAATTATTGCGAGCAAACAAATTGGCAAAGGCGTCATCAATGCGGCACTTTTAAGCAAAATAGCAGAAGAGCTTGAAAGTGGTCAGGGCCTACACTGGCAGGACATTTGGAAACAAATGAATGACCTGCTAAAAGGCGAAGCAAAAATCAGTTTTCAAGATTACATACCACCCTATAAAAACATGGGACTTATGCTGTTAAAAACCTACAGCGTTAGATAACATTGGGTTTACAAAAATGGGTTGTTTCTTTTTTCGTATCCAATCGTAGTTTTTATTCCATGACCCGAGTAAACAACGGTTTCATCTGGAAGTACCCAAAGCTTTTCGCGGATACTGTTTAACAAGGTATCAGTGTCGCCACCAGGCAAATCGGTTCTACCAATACTTCCTCTAAATAAAACATCGCCACCTATTAAATCACCTTGACTAGGCAGGTAAAAACAAATACTTCCGGGTGAATGTCCAGGCGCTAGAATCACTTGGATTTCGGTATCATCTAAAAACACTTTGTCTCCATCATTTAAAAAATGCAGTGGACCCGTATAGTTTTGAAATGGCAATCCCCAGCGCTCACCAGACATTGGTGCCAGGTCTAACATAGGCGCTTCATTGGGGTGCACATGAAGTTCTAAACCATAGGTTTCATGCACCCATTTGTTACCAAACACATGGTCGAGGTGACAATGGGTATTGAGCAGGGAAACGGGTGTTAAACCCTTATCTGTTATAAAGTTTTGTAGGGTTTCTTCTTCGGCGGGGAAGTAACAACCGGGGTCAATAATGACAGCTTTGCCCGCATCGTTGTATAAAACATAGGTATTTTCTGAAATTGGGCTAAAAGTGAAGGCTTTGATGTGGATCATGCGCGTTTTATGAAAATTTTACAAGGTAATTGACTAATTTTAAAACACTAAAGTTCGGATATGAAATTGAAAAGAATAGGACTAATTTTTATCATGAGTAGTTTGGCTGTTTTTGGTCAGGCACAGGTGAATGCTGTAGAGTTTGGTAAAAATAGAGTTCAGTATAAAAAACTGGTGTGGAAGTTTCATCAATCACCCAATTTTAACACCTATACTTCGCAGGGAGGTGTGGCGCTTGGTCAATTTGTAGCACAGGTAGCCGAACAGGAATTAGGCGCTATTGAAAATTTTGTAGAATATTCTTTGCAACGTAGGGCCAATATCATTGTGTATAGTAACTATGAAGATTATAAGAGCAGCAATATAGGACTTGGATCTGATTGGCAAAGTGCTGGCGGATTAACCAAACTTGTAAACAATAAAATTGTAGTTTACTTTGATGGCAACCATGCCAATTTAAAAAAACAAGTTAAAGAAGGGATTGCAAAAGTGCTTTCCGATAATTTATTATTTGGAGAAGATATTGGAGAATTTGCAAGCAACCAAGCGTTACTTGATTTGCCAAAGTGGATGCTCGATGGCTATGTAATGTATGCTGCCGAAAACTGGAGTGTAGAAAAAGATGATGCACTCAAAAGTGCCATGTTAAGTGGTAGGTACAACACCTTTTATCAGTTTGCATTTGACAAGCCAACCCTTGCTGGACATGCTTTTTGGCATTATATTGGCGTCAAGTATAGAAAAGAAAATATTACTTACCTACTCTATTTAGCAAGGATTTATAAAAATTTAAATAGTGCTTTTTTAAAGGTTTGTAAAAAGAAATTTAAAGAAGTGTTGTCTGAGTTCATGGAATATGAACAAGATAAATACGCAAAAGATATTCGTCAAAGAAAAAATTCTCCAAAGGGTCAACTTAATATATCGGAAGACGTTTCTAAAAAAGATTATTTCAGATTTCAGGCCAACCCAAATCCAAAAAGCAACAACTATGCAGTTGTAGAATTTAACAGAGGCATATATAGTGTTAAGCTCATGGAAAATTTTTATGATGGGCGTGTGCTACTAAAATCGGGCGTGAGAACCAACCAAGGAGATATCAATCCAAATTATCCCATTATGGCTTGGGACAACAAAGGCACCAAATTACTCGTGATTTATTCGGAAGAGAATTCCATAAAAATGTTTGTTTACGACGTAGTGACCCGCATCAAAAGATTCAAGCAAAAAATTGCCGGCATCGATCAAATTTTAGATGCCTCATTTATGTTAGATGGCAACAATGTTGTTATGAGTGCTGTCAACAAAGGCCACACCGACATTTATACCTATAAAATTGAAGAAAACCAGTTAACGCAGTTTACAGACGATGTTTATGACGATTTACATCCAAGCTTTGTTTCTTTTCCCAATAAATCGGGCATCTTATTTTCATCAAATAGGCCAAATCCATACGCGCCTAGCGCAGATACTGCTATACCAAGCAGGTATCATTTCAACGTATTTATGGTTGACTATTTAAATAGCAGCAAAAACAAACAAATTACACAGCTAACCAACTTAAAATACGGTAATGCTAGCTACCCTATGGGCTACAATACCAACCACTTTACCTTTGTTGCAGACGAAAACGGTGTTGGTAATAGATGGGCTGGATTTTTTGCAACACAAAGAAATGGACTAGATACACTTTATCATATTGGTGATGATATGCTTCGTAACGCCTCACCAAAAGAAATTGACTCTACCTTAAATGCATGGCAAAAAGAAAAGCCAGACAGCATTAGTTTTTTTCAAGTATACAAAGACTCTACCTACACATTCCCTATTACCAATTACCAAAGCTCATTATTGGAAACCAGAATAGCGGGTGACAAGGGACAGGTAAGTGAAGTTAGGCGCGAAGGCGATTACAAATTCTTATACAAATTACGCGTAGACTCTATCGCACTTAAAAAACGAAACCTTAATTTAAGGCCCACTACTTTCATGAAAAAAGTAATGGACGACATAAGAGCAGAGGAAGGCAAAGCGATTGTGTATAAAAAAACCAAGGACACTTCGTCGTTGGCCAATCTTTTTCAATCAGAATTTTCTGATGAGCCAACAGATAGTTTTTCTGTAAAAAGAGCTGAAATACTTAGTGCTAAAGCAAAAAACATTTTAAGCGATTCCAAGCTATTTGATTACCGACTTAAATTTAGTAGTGATTATATTTTAAGTGGTTTTTCAAATAATTTATTACTCAATAGATACCAGCCTTATGCAGGTGGTGCGGGCCCTATACAATTAAACAATGGAAATAATTTCAACTTTAATTTAAGAATTGGTACTTCTGATTTACTAGAGGATCATAAGTTTATGGGCGGTATTCGTTTTGGAACGGACTTAAAGGACAAGGATATTATTTTTAGCTACCAAAATTTTAAGAAAAGACTGGATTGGGGTTTTACTTATTACAGAAGCAACGTAACCAACTACTTTAATTCTCCATATACAAATATGCTTATTACCAATTTATACCAAGGTAATGTTGCATACCCTTTTAATGAAGTAAAAAGTTTACGTGCCACTTTTGGACTTCGGGTAGATAGGGGTATTTTAAAGTCTTACGACAATAGCATTGGCTATCCAGATCCAGGTGCACTTGCATACCCTGATACGGTTAGTAAATTTGTGGTGTCTCGCATCGAGTATGTGCATGATAATACCATCAATCCAACACAAAATATTTGGAACGGCCTTCGTTACAAAGTGTTTTTTGACATTAATATGCCAACCCTAAAAACAGAAATGAACAATGGTAAGGCTACGCTTAACCTAGGTTTTGACGCACGCTATTACTATAAAATTTACCGAAACTTTATTTGGGCGGGTAGAGCTGCCGCAGATTTTTCGTGGGGCGGACAAAAAATTATTTACTACCTAGGCGGTGTTGATAGTTGGATCAATCCTAAGTTTAATGGTCAAAATTTCCCTGCACAGGATCAAACTTACGCCTTCCAATCTTTGGCCGTAAACATGAGAGGCTATCAACAAAATATTGCGAACGGTAACAATGCGTTTGTAATAAATTCTGAATTTAGATTGCCACTTTTTGCAACCATTTTAAATAGACCTATCAATAATGCCTTTTTACGTAATTTTCAAATCACACAATTTATAGATTTAGGTACTGCGTGGAATGGCAAGTACAACGGCATTAAACGTCCGGGTGATGTCATTACTGATATCAACTCACCAGTGGTTGTAAAACTAGATGCGGGTGGTCTCGGACCCTTTGCAGGCGGCTATGGTTTTGGCGTTAGAAGTACTTTACTTGGCTACTTCATGAAGCTAGACGCAGCTTGGCCAATGAAGGGCGTATTTAAGGGAAAGCCCTTGTATTACTTTTCTCTAGGATTTGACTTTTAATACTTTGGTGTTATAATACCTACAGTATGCTTGCAGTCCACAACTGCCACATTTTGGTGAGCGTGCTAAACAGGTATACCTGCCATGTAATATGAGCCAGTGGTGCGCTTTGTGAACCAACTCCGAAGGAATATTTTTAATCAATTCTTTTTCGACGGCAAGTGGCGTACTTGCTTTTTGCAACACCAATCCTATTCGTTTACTCACCCTAAATACATGGGTATCTACCGCCATATTGGGCTGCTGGTCAATCACACTGGTAATAACGTTAGCCGTTTTGCGACCTACGCCCGGGAGCTCCACAAGTTCGTCTACCGTCATGGGTACTTCGCCACCAAATTTAGACAGGAGCAAACCTGCCATGCCTATTAAATGTTTAGACTTATTGCTTGGGTAAGAAATACTTTTAATGAGCGCAAACATATCGTCAAAACTCGCCTTAGCCATTTTTTGTGGCGTCGGAAATTTTGCGAAAATAGATGGGGTTGTGAGGTTTACGCGTTTATCAGTGCACTGCGCAGATAAAATAACAGCTACGAGTAACTCAAAAGGGTTATTGTACAAAAGCTCCGTTTCCGCTATCGGGACCTGCGCTTCAAAATAAGCAATGACGCCGGCGTATCTTTCTTTTTTAGTCATGGAAAAACTAGTCCAATCCTTTTTTAGAATAATTTTTAACCGCTTTAAGCGAAAAAAGAGAAGGTCTTTTAAGCTCGAGGGCGCTTAACTGCGCAATGGAACGACGGAGGGTTTTTAACTGCTCTTCGAGTTCATAAGAACCTTCTTCTAAGGCAGCTTGTATGGCATCATAAGTAGCTTTGGGGCATTCCTTATACAGGTACAACAATAAATCTTCCTCTTTAAACGGTTCCATACCCCTTATAAACGAGATAGGGCCAGCTTTATTTTGTGGTTGCCAAAGAATCTTCGATAATGTAAACGTCTTCTCCGTCACGCTTCATGAGGTAACGCTCACGTGCAAATTTTTCGAGGGCCGCAGGATCGTTTTGCAAATCAGTAAGCTCGGCTTTGGCTTTTTCAATTTGTTCTTCGTAGTATCTTTTTTTTGTTTCCAGCTTGTCCAGTTCTCCCAAGGTTTCCTTTTGCTGAAAATAATTTCGTTGATCAAAAAATAACATCCATACAATAAAAAACAAGCCTGCAATGAGGTACTTATTGGTAAGTATGGATGTTACTTTTTTCACAATCAAAATTTTATTTAGTACCAAACTTAATTTTTCCTTTAGGGTAAATAGCAGTTGATCCAAGCATTTCTTCGATACGAATTAACTGATTGTATTTTGCAATACGGTCTGTTCTTGAAGCAGAACCAGTTTTAATTTGACCACAGTTTAAGGCTACTGCTAAATCAGCAATAGTTGTGTCTTCTGTTTCACCACTTCTATGACTCATTACGGTATTGTAGCCATTGTGTTGCGCTAGTGTTACCGCATTTACAGTTTCAGTTAAAGTACCAATCTGATTTACTTTTACAAGTAAACCATTTGCAATTTTTTTATCGATACCCATTTGTAAACGGTCTACATTGGTAACAAACAAGTCATCACCCACTAATTGACATTTGCTGCCAACCGCCTGTGTTAGGGCTTTCCAGCCATTCCAATCGTCTTCTGCCATACCATCTTCGATAGAAGCAATTGGATATTGTTTTACCCATTTTTCCCAGTACTTCACAAGCTCATCGCTGCTCATTACTTTACCATTACTCTTATGGAAAACATATTTCTTTTTCTTAGCGTCCCATAATTCACTGTTTGCAGCGTCCATGGCAATCACAATTTGAGAACCTGTTTTGTAACCCGCTGCACTAATAGCAGACAATACGGTTTCAATCGCTTCTTCGTTGCTTTGAATATTTGGTGCAAATCCACCTTCATCACCAACGTTGGTACTGTATCCTTTTTTCTTTAACACAGATTTTAATGTGTGGAAAATTTCAACACCCCATCTCAAGCCTTCGCTAAAAGATGAAGCACCTACTGGCATGATCATGAATTCTTGGAAATCAATTTTGTTATCAGCGTGTGCACCACCATTTAAAATATTCATCATTGGGATTGGCAATGTTTTTGCATTGGTACCGCCAATATATCTGAAGAGTGGAAGCGCCGCTTCTTCTGCTGCTGCTTTTGCAACAGCCATACTTACAGCAAGCATAGCGTTAGCGCCTAGTTTGCTTTTATTAGGTGTGCCATCAAGTGTAATTAAGGCTTCGTCAATGGCTGCTTGTTGTGTAATATCAAACCCAACAATGGCGTCAGATATTAATGTATTTACATTTTTAACCGCTTTTAAAACGCCCTTGCCTACATATTTTTTCTTGTCATTGTCACGAAGCTCAACAGCTTCATGAATACCAGTGCTTGCGCCACTTGGTACTGCTGCGCGTCCCATAGCGCCATCATCTGTTAATACGTCAACTTCTACGGTAGGGTTGCCACGACTATCTAAAATTTGGCGGGCATGTACTTCAATAATGTAACTCATATTCGATTGCTTATTTTATGATTGATTAGATGGGTATTGAGGATGCAATTTAAGTAATTATGGGCGTTTCTAAGCCACTTGTTAGGGACCTAAATACAGATTCTAGGCTCTGACTCTTATTGTGCAGAAGATTAGAGAGTAAATCGTTGGCCACAATTTGACCTTTTGATAAAATTAGAGCGCGCTCACAAATGGCTTCTACTTCTTGAAGTATATGTGACGAAAAAAGCACTGTTTTAACGGCACCCTGCGCTTGTATTACGTTTCTGATTTCAATAATTTGGTTGGGATCCAGGCCTGATGTAGGCTCGTCTAACAATAAGACCTGTGGGTTATGTATGAGCGCCGCGGCAAGTCCTACACGCTGTTTGTAGCCTTTTGAGAGCTGTCCAATTTTTTTATGTGATTCGGCGCCCAGGCCGGTAAGTTCAATACAATTTGCCACGGCATTTGACACCTCCGTGAGCGTGTGTGCTTTTCCGATAAAAGAAAGATATTCTTTAACGTACATGTCAAAGTAAAGCGGATTGGCTTCTGCTAAATAACCTATATGCTTTTTAGCAGCAATTGGATCTTTGACAACATCGATTCCATGTACCAAAATCGAACCAGCATCAGGGGTTAAATAGCCTGCTATCATTTTTAGAGTGGTGCTTTTACCAGCTCCGTTTGAGCCTAAAAAACCTACCACCGAACCTGCAGCCACAAAAAAGCTAACAGATTGAACCGCTTTTTGCGTACCGTAGTTTTTACTTACCTCTTTTACCTCGATAGACATATTACAAAGATATCAATTCCTTTATGAGCGGGCCGCTTCAATTTCCTAAACAAACGATAAAATCAATGATTGTATTCTCCTTTGATAGCATAAAATCCAAAAATACTCATGCCAATGGCTATTGGAATAAATATCACTACAAAAACACCCCACTGTATCACTGTATCGATGCCTGGCTTGGTAGCAATTTCATGCAAAGCTGCTCGCACAATAAAATAAATGCTTGCAGGACCTAATAATAACCAAATGATGCCAGCTAGTTTTTTTATTTGATTCATGACAAGTATTTTAATCGTGTTTGGTATTAATTTTTGAGTCCAAATAAAGTGTTCCAATAATCACAGAAACAGTGGCAACAATAATGGGATACTGTAATCCTGCAAGCGCATCTGCTGTATACATGGTGGTTAATAAGGTTGCAATAAAAGGCGTGAGGCCGCCAAACACACCATTACCAATATGATACGGTAATGACATGGATGTATACCTAATTTTTGTAGGGAATAATTCTACTAAAAATGCTGCGATGGGCCCGTATACCATGGTCACATATACAATCATAATAAATACAATTAAAACCATTTTCCAATACACACCATTAGCAAGTACTTTACTTATTTTAAGAACCGGTTTTACAGTTGTTTGTGCAGGGTTCGAATATAAAGTATCGGTGGTAATTGTGGTTAGTTCTGTACCATCAGTAAATGATTTTTTTGATGTTACAGCTCTCACGAAATCTTGTGTATTTGGTATCGCTACCGAATTTGTTTTTGTGGTAGCTGCAGCTACCACTTCTGTTTTTGTAGCCGTATCGGAAAGATCTAAAAGCCCTTTAAACAAAGGATTATAAGTGATAACGGCAAAAAACATACCAGCAAGCATAATCCATTTTCTACCGATCTTATCACTCCAAGAACCAAATACCACAAATAGTGGCGTGCCAAATAAAATAGCCCAAATTAAAATGGTTCGTGACTGATCAAAATCTATTTTACAAACATTTTCAATAAATGATTGCGCGTAAAACTGACCGGTGTACCACACTACGCCCTGACCCATGGTTGCACCAAAAAGTGCGAGTAAAACCATCTTTAAATTTTCTTTGTTTCCAAAGCTTTCCTTTAAAGGATTTACAGAAATAGCACCTTCAGATTTTAATTTGCTAAACAGCGGCGACTCCTGCATTTTTAAACGGATATAAATAGAAACGCCCACAAGTACAATAGAAAATAAAAATGGAATACGCCAACCCCATGCATTAAATTTTGCGATCGAAACAGCGGGGTCAATATCTAAGCTATGGCGCGTAAATAAAATAACACTTAATGAAACAAATAAACCGAGCGTTGCCGTTGTTTGAATCCATGAAGTATAATAACCCCGCTTCCCTGCTGGTGCATGCTCTGCCACATAGGTTGCAGCGCCACCGTATTCGCCGCCAAGCGCAAGGCCCTGCAACAAACGAAGCGTTAATACAATAATGGGCGCAGCAAAACCAATAGTCTCATAACTAGGCACAAGCCCAATGGCAAACGTGGATCCACCCATTAAAACAAGGGTTAATAAAAAAGTATACTTACGGCCTACTAAATCACCTAGTCTTCCAAATACTAGTGCCCCAAAAGGTCTTACAATAAAACCGGCTGCAAATGTGGCAAGGGTAGAAAGTAGCGCCGCCGTTGGATTGGTTTTAGGAAAAAATTGACCGGCAATAACGGTGGCTAGGCTTCCAAAAATGTAAAAGTCGTACCACTCAATTAATGTACCAAGTGATGAAGCCGTAATAACCTGCCAAATTTTATTTTCTTTTTTCATGGTTGGCGCAAATTGTAGCAACAACTTACGTTATTGAATGGATTTTTCCAATTTTTTTGGGCGTATACACGAACAACTGTTCATTAAATCTTTGCCTAATAAATGAAAGATAAAATAGTTAGTGCCGTATATTTATACCCTCAAACGACACGCCATGAACTATCCGTATCAGCTTACTAGCTTTGATGCCTATAAAGAAGCCTACAAAAAAAGTATTGAAGACCCCGCTGCATTTTGGAGTGATGTTGCCAATCATTTTACATGGCGTAAAAAATGGGATACGGCGCTCGAATGGAATTTTAAAGAACCAAAAGTAGAATGGTTTAAAGGCGGCAAATTAAATATTACCGAAAACTGTTTGGATAGACATATTCCTACCAAAGGACATTTACCAGCTATGATTTGGGAGCCCAATGCACCAGACGAAGCGGGTCGTGTACTCACCTATAGTAAACTCCTTGAAAAAGTTTGTCAGTTTGCACAGGTACTTAAAAACAATGGCGTTCAAAGAGGAGACCGTGTATGTATTTACATGGGTATGATTCCAGAACTTGCTATTGCGGTGCTTGCTTGTGCACGTATTGGCGCCATTCACTCTGTGGTGTTTGGTGGATTTTCGGCACAAAGTATTGCAGACCGTTTACTAGACGCGAACGCAACCTATATTGTTACTTGTGATGGAGCATTTAGAGGCGCCAAAGACATCCCTTTAAAATCCGTAATTGATGATGCGCTCATTGGCAATAAAACCGTTAAGCGAGTAATTGTTGCAACCCGCACACGTACCCCGGTTTCTATGATTAAAGGACGCGATTTGTGGTGGGAAGATGAAATGAAACAAGTGGAAGAAAAAGGAATCACTTTTATTGAAGCCGAAGAAATGGACGCCGAAGATCCACTCTTTATTTTATATACTTCTGGCTCTACCGGAAAACCAAAAGGTGTGGTACACACTTGTGGTGGTTATATGGTTTTTACCAACTACACTTTTGTAAATGTATTTCAGTACAAGCCAGGTCAAATACATTTTTGTACCGCAGATATTGGTTGGATAACTGGACACAGTTATATTGTTTACGGACCATTAAGCGCCGGCGCTACCACTTTATTATTTGAAGGGATTCCTACCTGGCCTGATGCTGGAAGATTTTGGGATGTAGTAGATAAATACAAAGTCAATATTTTATATACGGCGCCTACTGCTATTAGATCTTTAATGGGATTTGGTTTAGGCCCATTACAAGGAAAAAAATTATCTTCTTTAGAAGTACTAGGAACGGTTGGTGAACCTATCAACGAAGAAGCATGGCACTGGTATGATCAAAACGTAGGCAAGGGCCGCTGCCCTATTGTAGACACTTGGTGGCAAACAGAAACCGGTGGTTGTTTAATTTCAAATTTAGCAGGTATTACACCTTCAAAGCCAAGCTGGGCAACACTTCCCATGCCAGGTCTCGAAATGATACTAGTAGATGAAAATGGTAAAGAAGTAGTTGCAGAAGGAGACGAAACGATTTCAGGAAACCTATGTATCAAATCGCCATGGCCATCTATTTTACGCACTACTTACGGAGATCATGAGCGTTGTAGAACCAACTATTTTGCTACCTACGAGAACATGTATTTTACCGGCGATGGTGCACTAAAAGACAAAGACGGATTTTTTAGAATTACCGGACGCGTTGATGATGTATTAAATGTAAGTGGTCATAGAATTGGAACTGCCGAAGTTGAAAACGCCATTAACATGCACGCAGGTGTGGTAGAAAGTGCTGTGGTAGGATATCCGCACGATGTTAAAGGACAAGGTATTTATGCCTATGTTATTTATAGTGGTTCGCATGCACAGGACACACATGGTACTGGCGAACTCGTAAGAAAAGATATTTTACAAACCGTTACCCGCATTATTGGCGCTATAGCAAAACCAGATAAAATTCAGTTTGTATCGGGGCTTCCAAAAACAAGAAGTGGAAAAATTATGCGCCGCATACTGCGCAAAATTGCAGAAGGTGAAACAGAAAATTTAGGGGATACAAGTACGCTATTAGACCCAGCTGTTGTAGACGAAATTAAAAACGGAAAATTATAGCATCATTTTTAATGAAGCGCCGGTCCAGTCTGGGAACAAATTGCCATTTGTTTTTAGCTGTAAATGATTTTCTGCTACTGCACTAAACACGGCTCTAAAATCTGTGGTAACTGGTAGGTCTCTACCGTCTTCTAGTTTATCTTTTGCAAGACTACCCATGTTACTATATACTTTTCCGCCAGCGACGTCATTACCTAAAACAAATAGGCAGCTTGCTCTACCATGATCGGTTCCGCCGGTGCCATTTTGTGCTACCGTACGGCCAAACTCTGTCATGGTCATAAGGGTTACTTCATCTTGACGCTCGCCCAGGTCTTGCCAAAACGCAGCAATGCTGTCTGAAAAATCTTTTAGGTTGCGGGCAAAAATACCGTTTGTGGTACCCTGGTTAAAATGTGTATCCCATCCACCGCTCTCTGCAAAACCCACTTCAAGTCCTACATCCATTTTAATGAGCGTCGCAATTTGTTTTAATGAATTACCCAGTGCCGAGTTTGGATACACCGCGCCATTTGCGGGCTGGTAATTTTTGATATTGTTAGACTTTAAAATTTTGAGTGCTTCAAAACTTTCTTTTCCTGTTTTATTGAGTAGCTCGTTGGTAGTTTGATCATACAACTCTTCAAATGAAGAAGCCGCTTTACCCGCTGCCATCGGATTTCCTTTTAATTGAATCGAAAAATCCTGCAAATTATTAATTGCAATAGCATCGGCGTCGCCATATAAACTGCGGGGTAAAGAACTGGTCACACTTACCGCAGAAAATGGCGTTGGTGCATGACCCAATAATCCAACCGCCCTATTAAGCCATCCACTAGCCGTACCTTTTGCAAAAGGGGTTCCTGACTCCATATAATCCTGTGCATCAAAATGGCTTCTAGTGGTATTAGGGCTTCCTACACCATGCACCACGGCTAAATTTTTTGAATTAAAATAGGGGAACAAACTTTTTAAAGAAGGGTGCATAGCAAACCGGTCATCCAAATTAAAAGAACCGCCTTCACCAGCGGTGGGGCTCATAAATAAACCTGGTCTTGCCAGTTGTAATGCAGGATCTGCAAAAGGTGTTACGGCCATTAATCCGTCCATCGCTCCGCGCTGAAAAATACAAACCAAGGTTTTATTTTTTTTATACATCGGAAGCATTTGAGTGCCCGCAGCAGCCTCTGTAATAAAACGAGGAAGCCCACTAATACCCGTTGCAAATAATGCAAGCGCACCCGATTTCATAAAAGCCCTTCTATTTGCCATAATGATTTTATTTATTTGCGCTGAAACGCAGGTGAGCCAATTATCACACCAACAACCTGTGCCATGCTTTTTAGTGGGGTGTTATTTGTTTGCGTCATCGCTTGGTTTTGCATCTCTTGCATGCCGCCGGTATCTTTTGTTGCAGATGCAATTTTTTGATCGATATTTTGTGCGCGCACAATAGACATGATGCGCTCCGAATTTTCTTTTTGATCCGAAACCGGAAGTAGTAATTTGGTATAGGTTTGAAGCGCTTCTTCTACACTTTCTGGTTCATGATTTTGATTGAGTGCTAGTAAGTTGGTTTTAAAGCCTGGTATTTTTTGCGCAGCAATAGCCATACCAAAATTCATTCTATTTAAGAGTGATCCGGTATTGATCCAAAACGAAGCCCTATCTGGAAAGCCTGTTGGTGCCTGATAAAAATAAAATTTTTGACCCATTTTTTCGGACCAGGTAAACACCTGATACGGAGCAACTACTTCGGTGCCCGTTGCGCGTATGGCACTTACGGCAAGTTCAAATGGAGATTTTATTTTTTCTTTTTCCTTGGCCTTGGCCCAAAAACCAGGGTGCATCACCATGGTTAATAGCACTTCTTTAATATCGCCATTGGATGCTAAAAATGTTTTAGCCATCTCCTCTACAACTGCAGTTGGTGGCTCATCTGCAATAAATTTAGCAGCAAGCTTGCGCGCAATAAATTGCGCCGTTGACGGGTGTGAAGCAAGCATCGCAAGGGCTTCCGTACCTTCTTTGTACCCACCGTTTGCTGGAAACTTTTTTCCTAAAATTATTTTTTCAGATTCGTCGTGCTTTTCGCCACTGTATAAAAAATAGTCTTCTACCACAAGACCTCTTCGAACCAGTTGTGCTGGAGGTAAATTCGAAAATCGTTTAGCTAACGGGCCTTCTTCATACATGGGTCTTACACCCCAGCCTGTTAAAGCACCCGCTAATGCCGTAACATCGGCCTGGGTATATCCACCATTAACACCAAGTGTATGTAATTCCATTACTTCACGTGCATAGTTTTCATTTAACCCCTGCGATTTTCTTCTTTTAATTTGCGCCGTCATTTGACTTTCCATGGCGTCCATCTTTTGCAAAGAATCGTCAGAGATACTTGCTGCTGCCATCATTTTTTTTGCGGCATTTAATTCTAGTAATCGCTGTGCTCCTTTTAACTGACGCTTTGCATATTCATTTTCGTTACTAATACTTAATGCATTGTCTAAATAAAGTAACATCGCCGGATGTTTGGCCGTTGCAAAAAGTAGTGATGAAAAATTATTTAACACATTAGGCCTAATGGCGTCTCTTTCATATGGGAGCACCAATTGTTGCACCTGATTTTTTGTAAGTGATACATTAAAGTGATTGAACCAAAAATCAGTTAATACTTCCTGTAGTTGCGCATCGCTGTAAACAGCTCTAATTACTTTTTGATTGATGAGTTCACGTTGCAATTCTTGTAGTGGACGATACCCATAGTCGGATTGCATTTTTTTGATGGCATCCCTGTAAGCGGGTCTATCGGTTTTATCAACCGAGTCTTTATCAATAATTCCATTTTTGATAGCAAGACGAATCAGTTGAGCCGGTTGTAAGTATGTATTTGCGATGGAATCGGTAGGCATGTTTAGCGCCTGGAAACCCGCAAGACGATTACGAACAACTTCGTTATCGGGTGCAGGTTGCAACTGCGCCAAAAACCAATTTTCGAGCCCCTGCTTTACTACTTCCTCTACTTGACCAGGTTTTGGACCAAACGCAAAGCGGTTGAGCAGGTGTAAGGCAGCTTCCTGCTCCGTTAATCCCGCTTTTTTATAGGGCATTTTAGGCGCAGGCTTTACAAATGCCATTAAAAACAAAAAGCCAAACACATATGCATACTGTATTGTACGCTTAGGTGTTTGGCTTGTAGGGTTGTTATTCATATCATATTAGAGCTACAAAAACGGTAAAAGTTTAATGAGCTCCTTTATTTTTTTGGACCGCTTAAGCGTCTGCTTTTTTGGTTGCTACTTTGTATAAAATAGCGCCCATGGCTGCAAAAAACAAAGTACCTATTAAAAAGTATCCATTTTGAGAAACGCTGTGCACAATGCCTTCTTCTAAACTAATAGAAGCCAAAAACTTTTCACCAGCACTTGTGCCCGTTGCAAAAGCAATTAATACGCCGGCAACAGCACCTCCTGCCACAAGTCCTGTGGCAAATAAAGAGCCTTTACTAAGGTCTTCTTCTTCGGCACTAGCCGCAGATTTATTTTCTTTTTTATCTTTTGCTTCAACAATACCTCTAATAGCACCGCCAATAAAAATAGGAAGCGTCGTAGCTAATGGTAAATAAACCCCAATGGCAAAGCTTAAAGATTTAATGCCACAAAGCTCCATGGTAATAGCTAAAAACACTCCTACCACTACATATTGCCAATCTAAATTTTGGGATAAAATACCTTTGATTAAAGTAGCCATCAGTGTAGCCTGAGGCGCTGGATATTTATCAGAACCAATCGCGTGCTGGATACCCTGCTGCATCATTTCGGTGGTAGGACGATCTAAAAATTTAACCGTTAATCCAATAACAACTGATGAAACAATGGCACCTACAAAAAGTGCAATTTGTTGATTACGTGGTGTGGCACCAACAATATATCCGCTCTTTAAATCTTGAGATGTAGCACCCGCATTAGCAGCTGCAATACAAATCATACCACCTACAACAAGTACAAGCGGTTCAAAGGCTTGACCGGTCCAACCCACGCTTAAAAATATTAAACTCGTACCCATTACGGTTGCAATAGTCATACCACTAATAGGATTATTAGAAGAACCAATTAGGCCAACAATACGTGACGATACGGTAACAAATAATGCACCAAATAAAATCACTAGCACACCAATTAATAATTTTTGTAAAATACTATCCCCTGGCACTTGCGGTAATACAGCAATGAGTGCAACAAGTGCTAAACTTCCAAAACCTACTACTTTTAAACTCAAATCTTTTTCGGTTCTTAAAACCGCAGCTGCACTTGGATCTTTACTAGATTGTAAAGAAGCAAAACTTCCTTTGATAGATTTTACAATCGTAGGAATGGTTTTAATGAGTGTAATGATGCCGCCTGCTGTTACTGCACCAGCACCTACTTGTCTGATATAGGCATAATAAATAGCCGCAGAGTAATCATTAAACTGATGCGTTACAGGATCCCAACCACCTTTACCACCTGGCTTTGCAAGGTCCATTAAATAACCCAGTTTTACCAGTTGTGCAGCAATTACATCGGCAGGCACAAGGGTAGATAAAAGTGGAATAAATACCATCCAGCTAAGTACACTACCTGCAACAAGTACGCCGGCAATTTTTGGACCAATGATATAACCAACACCCATATACTCGGGTGTGATTTCACCACTTACTTTAGCAGAAGGAAAAAATTTATTGATTTGTTTGGTGGCATAATAAGGTGTTTCTGCAATCACGTGTAACACTTTTTGCAAAATAGCATACGCAAACGCTACGCCAAGTCCCCAAAATGCAGTTTTAGCAAAGTCGCCGCCTTTTTCGCCAGCTTTTAATACGTCGCCGCAAGCGGTTCCTTCGGGGTAAGGGAGGTTTTCATGTTCGTTTACAATCAGCGCTTTACGAAGTGGAATCATGAGTAACGTACCTAAGAGTCCACCAATAATAGCAAGTATTAAAATGGTGAGGTAATTAAAATATTCAGCACTATCTGGTGATGATAAAAACAAAAATCCAGGAAGTGTAAACGCAACACCGGCAGCAATACTTTCACCAGCCGAACCGGTTGTTTGAATGATATTATTTTCTAGAATGGTTGTTTTTAAAAACTTACGTCCAAGCGTAATAGCAATAACTGCAATAGGAATAGAAGCCGATACCGTAAGTCCAGCTTTTAATGCTAGATACACCGTTGCGGCACCAAAAATGACACCAAACAAACTACCTACCAGTATAGATTTAACGGTTAGTTCTTTTACGTTTTCTTCAGGTGCAATAAAGGGTTTAAAAACTTTTTTTTGCTCAGACATATAGTTGGATTTTAGAAAAAATTAAAATGATTTGCGAAAAATTAATCCATCATGGTTTTTAATTTGCGCGCAAGTAAAAATAAAATAGTTGCAGCAGCGCCAGCCATTATTACAAATAAAATAAAGAAGTCATACAAATTGGCAATGGCATAACCAACAAAATAAGTTGTTTTACCATCTGGATATAAACTACTTAATACACCTGCAAATTTATTGGCAAAAGCATTGGCCGTAAACCATACTGCCATTAATAAAGAAGCAAACTTAACAGGCGCTAATTTATTAAACAATGAGAGGCCAATAGGCGATAAACACAATTCGCCAAAAGTGTGCATCATATACATTCCAATGAGCCAAATCATACTCACTTTAATGCCAGCTCCCACTCCTTTTACGCCAGTAGCAATCCATAAATATCCCAGCGCTAATAACATAAGACCCATGGCCATTTTAAATGGCGAAGAAGGCTCACGATTTGCTTTACCTAATTTAATCCAAACCCAAGCCACCAAAGGAGCCAAGGTTACCACAAAAATTGAATTTAAGGACTGAAAAAAACTTGCTGGCACCACATAAAAGCCAAGGTCACGCTGCGTATTTTCGGATGCAAAAAATGTAAGTGATGCGCCGGCTTGTTCAAACGCACTCCAAAAAAAGATTACAAAAAAAGATACCGTAAATAAAACAGCCACTTTTTTCTTTTCAAGCGCATCCAATGATGCATCAGAAAATATAATAAAGGCAATTAAAAGAATACATGCAATTAATAACCAAAATAAATAACTCACCACATTGATATCAATGTAAACAAGTGCGATCGTAACTACAGAAAGTAAAAATAGAAATCCAACCATCACCGGTATTTTCAAAAATAATGTTGGCGCACCTTTTGGAGCATCGCCAATAGAGGCACCATCGGCATCCACTAAATACTTTTTTTGAAAAATAACTTGTGTGATAACACTCAATAACATTGCGATTCCTCCGGCTAAAAAAGCCCACTTAAAATCTCCATTGTTTCCTGTATCGCCAAAAAAACCACATACAATTGGACCTAATGCACCGCCCGTATTAATACCCATGTAAAAAATAGTATAGGCTGCATCTATTTTTGAATCCCCTTTCTTATATAATTGGCCCACCATGCTCGAAATGTTGGGTTTAAAAAAACCGTTTCCCGCAATCATACAACCTAAGCCCGTATAAAAAAGTGGCATTGCTAAGGCAGCATTGTCATAATAATGGCCGCAAAAGAACAAAATAAATTCTCCAATGGCCATCACCAATGCTCCTGCAATAATAGAACGCTTGTTTCCCCAATAACGGTCTGCAATATATCCGCCAAATAAAGGGGTTAAATATACCAGACCGGTATAACTTCCGTAAACCTGTGAAGCAGCATCCTGATTAAATGCCATGGCTTTTACCAAAAAAAGTACCAAAATGGCGCGCATACCATAGTAGTTAAATCGCTCCCACATTTCGGTAGCAAATAAAACATACAATCCTTTTGGATGACCTTGTTGAGTAGCGGTTTGATTCATATAGAGCTCGTTATCGATGTAAACTATTGATTTTCTGGTGCTGTAAAATAGCAATAAAATCTTTACAGCGAACCACCCGCTAAAATGACCGCCGAAAATGATACTTTTGCCTCTCCAATTATACCTAACACTATGAATATTCTACTACTGGGTGCTGGCGGAAGAGAACATGCACTTGCTTGGAAAATGGCCCAAAGTCACCATTGTGATGCGTTGTTTATAGCGCCCGGAAACCCAGGCACAGCAGGCATTGGAACCAATTTAAACCTTTTGGTAACCGATTTTGAAGGCATTAAAGCAGCAAGTATCGAGCATCAAATTGGACTGGTTGTAGTAGGGCCCGAAGAGCCACTAGTTAAAGGTATTTATGACTTTTTTGAATCGGACCCGGCACTTAGACATATTATAGTGGTAGGGCCTTCTGCAAAAGCAGCTCAACTAGAGGGTAGCAAAGCATTTAGCAAGAAATTTATGCAGCGTCACCAGATTCCAACGGCGGCCTATGCAGAGTTTACCCTAGAAAATATAGAGGAAGGTAAAAATTATATCGCATCTCATTCATTACCTGTGGTACTAAAAGCCGATGGTTTAGCGGCTGGAAAAGGCGTTGTTATTGCTACCACGCACAATGAAGCGCTGGAAACATTTAATGAGATGCTCGTTAACAAGCAGTTTGGTGAGGCTAGCAGCAAAGTGGTGATTGAACAATTTTTATCCGGTATTGAAGTCAGTGTTTTTGCCCTAACCAACGGCATGGACTATCAAATTATTGGTCATGCCAAAGACTACAAACGAATAGGAGAAGGCGATACAGGCCTTAACACCGGTGGCATGGGTTGTGTAAGCCCCGTCCCTTTTATGGATGATGTTTTTATGCAAAAAGTGGAAGAACGCATTGTTAAACCCACTATTAACGGGCTCGCAGCAGAAGAACTTTGCTACAATGGGTTTGTGTTTTTTGGACTCATGAATGTGGATGGTGAACCTTTTGTAATTGAGTACAACTGCCGGATGGGTGATCCTGAAACAGAAGTGGTAATGCCGCGTTTACAAACAGACCTCGTTGCCCTATTTGCGGCCATGGATAATGGCACTTTAATAGACGCCAATATTACATACGATAACAGAAGTTGCGCCACGATTATGGCTGTGAGCGGAGGCTACCCTGGAGACTATGAAAAAAACAAGGTCATTACTGGCCTAGAAGATACAAGCGCAGTTACCGATACCCTGGTTTTTCAGGCCGGTACCAAAACTTCCGAAAATGCTGTAGTTACAAGTGGGGGAAGGGTTTTGGCCGTTACTGCCTTTGGAAATAACATAAAGGATGCGGTGGCGCTTGCGCACCAAAGACTTGAAAAGATACGTTTTGAAGGCATTTATTTTAGACGTGATATTGGTTACGAGTTTGAAAAAAATACTTAGAGAAAATTCGTAAGAATAGACCTTGTTATTTCCATTTATTTCAAGCACCTTTGTAGTAATACATTTACTCAAGATTTACGCATCATACCATGGGATTATTTAACTTTTTTACGCAAGAAATTGCAATGGATTTGGGTACCGCAAATACCCTCATTATTCACAACGACGAGGTCGTTGTAAACGAACCTTCAATTGTTGCCCTTAACCGCAATAACTTAAAAGAAGTTTTAGCAGTTGGTAAAAAGGCGCTCATGATGCACGAAAAAACGCATGAGAGCATTAGAACCATTCGTCCATTAAAAGATGGTGTGATTGCAGATTTTAACGCCGCTGAATTAATGATTCGGGAGATGATGAAAATGATCTACCCTAAAAAACCATTGTTCCCTCCAAGCTGGCGTATGGTAATTTGTATTCCTTCTTCAATCACTGAGGTTGAAAAGCGTGCGGTAAGAGATTCTGCGGAGCAAGCAGGCGCTAAAGAAGTTTACATGATTCACGAACCTATGGCAGCAGCACTAGGTATTGGTATAGATGTTGAGGAGCCTGTTGGAAATATGATTATTGATATTGGAGGTGGTACCACTGGTATTACCGTGATTGCACTTGCTGGTATTGTTTGTGATCAGAGTATTCGTGTAGCGGGTGATGAATTTACCGCCGACATTATGGAGGCACTTCGCCGTTACCATAGTTTACTAATTGGTGAGCGTACTGCAGAACAAATTAAAATAAATGTTGGCGCTGCTTTAAAAGATTTAGACAATCCACCAGATGATTTACCAGTTAACGGACGTGACCTTGTAACAGGTATTCCAAAACAAATTATGGTGAGCTACCAAGAAATTGCAGAAGCACTTGATAAGAGTATTTTTAAAATTGAAGAAGCCATCTTAAAAGCCCTAGAAACCACGCCACCAGAGCTTGCGGCCGATATTTACCGCCGTGGATTATACCTCACAGGTGGAGGTGCTTTACTACGCGGACTTGATAAAAGATTAAGTGCAAAAATTAAATTACCCGTACACGTAGCAGAAGATCCGCTAAAAAGTGTTGTGCGAGGTACAGGATTAGCACTCAAAAATTATCAGCGTTTTCCGTTTATCATGCGCTAATAAATTGTCTTGAAAAATATTTTTGATTTTATACGTAGGCACTTTACATTACTTAGCTTTTTGCTTTTGCAAATTGCTTCTATTTATATGCTTACAAAAGCAAGTACATCGCATCAAACTTTTTTTTCTTCAAAAATGAATGATGCCACTTCAAAAATTAATGAGCGCTATTATAACATGCGCGGTTACTTTTTTTTGAGAGAAACCAATCAAAAATTAGCACAAGAAAATGCGCGCCTATTAAATTTACTAGGATCAAATATTGCTGCGCCTGATTCCACGATTCGTGTTGTTACCGACTCGGTATACAAAGACTCGCTTAACAAATACAGAAAATACAACTGGCTACCTGCCAAAGTAATTGGCAACACAGTTTCGTTACAAACAAATTTTTTAACGCTTGAGCGCGGAAGTTTACAAGGTGTAAAAAAAGGAATGGCCGCTATTAGCCCCGAAGGAATTGCAGGTGTGGTAGTAGAAGTTTCTGAAAATACCAGTAAGGTAATGAGTTTATTGCACCGCAATAGTAGGGTGAGTGCGATGCTAAAAAAAGACAACAATGCGGGTAGCATAGAATGGGATGGCGCCAGCCCTTATTACCTGCTTTTGCGCAACGTTTCTAAAGGTGCAAAAGTGGTAAAAGGCGATACCGTTGTTACCAGTACCTATTCGGCTAATTTCCCACCTTACCAAGTTGTAGGCCGCGTAGCTGAAATTGAAGCCGACCCTTCCAGCAATTTTTATACCCTAAAAATCAAAACAGCGGTTAACTTCTTTACCGTTCAATACGTATATCTGGTAGAAAACCTCAGGTACCAGGAGCAATTTGAATTAGAAAACAACAATCCTAAAAATCGTGAATAGCCTACTTAAAAATATCATACGCTTTGCACTGTTTTTACTACTTCAAATTGTGGTTTTAAACGAAGTACCACCCGTACACCGTTTTATTATTCCTTATTTGTATTTTTTATACATCCTTTGGCTCCCGTTTTCCATAAACCGGTTTAGTTTATTGATTGTGGCTTTCTTGTTTGGGCTTTCACTGGATTACTTTACAGGCACCACGGGCCTTCACGCCGCTCCCTGTGTGCTTATCGCCTACATTAGACCTTATTTATTAAACCTGCTTTTGCCACAAGAAACCATCGAGCAAAGCTATGCTGAGCCTGGTATTAATAGTATGGGCTGGGCGCCATATGCCGTGTATGTAGGCTTTCTTACTTTTGTCCATCACTTTTACTTAGTACTGATCGAGTGGCTTCAATTTGGCGACTTTGTATACTTTTTAGGTAAGGTAATTGGCACCACTCTTGTGAGCTTCATGATGATCGTACTTTCGGAACTTCTTTTTTTAAGAAAGGGTAAGTACAGAACCAATGCAGCCTAGTTTTGGCTGTCCACAAGTATGCATAAGTTTTTTTGAAGAAAATGATACTTTGTTGGCTTTGTTACATCAAATTTGCAATACATTTTGTCGTCTTATTTTTAGCAAGCTCCTATGTCCGCCTTTAATCAAAACCGAAGTAGAATTGTACAAATCATTTTTATAGGTGCCTTTATTTTAATTACCCTACAACTGATTAATCTTCAGGTTTTTTCTACAAAATATAAAATGGCAGCAGACAACAATGCCTTTTATAGAAAAGTAATTTACCCGGATAGGGGCATCATTTTTGACCGCAAAAAAAGGGCCATTCTAGAAAATACCATCAGTTATGATTTGGTGGTGATTCCCGCCGAATCTAAAGGAACCGATACACTTGCACTTTGCGCACTTTTAAATATTGATACGGCTACTTACAAAAAAAGAATGCGGGATTTGATTTTCAAAAATGGCGCCGTTAAGCCAAGTGTTTTTGAATCACTACTCACTACCGAAAATTTTGCGCGCCTCAATGAAAACATGTACCGCTTTCCTGGGTTTACATTAAGTGAAAGATCCGTAAGATCCTACCCTTATGATTGTGGTGCAGCGGTGCTTGGTTACACTGCAGAGGTGGATACCGGATTTTTACGTAGACACAAAGATGAAGGTTATGAAATGGGTGATTACTTTGGTACCACAGGTCTTGAAAATAGTTACGAAAAAGTACTCATGGGTCAGCGTGGTATTAAGCGTTTTATTAGAGACAACAAAGGAAGAATTCAGGGCCCTTGGGAAAAAGGAGAATTTGATACCGCCGCCATTGCAGGTAAAAATTTATACGCTAGTATAGATGTAGAGCTTCAACAACTTGGCGAAAAACTGATGCAAAATAAAGTAGGTAGTATTGTAGCGATTGATCCAAAAACGGGAGGTATTTTATGCATGGTAAGCGCCCCTACTTACAACCCCAACTACCTTACAGGCAATCAAAGAAAAAAACATCTAGTAGACATGATGTATTTTGATCCAAGAAAGCCATTACTTAATAGAACTGTTAGTACCACCTATTCTCCAGGCTCCACATTTAAAACGCTAGTGGGTATTATTGGCATGGCAGAAGGTGTTATTGATGATCAAATGACCGTATCCTGCGGCGGAAGTTACTTGGGCTGTGGTAGAAAAATGGGTTGTCACGCGGCTGGTACTTTCACATTAAAACCAGCTATTTCAAAATCATGTAATAGTTATTTTGCGGTAGCGTTTCGAAGAATATTAGACAACGCAAAAGTGAATAATAGAGATATTACACTCGGTTTATTTAATGAATACGCTTATTCATTTGGACTTGGAAAAAAATTAGGTGTAGACTTACCATCGGAGCGCATGGGTAATATTCCTACATCAAAATATTATCAGAAAATTTTTGGTAAAAACTGGCAGGCTTGTAATATTATTTCTAACTCGATTGGTCAGGGTGAAATTACAACCACCCTTACACAACTTGCCAATGTGATGGCGATCATTGCCAATAAGGGTTGGTATTATTTACCCCACCTTATCGACTCCATTGAAGGTGGCGACGATTATGAAATGCTGGCACGATTTAAAGTAAAACATAGAACTAAAAATATTGCCGAAAGTATTTTTGAAGAAGTACATGAAGGTATGCAAGGCACTATGGAATTTGGAACAGGCGCTTATGCAAAAGTTCCGGGTATTAATGTTTGTGGTAAAACGGGTACTGTAGAAAATGCCTACAGAGGTGAATCACTAAAAGACCATGCATTTTTTGGCGCTTTTGCGCCGCGTGAAAACCCACGTATTGCCATTGCAGTCATGTGCGAAAATGCAGGATATGGTGCAACATCGGCAGCTCCTATTGCGAGTTTACTGATTGAAAAATATTTGAGGGACTCTATTGCTGGACCAGAAAGGAAAGCAAAAATTGAGCAGCTGGCCAATATGAATTTGATTCCGCCTCAAATGAAACGCTTGATGATCAAGCAAGATTCTACAAGAAAAGTTACCCTCAAAAAATCAATTGCCAAGAAATAGCCAAGCACTAACATGAACAGAAAAAATAACAATCTTGCGGCGGAAGGAATCGATTACACGGTTATTTGGCTGTACGCTATTTTAGTATCTATAGGGATACTCTGTATATTCATGGTAGAATATAAAGCAGATACCAATTGGTTGGCTACACTCTTAGGCGGCAAAGCCAACTACAGCAAGCAACTTATTTTTGGTGGAGTCTGCGCTATTGTGGCAACATTTATACTATTAACTGATAGTAAAATATTTACAGCCTTTGCAAATCTCTCCTATCTATTAGGCATCCTGCTCATGCTAGCCACTTTTGTACTTGGAAAAAATATCAATGGGTCAAGATCTTGGATCCCGTTGGTGGGTGGCTTTAATTTACAGCCAGCAGAGCTTTGCAAAATATTTACATCACTGGCACTTGCTAAATTTATTTCACGACAAGAAATAGATTTTACAAATGTTAAGTCACAAATTATTGCAGGACTCATTGCACTTACACCGGCAGCATTATCTATTTTGCAACACGAACTTGGTTTAGCGCTTGTATATCTAAGCCTACTAATTGCCATGTACAGAGAAGGCTTACCAGCGCAGTTCTTAATAATTGGATCGTGTTTTGGTATACTTGCTCTAGCTACGCTCATTGTAGAAAGAGATGCACTATCCATTACGTTGACGATTTTAGCGGCATTCATTATTTTTTTAGCCTATAGACAGGTTCGAAAAAAACAAAGGCTTGTTACCATTGCAGCGATTTTATCTATTTGGATCCTATGTATTGGTGTACAGCGCTATGTGGTTCCCTATGTATTTAACAACGTGTTAGAGTGCTACCAGAGTACTAGAATATATAGTATGGTGGGTAAAGATTATGATTGTAGTTTAAATAAAAAATCCAACGAAAAAGTTACTGGTAAAGCTGCACGTAAACCAGATGATTATAATGTAAGACAAAGTAAAATTGCGATTGGCTCTGGTGGATTTTTTGGAAGAGGTTTTTTAAAAGGCACACAAACAAGAGGTAAATACGTGCCTGAACAAGACACTGATTTTATTTTTACATCCCTGGGTGAAGCGTTTGGATTTGTAGGTTGTGCCATATTTTTAGGACTTTACTTATATTTCTTGTTTCGCATTGTACGTATTGCAGAAAGGCAAAGAAGTGCCTTTAGTAGGGTCTATGCCTACTGCGTTGCTAGTATATTGTTTTTTCATATCGCAGTTAATGTAAGCATGACCATTGGGCTTTTCCCAATTGTAGGTATCACCCTTCCGCTCATAAGTTACGGAGGATCATCCTTACTCACTTTTACCGTATTAATTTTTATCATGCTCCGACTAGACGCCGATAGGCAAATGGTGCTACGTTAAACCAATCGATTTTCATGCAAATCATTCCATTATCAGAAGGTAGTTTCACCATCGATCAATCCAAGGTATTTGTTCCCTTTAATACCCAAACAGAAGCACTGCAAAGTAGGCCAGTAGGAAGTTTGCTTGTAGAAATTCAACCCTTTGTTGTGGTTACAAAAAAAGATATCATATTAATTGATACGGGTCTTGGCTATACAAATCCAGCTGGCCAATTACAATTACACGAAAATTTAGAGAAAGCGGGCATCAAGCCGGCTTCTGTTACAAAAGTACTTATGAGCCACTTGCACAAAGACCATGCAGGTGGAACCACATTTAGTAATATCGACAATACTGCCCGCTACATCAGTTTCCCATACGCTACGTATTATATCCAAAAAAGGGAATTTGAATTTGCCACGGGTATTGGATCGGCTTCTTATATTCCTTCTGATATTTTACCGCTACAGGATTTTAGTAAAGTTGTTTGGCTAGATAGTGATGAAGGCGAAATTGAAGGTGGCATTAAATTCCAAGTAACGGGAGCCCACTCCAAGTTTCATCAAGTGTTTTGGATCACCGAAGACAATCAAACGGTATTTTTTGGAGGAGATGATGCACCTCAACTACAGCAAATGAAAAGCAGGTTTGTTGCGAAGTACGATTATGATGGGAAAAAATGTATGGAGCTGAGGCAAGCATGGCTAGAAAAAGCAAAACAAGAAGATTGGACCTTCTTGTTTTACCATGATATTGTATCGCCTATTTGGGCTTGTTCTTAAATTAATGGCTCTTCTTGTAATGGCTCTTCTTGGCCTGGAGGAGGTGGCGGTGGGGGTTTGCTGCCTTTTTTATGCATGCCTTTTCTGTTTTGCAATTCTTCTTTGATCATTGCCATAAAAGCGCGGTCTGCAGCAAGTGCTTTATTTACACGTTCATCAGATCCCAATGCTTTTTTAAAGTCAGTTCTATACTTTTTTCTGATGTTTAATGCAGCTTCTTCAAAAGCAAGCACATCCTCATTTTTTTCTTTTCGTGCTTTTTTTAATTCCTCAATACATGCATTGTAGGCTGGCCAAAATTTTTGTGCTTCATCTGCATTTAAATTTAAATGCTTGGTTATAAAAGCCACTTTAAGTGCTTCTACATTTTCTCTACTAGGTCTTGGACCTTTACCGCGAGGTCCCATGGGTCTTTCCTGTGGTTGTGCACTAGCGATAGCTACAACAAACATGGAAAGTAAAAAACTAAAAATGATCTTTTTCATTGTTGTTGATTTAATTATTTGATTGTATGTATTCTAAAAGTTCTTGATCCGAAACATCTGGTGTTACAATTAATTTTTCATGTACATCTAGGTATGCCGTTAATGTAGAATCACTAATGGTTTCAATAATTTGTTGGTGATCGGCACCAATATACGCGCTATAATCAACGGCTTGTTTTTGGCTTGTATACATAAAATTTACAAGTACCATTGCACCAATGAGTGCCGCTGCTATGGCTAGTTTAGGCCAGGTAAAAACCTTTGTAGAAGGCTTAGCAACTGCATTTGAAGGCAATGCATTAACAGGCGAAACAGGTATATGATATCCGGCTTGTTTAGGTATCGTATTTAACAGAGGCGCAACGAGTTCAAGCTCATCGTAAACAGCCTGCGTTTCTATTTTTGCACGCACCATACTAGGCAGCGATTCAAAATAATGAGTTGGCACCATGTAAGGCATTTGGGATGGAATGGTATTCCAAAATGAGCTTACTGCTTCTAATTCTTGTTGTATGGTTTTGTTGGTGTGCATGTGTAATGAATAGACGCTATCGTATCAGTTTGGTTTAATAGCTTTTAATAAATTCTTCAATTTTTTTTGCAGCATGATGGTAACTTGCTTTTAATGCGCCTTCTGAAGTGTCTAATAGTTCGCTCATTTGATGATACGGCATTTCGTCATAATAGCGTAAATTAAAAACGAGCTGCTGTTTTTCAGGTAAAGATTTAATAGCAAGTTGCAAACGCCAAATCAATTGATTTTCATCAAAATGAGCATCTGCTTTTACCTTATCTCTAAAGGTATCTGAGTCCTGATCCAATGAAACAATTGCCCTCTTTTTTTCTTTTTCTATAAATGTGAGGGTTTCATTGGTGGCAATACGGTACATCCAGGTATATAATTTGCTGTCTTCTCTAAAATTTTCAAGTCCGTTCCACACTTTTACAAGCACCATTTGTAATACATCATTGGTGTCTTCATGACTTACCAGCATTCTTCGAATATGCCAATATAGTTTTTCTTGGTACTTTTTCACAATGCCATTGTACCCTTTTTCTTTGGTGGTTTGGTTGTGAAATGCTGCCAGTAAACTGGTATCATCTAAATGTAAGTCCATAGGCTAAAGGTAATTACTTGGACTACCAAGGTTGAAAATAGTTTAATGCTTCTCCAAATTAAGCGTCTTTCCAGCGCCACAAATGAAGGCAGGCATAGGTTTTAAAAGGGCTCCAGGCTTCGGAAATAGACAACATTTTTGCTTTTAGTTCCTTTTTGTTAGAAGGGTCAAGACGATAAAGCTTTACCATTGCTTGCTGAATACCCAAATCATCTACAGCAAATACATTTTCACGACCCAAAGAAAACATAAGTAGCATTTGAACGGTCCACTTTCCTACGCCATTTATTTGCACCAGTAAATCTATAATGGCCTCATCAGGTAATTGTGCTAATTTTTTATCTGTGATTGTATGCACCTGACAAAAATTGGCAACCGCATAGATGTATTTTATTTTCGCGTAACTGATACCAATTCCTCTAAGTGTCTCTTCTGAGGTGTCCAATACTTTTTGTATGGTTGGCTTTTTGCCTGGATATAAAGCTAAAAAACGATCAAAGATAATGGCCGCTACTTTGGTACTTAATTGCTGGCTGATAATGCTTGCCATAAGCCTTATTGGAATATTTTTTTGAAGCGTTAATACATGCGTATCACCTTTTAAAATGGCCGCCAACCGCTTATCCTTTTGCAGATGTTTTTTGTATGACATACAGCAAGTTACAAACCCTAAATTATCTTTCAAAACCAATTAGAAGTAGTAGCTTAGTGTAAAATTAAACGGTTTATGCTAACACGCATGTTCACCTTGTTTTTACTCGTCCTTTCACTTCAATCTTTGGCGCAAAAAAATACGCAAAATAACCCGCCAACATACCATAAAAATGAGACGGCCATAAGAGCACTTTTAGCTGCGCAAACAAAGGCATGGAATGAAGGAAACCTAGTTGGATTTATGGAAGGCTACCTGCCTTCTGACTCCCTTTTATTTGTTGGCAAATCGGGTCCTACCTATGGTTTTACGAATACACTTAACAATTATAAAAAAGGCTATCCCGACACCGCGTCGATGGGTAAACTAACATTCACATTACTTGCTGTAACACCCATCGAAAAAAAGCATTACCGTGTTTTAGGTAAATGGGCATTACAAAGAAGCAAAGGAGATGTTAGCGGGTATTTTACTTTGCTACTTCAAAAAATAAAAGGAAAATGGTTTGTTATTCAAGACCATAGCAGTTAATTAAAAACAATAAAATTTATATACCATGGTACTTATTATTTTAGGCATTATTGTCCTTGTCTTAGGCATATTTATTCTTAAGCAAAAAGAAGAGTTACAAAAATTAGGTAATGGCATTAGAAGCGTTGGTATTGTACTAATCGTTATTGGCGCTTTAAACGCATGTGTTAAACAAATAGATGCTGGACAAATTGGGGTTTCAAGTTTATTTGGTAAAGTATCTAATGAAGTGCTTACTCCCGGACTCAATTTTGTTAATCCGCTTGTAAACGTATACAATGTAGATATCAAAACACTCAACTACACCATGAGCGGCGTTCATGACGAGGGGGATAAAGAAGGTGATGACGCCATTCGTGTACTAACCTCAGACGGGTTAGAAGTGACCATCGACCTTACTGTTTTATACCGCGTTGTTGGCGCTGAAGCACCAAGGTTAATGAGAGAAACGGGGCTCGATTATAAAGACAAAATTGTAAGACCACTTACAAGAACAAAAATTAGAGATAACGCTGTATACTTTACTGCCATTGACTTATACTCTACCAAGAGGGATCAATTTCAAAATAAAATATTTACAAGCATAGAAGCAGATTTTAAAAAAAGAGGTCTGATTCTTGAGCAGTTATTACTCAGAAACATCACCCTTCCTAACAACGTAAAAACTTCTATCGAAGAAAAAATTAAAGCAGAACAAGACGCACAAAAAATGGAATTTGTGCTTCAAAAAGAAAAACAAGAAGCAGAGCGTAAGCGTGTAGAAGCGCAGGGTATTGCAGATTACCAACGCATCATTAGTACCGGCTTAAACGATAAACAATTACAATACGAGCAAATACAAATGATGAAAGGACTTATTACTTCGCCTAACTCAAAAGTAATTGTGATGGGTAAAGGCAATACGCCCGTTATCTTAGACGGTAAGGATAAATAATTATTCTTCGTTGTAATCGATGGGATCTTTCCATTTATTGTATAGATACCAAAATAACAGTCCAGTGCTTAATAAAAGCCAAGTATAAAAAATAAGATTGGTACTGGTAAAACTGCTTTCCCAATAAGCGGCACCATACATAATGCCTGCGCATGAATTAACCGCCATCCATAGTAAAAACATGGATAAGGTATTTACAATTCTTATTAAATATTTACGTACGCCTGGTTCCATATGATTAGTCTAAGCTTTGGTTATTGGCTGCTGCCATTTTTAAAAGTCGGTCAAATTGTGCTGGCGTTAAATCATTGTAAAAGAAGTTAATCGGATCAATTGGAATGCCTGATTTATGCACTTCATAATGAAGGTGTGGGCCTGTGCTTTTTCCGGAGTTACCTACGTAACCAATCACTTCGCCCCTGCTTACCCGCTGCCCAACCCTAGCTTTCACCCTTACCATATGCCCATAAATGGTTTTGTATCCATAACCATGATTGACAACTACGTGAATACCAAAACCGCTGGTGGTAAAACCAGATGTAGTTACAACACCGTCCGCAGTTGCGTAAATGGGCGTGCCAATGGGGGCTGCAAAATCAAGTCCCTCATGCGCCTTACGGGTTTTATAAATAGGGTCGATACGGTAGCCAAAACCAGAAGCTATTCTGGACAATTTTTTATTACTAATGGGCTGAATGGCAGGGATGGCAGCCAGTAATTTAGCCTTGTTTTTTACCATGCCTATTAGCTCATTAAAGGATTTATTCTGGTATTCCATTCGAAGGGCCAAGCTATTGAGCTGATCAATAACGGTATGCACAAGATCGGTAGAACCCATACGCTGCACGAGTTGTACCTCTTTTTTCTGTTCCATGTCTCTTAAACGTGCACTATCCGCAACGGGGTCCGCTTCAAATATGGAGCGGTATACCGTGTTGTCCCGATTGGTGATTTCACCCATTTTTAACTCAAGCTGCTTAAGGCGCTCTTCAATTACGCCATAGCCTTCACGAAGGTCTTCATTTTGTTGGCGGAGCAGTTTTTCTTTGGGGGAATCAATGTACTGAAAAGCAATGGCAAAAATGATAATCCCCGTAACCATGGAAGCAGCTATAAAACCAAACACCTGCAATAGACGCACCCGAAGTGGCGTTTCAAGCTTTTCAAACCTGAGGGTATGGGTATTATAGTAATATTTTATTTTGCGCATAGGGGCATTGGTATCAGTAGCTAAAGGCTCAATTCCTTACCTTTGGAGCTTTAATATTGAACAACAAAGATAGCCTGCTATCTAGTAAAATTAGTATAATAAAATTAGTACCCTTTTATGATGACCAGTGCCGAGATAAGAAAAGAATTTTTAGCCTTTTTTGCTTCTAAAAAACATCAGATTGTACCATCTGCCCCGATTGTGGTTAAAAATGACCCAACCCTTTTGTTTACCAATGCAGGCATGAATCAATTTAAAGATTACTTTTTAGGAAATCGCAAGCCTGAATATAAGCGCATTGTAGATACCCAAAAATGTTTACGCGTGAGTGGTAAACACAATGACCTTGAAGAAGTGGGTGTTGACACCTACCACCATACCATGTTTGAAATGTTAGGCAACTGGAGCTTTGGTGATTATTTTAAAGATGAAGCCATTGCTTGGAGTTGGGAACTACTTACAGATGTATATAAGATTGATAAAGACCGCTTATACGTTTCTGTATTTGAAGGCGATCCAAGTGAAGGACTACCCATGTCTACCATTGCACTTGAAGCTTGGAAAAAATTAGTGGACGAAGACAAAATTATTTTTGGAAACAAAAAAGATAATTTTTGGGAAATGGGAGACACAGGTCCATGTGGTCCATGTTCAGAAATACATGTAGACTGCAGATCTGATGAAGAAAGAAAATTAATTCCAGGCAGAGATTTAGTTAACAAAGATCATCCGCAAGTAATTGAAATTTGGAACAATGTATTCATGCAATACAACCGTTTAAAAGACGGATCACTTGAGCCACTTCCTGCAAAACACGTAGACACCGGTATGGGATTTGAGCGTCTTGTACGCGTGCTACAAGGCAAGCAAAGTAATTATGATACCGATGTATTTAGCGGCACCATAAATGCAGTAGCTTCCATCACTGGAAAAACATATGACAGAAGCGATAGCAAAGAAGCCGTTGCATTTAGAGTACTCGCAGATCATATCAGAGCGATCTCATTTACCATTGCTGATGGACAACTACCTTCCAATACTGGCGCTGGTTATGTAATTAGACGTATTTTACGAAGAGCTGTTCGTTATTATTACACTTACCTCGATTACAAGCAACCATTACTTTTTCAATTGGTACCAATTTTAGCAGCCCAATTTTCTGAAGTGTTTCCTGAATTAGCAGCACAACAAGAATTTGTAACAAAAGTGGTAAGAGAAGAAGAAGATTCATTTTTAAGAACCTTGGACAAAGGACTTAAAAGAATTGATGAACTCATGAAAGCCTCTAACAGCAGTGTTATAGAAGGCAAAGCTGCATTTGAACTTTTTGATACCTACGGATTTCCAATAGACCTTACCCGTTTAATTGCACAAGAAAATAATTTAGCAGTTGATGAAAAAGGTTTTGAAGCAGAAATGCAGCAACAAAAAAATAGAAGTAGAGCCGCAACAGCAATAGATGCTGCAGACTGGATTATTGTAAATGATAGCGAGCATCAAACATTTATTGGCTATACCGATAAGGTTTGTACGACAACCGTTACGAAGTACAGAAAAGTAACAAGCAAAGGAATAACAGGCTATCAAATTGTTTTAGAAACAACACCATTTTATGCCGAATCTGGTGGACAGGTTGGAGACATTGGTGTATTAGAATTTGAAGGATCTAGCATTGATGTAATTGATACTAAAAAAGAAAACAACCTAATCATTCATTTTACCACCGACATTCCTGCTAGTTTGGAAGGATCCGTAGTGGCTAAAGTAAATACAGATATTCGAAAAAGCATTTGCGCACATCATAGTGCAACACATTTATTACACGCTGCTTTAAGACAGGTACTGGGTACGCATGTGGCACAAAAAGGTAGCCTTGTAAATGCTGCGCAACTTCGTTTTGACTTTTCTCATTTTGCAAAAGTGAGTGACGAGGAATTACAACAAATCGAAGACATCATCAACGAAAAAATTAGAGCTAATATTCCGGTAGTCATCAAAGAGATGACCAAAGATGAAGCAGTAGCGCTGGGTGCCATGGCTTTATTTGGCGAAAAGTATGGTGATACCGTAAGGGTTGTTATCATGGATCCAAATTATTCTATTGAACTATGTGGTGGTACGCATGTTGGCGCAACAGGCGCACTTGGTTTATTTAAATTAAGAAGCGAATCTGCGGTAGCAGCTGGCGTAAGACGTATTGAAGCTGTTTGCGGCGAAGGCGCTACAACACAGGTTAACGAAGCATTAGCGGAACTTGAAACCATTAAAGAACTTGTAAAGAATACCAAGGAGCCTGTTAAAGCAGTGCAACAAATGGTTGCCGATTTACAGTTGTTAAAAAAACGCATTGAGTCTTATGAAGCGCAGGCGCTTGTTGCAATTAAAAAAGAACTAGAAAATACAGTTGTCTCAATTGGAGATACACATTTTATTGGTGCTGTTGTAACTGTTGGTAACCCTGATGGTCTTAAAAAATTATGTACAGAGTTACAAGGAAAATATACAAACTTACTGGTAGTTCTCGCTGCCAATATTGAAGGAAAAGCAGCCGTAGCTGTGTTAGTTAATGATACCCTACAAACCAGTAAAGGGCTAGAAGCGCAAAAAATTATTAAAGAACAAGTTGCGCCGCTTATTAAAGGTGGTGGGGGTGGACAAAAAGGCCTAGCAACCGCTGGTGGACAGGATCCTAGCAATCTATTACAGGTGATTGAATCTGTAAAAGGGGTGTTAAAATAGTATATTTATTCAAGAAAAAAAATAACTTTAAAGTATCAAATAATCAAAACTATGTTCAAAATTATTGCATCAATTATGGCTGGTTGCTTCATCATTAACGCAGCAGCAGCCCAAGAAGAAAAGAAAGTAGTCATTGTAAAAACAATGGATACCACCATCGTTCATGGAAAAGAGAGTGGCCCTCAAAAAATGACAGTCATTGTAGAAAATGGAAAAGTTACCATTAATGGCAAACCTGTTGGTATTGACGGTGTTAATTTACCGGAAATGATGGGTGGTGCAAATGGTATTCCAAAAGTAACGAACGTTCCAAAAGTGATGATGTTCAAATCTGATGATATGAATGCCCCACTTCCTAAATTAGATGGAATGGTAGGTGAATTAAAAATTGCAAAAGGTATGCCACTTGACATGAGCAAGTTAGGAGAGACATTTGCACTTGCATTTAATGATGGTCCAAAAATTGGAATCAGCATCGAAGACCTAACAGAAGGTCCTGGTGCAAAAGTATTAGAGGTTACAGAAGGTTCTCCAGCTGCAAAAGCAGGTATCGCAAAAAATGATATCATTACATCTGTTGATGGTTCATCTATTTGTGATGTAGCTACTCTTCAAGAAAAAGCTAGTGATTTAAAAGCAGGCGACACCATCGCTTTAAAGTTAACGCGTGATGGCAAGTCTAAAGAAGTGACTGTTAAAATTCCAAAAAAAGTAAAGAAGGCTAATATATAAGCCTCCAAAGTGTGCGATAACCCGGTAACTAATCATATTTTTGTTTGAGATGACCTTAAGCAAACAATACGAAGCAGTTATCGGGTTAGAAGTACACGCACAGCTAGCTACCAACAGCAAGCTATTTTGTTCAGACGCCACTACATTTGGCGCTCCTCCAAATACCCAAATTAGCCCCATCACAATGGGACACCCGGGTAGTCTTCCAAAAACCAATAAAAAAGCAGTTGAGTTTGCCATTAGAATGGGACTCGCATGTAATTCCACCATTGTCAAGGAAAACTACTTTGCTAGAAAAAATTATTTCTACCCAGACCTTCCTAAAGGTTATCAAATTTCTCAACACACCACTCCTATTTGCGCAGGCGGAAAAGTTCCCATACAAGTAGAGAGTTCAAAGCGCTTTGTACAATTAAATAGAATTCATTTAGAGGAAGACGCGGGAAAAAGTATTCATGACATTGACCCTTCACATACCCTCATAGATTTAAATAGAGCTGGCACCCCCTTAATTGAAATAGTTACGGAGCCTGATTTAAATAGTGCCGAAGAAGCATTTGCCTATGTAACTGAAATCAGAAAACTAGTACAGTGGCTTGGCATTTGTGATGGAAATATGGAGGAAGGATCTTTAAGATGTGACGCCAATGTGTCGGTGCGACTAAAAGGCGAAAAGAAGTTAGGCACTAGAGTTGAAGTGAAAAATTTAAATTCTATTCGGAATGTAAAAAAAGCAATTGAATTTGAAATTGCCCGACTCGTTGAAATACTTGAATCCGGCGGGACTATTATCCAACAAACCAGAAGTTTTGATGCATCCAACGACACCACATTTGCGATTAGGGATAAAGAAGAAGCAAATGATTACCGTTATTTTCCGGATCCAGATTTAGCGCCCTTTGTATTAAGTGATGCGTATATCAATGAAATAAAATTAGGCTTACCTGTTTTGCCTGCTGCAGTTGAGGAAAAATTGATAACACAATACCAACTTAGTAAATATGATGCAGCTCAAATTTGCGAATCACTCAATACTGTAAAATATTTTGAGGCGGCAGCTAAACATACAACAAATTATAAATCGGTTGCCAATTGGATGCTGGGTCCAATTAAATCATACTTGAATGATGCAGGGCTAAATTATAGAGAGCTTGCGCTACAACCTAATACACTGGCGGATCTTATTCAACTAATCGAAGCAGGTCAATTAAATTTTTCGGTGGCATCATCTAAAATTTTACCTCAGCTTATTGACGGATCAAAAACAGATGTCTTAGCTGTAGCAAAGGAGCTCAATGTCTTACAAGTGAATGATGTTGATGCCCTAGAAACTTGGGTAGACGCTGCTATTGCTAGTATGCCAGATAAAGTTATTGAATACCAAAAGGGTAAAAAAGGCTTATTGGGTGTTTTTGTTGGCGCCGTAAAAAAAATGAGTCAAGGCCAAGCAGATCCAAACAAAGTAAGCGAACTACTCATCAAAAAATTAAATAAATAATTATTCAATTAATACACCAATCATGAAAAAAACAATTAGTGTTTCTCTAATTGCAGTTAGTATTTTATTTGGCTGTGCCGAAAAAAAATATGGCGGCTTTACTGTTAGCGGTAAAGTAAGCAACGCGGGTAGTCAAAAAATATACTTACAAGAACTACCTTTTGCTGGATCTGAGCCATTAATACTAGACTCGGCAACACTTCAAGCTAATGGAAAATTTGAATTAAGGGCTACCGCCTTAGAGGAAGGTTTGTATAGGCTAAGTTTAGAAAGAGGGCCGGAAGTACTACTTGTCAATGACGAAAAGAGTATACGCGTTAATATCGACGTTAATAAGCCCAGATTATATGAAATCGAAGATTCTGAAGCAAGCAAAAGCCTTCAAACTTTATTTGCAAAATATAGTGCTGCAGACTCTTCTTTAATGGTCGATTTTAATGCATTAGAAACCGCTCAACAACAGTCTGGCAATGATAGTTTAGTACAAGTGTTAACTAAAAATAGAGACAACGGACTTTTGTCTATCAATAATCTTGTTAATGTATTTATCAATAATTCAAAAAGTCCTGCGGCTATCTATTATGCGATTGGAATGGCTACTAGAACAATGCCTGAAGAAGCAGTTAAACAACTTGTAGAAAAGGCTTCTGTAAAATTTAAAGAACATACGGGTCTTGCAAAAATTAAAGCCTTAATGACCGTTCAACAAGCGGCACCAAGCGGAGCTAATGCGTATGCCCTATTGAATAAGCAAGCCCCTGAAATTAATTTGCCTGACACAGAGGGCAAAGCTTTTTCATTGTCTTCTTTAAAAGGAAAATATGTACTTGTAGATTTTTGGGCTAGTTGGTGTGGACCTTGCAGACAAGAAAATCCAAATGTAGTAGCCGCTTATAATAAGTTTAAAGATAAAAACTTTACCATTTTAGGCGTGTCTTTAGACAATGACAAAGAAGCTTGGATAAAGGCCATTAAAAACGATGGATTAAACTGGAAACAAGTAAGTGATTTAAAGCAGTGGGAATCAAGTATGGTACCTTTATATGGATTTGACGGTATTCCATTTAATGTGCTTGTAGATCCTTCTGGTAAAATTATTGCGAGCAGTTTACGTGGTCAAGACCTAGAAAAAACATTAGCAGCTGTTTTAAAATAACTCAGTTTGAAGTAAAAAAAATGGCGCTCGAAATCGAGCGCCATTTTTTTATGCATTGTATGAAACAATTACCATCCTGGATTTTGAACAAGGTTGGTATTGATATTGATTTCATAAGTAGGAATACCCCAAACAAACTGAGGGTTATTCGCTGCTATGTTAATTTGATGATAGCTAGTTGCAGGCGTTGTATTGATAGCACCTAAATCTTGAGGTGTACCTCTTGTAAAGCCTAACTTCCAACGCTTCAAGTCAAATAAACGGAAACCTTCGAAAGCTAATTCTCTGGTTCTTTCGTTTCTGATTTCAGTCATTAAAGCAGTGCCTGTTAAACCAGACAATGCTGTTAAACCTCTAGCAACACGTAATGTATTAAGTGTAGATAAAGCAAGTGCTTCATTAGCGCCACCTGCATTTGCAGCAGCTTCGGCATAAATTAAGAACTGCTCTGCAGCACGAAATACTTTAGGAGCATGTTGGTAGTTGGTAAATGCACCCGTAAATAAAGCTGGGTTACCAGGGAATTTATTTACACACCACATTGTTGGGTAGTTAACGCCCTGTACAATCACAGGAAGTTGCTTTAAATATACTTGTCTTCTTAAATCAGAAGCAGCATACATATTCACGCATTCTACAGTAGGAATAAAATCAGGCGTAAACTTACCAGTTGCACCATTAAACCCTAGATAAATAGAATTGGTTGGCGCCTGCTCTGTTTGTCTTACTACAGCACACTGGAAAATAACTTCTGTAGCCAAATCGTTGGTCCACATGTTATTTAAATTAGTCAGTGTATTTAAAAGTGGGTATCTATTACTTGTGATAATAGTATTTGAAGCAGCCATAGCACCTGCCCAATCTTGCATGTGTAAACGTACACGTGCTTCTAAAGCAGTAGCAACGTCAATCGTAAATCTTGTTGCACCTGGAGTTCCAGCAGTAGAAGCAAGATTTAATTTTGCAGTAGCAATATCAGACAAAATTTGATCATACACTTTTTGAACTGTTGCTCTAGCTGGTCTTGCATTGATGTTAAACTCTAAAACCAATGGCACACCTAAATCAGTGGCAGCCGTAGCTCTATCGTAAGGTTTTGCAAAACGCAAAATCAATTCTGAATAGTAGTAAGCACGTGCTAGATACGCATCACCTTTGAACTTATTAAGCGATGCTGCTTCTGCAGCAGTTGTAGTTTTGATGGTTTCAAAACCTGCGATACAGGTATTGATATTTCTTAATGCAAAGTAATAACCCTGCCAAGCACCACTTAATGCGCCATCATCAGACAAAAAGCTAGTTCCCCATCTGTGCGGGTTACCGTTTCTGTTACCAAAGTCTAAGCTAGCATTTAACTGATCTGCTTGCACATCCTGAGAGATGTTGTAAGAGCCATAAACCCTACCACGTAAATCAGAATATAAACCTGTATTCCAAGTGGCTGCATCCTTAGCCGTTTGAAAAGATTGAGACAACTCAATACTGTTAAACGGATATAGGTCAAGTCTTTTTTCGCAAGATCCTAAAGAAAGGATTGCTGCAAAAGCGACCATATTTTTTATAAGTAATTTTTTCATTTTCATTTTCATTTAACTGGTTATGTAAAGCTTAGAACGAAAGGTTTAATCCAACAGCAACTTGACTTGTGTTAGGGTTAGCACCTAAAGATACGTTGGTATCAACCTCAGGATCAGGACCAGAATAATTTGTTAAAGTCCAAATGTTACGCATTGTAACATAGAACTTAGCTCCAGTTAATACCTTTTGCTTGTTTAACAAAGTCTTTGAAAAATCGTAAGCAAAAGTCAATGCTTTTAAACGCATAAATGAAGCGTCCTCAATTAACCTTGTATCAAACTGTGTAAACTGAACACCATATCTAGGGAAACGAGTTTGATCACCTGGTTTTTTCCAGTAATCAAGTACGGTGTTAGATTGGTTAAATCCTGTAAACTGGTTTGGATTTTCAAAGAAATAACGGTCGTTGTTGATCATGTATTTACCCTTAGAGAAAGAGAAATCTGCACTTACAGAAAACTCTCTTACGCCAGCGCTAAATCCAAAACCACCATTAAATGGAGCGTATCTGTTGATACCCGTATTTTGTTGTAAACCAGCTGTATTAAATGCATTGGTTGTTGTAGACTTTGTAGTTTCAACAATTTTATCAGGATTTGGATTTGGACGGTACCATGTAGCTTCTCCATTTGAAGGATCTACACCTGCCCAAATTGGATAGAAATAAGATACTGGTTGTCCCACTGCCCAACAAACACCAGTATTTGGAATGATCCAGTACTGTTTGCCTTGGAATAATTCTGTAACTTTTTGCTCAACATAACCAACGTTAACATACACGTTCAAGAAAGAAGATTTCTTTTTGATGAAGTCGTAGTTAACATTCGCATTAAAACCAGAGTTCTTTAAGCTACCTACGTTAGAAGTAACAGAAGAGAAACCTGAAGTCCAAGGGAAAGGAACACTAATTAACATGCTTGATGTTACACGGTCAAAATACTCCACATCAATGTTAAGCTTGTTGAATACAGTTGCTTGAACACCTAGGTTAATTTGCTTTTGTGTTTCCCATGATAATTCTGGGTTACCCGGAGAGCTTACGCCCCATCCTGGACTAGAGTTATATAGGTTGGTACCCACTGTAGCAAGTGATTGGTAGTTACCAATTGATGAGTTACCACTGGTACCAATACTTCCTTTAACCACTAAATTATCAACCCACTTTACATTTTGTAAGAACTTTTCGTTTTTAGCTTTCCACATTAAACCTGCAGAATAAAAAGTAGCGCCTCTAAGTGCTCTACCAAAACGAGATGATTGGTCATTACGAACAGATAAGTCAACAAAATATTTAGAGTCTAAATTGTAGTTTAAACGTCCAAAGTAAGATGCAAATGCATATTCATCCATAAATGAACTAGCCTGGAAGTTAGTAGGACCTGCAGAAATCAACACCAAACGGTCATCTGTTTGACCTGTAGAAGATCCACTAAATCCGTTGGTATTGTTATAAATAAATTCTTGACCAGCAAGGAAAGTAAAGCTATTACGCTGTTTGAGCTTAAAAGTATACTCTGCTGTATTGGTAATGGTTTTAGTTGTTCCTCTAGAGAATGATTCAGATACAGAACCATTGTTTAATGAACCTAAAAACGATGGTAATGTTTTACCAGAACTTCTAAAATCATAAAATTCCATACCCGCTTGAGACTTTAAAGTAAAGCCGGCAAATGGGTTTAATTGGATATATCCACTTGGGTTAAATTGTACGTTTGCACCAAGACTTTGAATTTTATCCGCTAAATAATCAGGGTTGTAAAAGTTACCACCCGGGATAATATCTGGATATTTAACACCATTAGCATCATACGCCGAGTAGAATGGCTGACGAAGTAAAGATAAACCTCTGTTGGTACTGTTTGAACCATAAGGGTTTGTTTGTCTTTCATCATAACCACCAGCTAAATTAACGCCTAATTTAAACCAGTTGTTAACGGTGGTATTTAAGTTAGCACGCATCGTGTAACGCTCAAAATCTGAACGGTAGGTTAGACCTTCTTGCTTGAATGCAGAACCTGAAATGTAATAGGTTGTTTTTCCACCACCACCAGAGATGTTTAAATCAATTTGCTGTGTTGGAATGTTTTCTTTGTAGTACTGTTGGTACCACTTCGTGTCAGCATTATATTGTGATAATAAAGAAGCTACTTGAGCAGGCGTTCTAAAACCAGTAGCAACCCAAAAATCTGTAAGTTGCTTGGTATTCATAAAGTTGTTAAACAAGTCAAGCGTTGGCTTAACTAGGTTAGAAACACCATATTGAGACTGAACGGTGATTTTAGAACTATTTACTTTACCTTTTTTTGAAGTGATATAAATAACACCATTTGCAGCTCTTGAACCATAAATAGAAGTTGAAGATGCGTCTCTTAAAACAGTTACAGACTCAAAATCTTCAGGGTTTAAGCTAACAATTGTACCCGCGTCGATAGGAATACCATCCATTACATATAATGGAGTTGAACTTGCTCCTAAAGATCCCACACCGTTTAAACGAAGTGTTGGTGTAGCAGAAGGCTCACCAGAGTTGTTGTACACCTGTAAACCTGGAACCTTACCTTGTAAGGCGTCAAACATGTTTGCAGTTGGCTTGTTCTGTAATTTTTCTGCGTTAACAGATACTACAGATCCTGTTACGTCTGACTTCTTTTTTGCAGCACCATAACCTACTACAATTACCTCGTCTAATGCATCTGCAGCAGAAGCGGTAAGTGAAGCGTTTGCTGTATTGTTAGCAGCAATGGTTACGTCTTTTTGAACAAAGTTTAACGATGAAATCGTTAACACTTTAACTGTGTTAGGCACCGTTAATTTAAAGGTACCGTCGGCAGCAGTGGTTGTACCACCTTTTGATGATTTAGCAACTACGCTTGCACCAGCAATAGCAGCGCCTTTTTCATCGGTAACCTTTCCGCTAACCGTGCGGTTTTGTGCGAAAGACTGCGTAAAAGCAAGTGTTGCACACAAAATCATGACAACTAATTTTCTCATATTTTGGTTTTTAATGTAAAAATGCAGACGCTAATTTAATAAAATATTAACAAAACCACCCCTTTTACATGCGGTTATTACTAGTATTTCTTCGTTTTTGACCGAATTAAGCACTATTAAGTAAAAAATGATTTATAAATTACTGAAAACCAGTAACATAGAATTAAGTATAAACATATTAAATATGTTTAACATATGATAACCCTTATCTATCAATATTTAAACAAAACCATTTTGTACTTAAATTCTGTTATTTTTTTCGCTTCTGGAAGTGCAAAATAAGCACCGGAAGTAGGATTAAATTGGTTAAAGTACCCACTATAAGGGTTAATGAAGTGAGCCATCCAAGCGCCTTGGTACCCCCAAAATCACTGATACAAAAGATAATAAAACCGGCAATCAGCACAAGAGACGTGTAAATAATACTTATACCCGTGTGTTTAATGGTTTGAATGAGGGTTGGACTTACCTGATTGTTGTAATGTGGTAGCTCCTGTTTGTAATTGATTAAAAAACGGATGGTTACATCTATTGCGATGCCAAGTGCAATACTAAAAATCAAAACGGTAGAAGGCTTTAATGCGATACCCGCCCAACCCATGATGCCCGCCGTAATCACGAGCGGAATAACATTGGGTATTAAGGAGCAAAGTAAGATGCGCATAGATCGAAATAAATAAAGCATACAAAGTGCAATGAGTAAAAAAGCCCAAACAATACTCTCTTGTAAACCTTTAATAATAAAACTAGAGCCTTCTAAAAATGTAATGGTACTGCCGGTAAATGTTACTTTATAATGCGCCGTATCAAAAATTTCATTGGCTTTTGTTTCAAAATCTTTAACAAGTATTGGAAGTTTAGCACTTCCAATATCTTTCATATTTACACTGATACGTGCTACCTGCTTTGCACTATCCATAAAACTATTAAGCAGTTTTGCAACGCCCTCTTTTTTTATTTGAGCACCCGAATCTTGTGGAGCCGGTGATTTTAAATAAGGTCCCATAAAGGCGAGGTCACCCTCATATGGGATATCATAACTTAAGGTATCACCATCATAATAAGCCTGCTTTGCAAATTTTAATCCTTCAACAAATGAAAGCGGCCTTGCTGTTTCAGGATGCTGCGCTATGTACACAGACAACTCTTCAATTTTTGAAATAGGTTGTGTAGTTCTGAGTAAACCATTTTTCTTTTTGGTATCCACCATTATTTCAAGTGGCATCACACCTCCAAAATTTTGTTCAAACCATTTCAGATCTGTGTAAATTTTATCTTGCTTAGGTAGGTCATCAACAATAAATCCTTCCGACTTTAATTTACCCATGCCAACAAGCGCAAATGCAGTAATGACAATGGTTACCCCATAAACCCAGCGTGCATGATGAAAGGTCCAACGTTCAATTTTTACAAGTAGTTTTTCTAAAATTTTATTGTCTAGGTAGCGGGTGTGTTTTTCTTTAGGTGCTGGCAAATAACTGAGTACTGCAGGTATAAATACAAGTGATATAAAAAATAACACCATGATATTGATGCCTGCTACGAGTCCAAATTCTTTTAAGAGGGCACTTTTTGTTAAAGCAAAAACAGCAAAACCAATAGCAGCTGCAATATTGCAAAACAGGGTTACAATACCCATTCGACCAACCATGGTAATAATGGCTTTGTCTTTGTCTTTGAGTTCTAAAAAGGCAGTATGGTATTTGTTAAAAAAGTAAATACAATTTGGAATACCAATCACAACCACAAGCGGCGGTATGAGGGCTGTTAGCAGTGTTATTTTATAACCAAATAAAACAACGGTTCCGAGGCTCCATACCACGCCAATCGCAACCACTACCATACTCATAAGCATGGCACTTATGGATCTAAAAAATAAGAGCAGTGTTAATGCCGACAAAACAAAGGAAGCAATTAAAAAAACATTCATTTCCTTTTTGATCCTATCTGCAACAATGGTTCTTATGTAGGGAAGTCCACTTAAATGTACCGACGAACTTGTTTCTTTTTCAAAAGCTTGAATCGCGGCATTGATATCGTTGACAAGTGCTGATCTGTTTTTTGAATTAATGATAGCACCATCAAGTGAAACCCCCATCAAATAAGCATTTGAATTTGGGCTATAGAGTAATGTTTTATAAAATGGTAGCGACTTAAAAATAAATGCCGCACTATCTAAAGCTGCTTGATTGCTATAAGGCGGCGTAAATATTTTTATAGATTTAAATTGTGCGTTTGCAGTGTCATTGATTAGATTAACTACATCAGGAATATTTAGGATAGCTGTTACCCCCCTTAGGCTTTTGATTTTTTTTTGTAAATCGGCTACTGCATTAAAATAAGACTTCTCATAAAAATGATCTGTTTCAAAACCCACCACCATGGTGTTACCATCTGTGCCAAAACGCTTTAAAAATGCTTGATAATCCTGATACTTTGGATTATCGGTAGGAATTGCTCTAGTGAACTCGTAACTGAGTGACACTTTAGAAGCATGGTACCCCATAAAACAGGTACTACCCAATAAGGCAAGGAGTAAAAAAACGCGACGTTTGATGATCCACTGTCCTAAAGTATACCACATAATAGAGGGATTTTGTTTTGCGCAGCAAAAGTCGGATAAAAAACTCAGTTTTCCTTTATCTACATAACAAAGAAATAGGCAGCAGCCTGACAAAGGGCGCCCACTAGCAATCCCATGTATACCTCTTTTTGAGAGTGATCAGAAACATACAACCTGCTAGATGCAACGATGCCTGTAAGCAATAACACGCCAGCAATAACGAGGCCCAGTGGCTGATGATAATAAAATGCAAACAAAATAACAGCCATGCTAGCTCCTCCCATACCAATGCCATGCAAACTAATTTTATAAAAATTGTTTGCAATAAGTCCTACAGAAGTAGCCATAAAAATACCCGTATAAAAAAATTGTAAGACCATTGGCTGGTCTGTAAAATTTCTACTGAGGTAGTGCATCCACCAATAAAAAAACATGGTGATGATATATGGTATAATACGTTCTTTTTGGGTGCGTAAATAAATGCTTTCAGAAAACTTAAGACGCCACAATAAAAAAACTGCAAAAGCTGGAAAAAAGGCAGTCATCCAAAACACACTAAATAAACGAAGCTTTAACTGCCAAGCTGTAATTCCTGCAAACTCATACGGGAAAAGCGTCATGAGTAACAAAAAAATGTACGTTGGTATAAATAACGGATGTAGAACATAGGAAACAACTTGCGCCAAAAAGCGAAGGATGGGATGCGTTGAAGTAGTCGTAGTTGTTGTCATGTATCTTATAATTCTTTTCGTAAACGTGCAACAGGAATATGCAACTGCTCTCTATATTTTGCAACCGTTCTTCTTGCAATATTATAGCCTTTTTGCTGCAGCATATCAGTTAATATTTCATCACTGAGTGGAACCTGTTTTTCTTCAGATTCTATGAGCTCGCTTAATATTTTTTTAACCTCCCTAGTGCTCACTTCTTCTCCAGTATCTGTACTTAAAGATTCACTAAAGAAAAATTTAAGCCTGAAAGTGCCAAACTCTGTTTGAACAAACTTTCTATTAGCAACCCTGCTTACCGTAGAAATATCCAATCCCGTTTGAAGCGCAATATCTTTTAAAATCATGGGCCTTAACGCAGTTTCATCACCAGATAAAAAGAAAGCTTTTTGGTGTACTAAAATTGCTTTCATTGTATTTGTAAGCGTTGCTTGACGCTGTTCAATCATATCAATAAACCACTTGGCTGCATCAATTTTTTGTTTGATGAAAAGCACTGCTTCTTTTTGGCGCGGATCTTTTTTACTGCCTTTCTCATAGTCCTTTAACATGTCGCGGTAGCCTTCACTAACGCGAAGATCAGGTGCATTCCTGCTATTCAATGTGAGCTCTAATTGACCACCATTGTTAAGTACATAAAAATCAGGTATGATATAGGTTTGCGCCTTATCAACATTTGTAAAATTGCCGCCTGGCTTGGGGTTTAATTTTATAATTTGCCCCACTACCTCTTTTATTTCGGCATCGGTTAATTCAAGTTGACGCTGAATTTTTTCATAGTGCTTTTTGGTAAACTCTTCAAAATATTTTGTAAGAATCGTAATGGCGAGTTGCACCGATTTTCCTTCCGATTTTTTTCTTTTTAATTGAAGTAAAAGGCACTCTTGTAAATCTCTAGCGCCAATGCCTGCTGGATCAAATTCTTGTATGCGTACAACAATTTTTTCAATCTCTTTTTCACTTACTTCTATGCCTTGTCTAAAGGCTAAATCATCTGCAATTGAACTAAGTGCTCTGCGCAAATAACCATCATCATCTAAACTACCTAAAACTTGTTCTGCAATCGTATAATCACGTTCATCAAGCTCTAACATGCCCAATTGATCCGTTAATAATTCATGAAAACTCGTTTCAATTTTAATCGGAATAACGGCGTTGTCATCCATTTCAGGATAATTGTCATCCTTTAATTTATAGTCTGCAATTTCACCATCATCATCGACAATAAATTCGCTTTCGTCCAAAGGGTCATATTCATCTATAGGAGCCGGCTCATCATCAGCTATTTCAGATTCAAATTCGTTATCTATATCTTCTCCAAACTCAACATCTTTTTCGCCATCGGCCATTTCGAGTGCCGGATTTTCTTCTAATTCGGATTGAATCCTTTCTTCCAAATTAGCAGTAGGCACCTGCAACAGTTTCATAAGCTGAATCTGCTGGGGAGATAGCTTTTGTAATAATTTTTGCTGAAAAGATTGACTTAAAGACATCCGTGAAATTCAAGTAATTATAATACTTTGGTAATGGCAGCCAACATTTTTTCTCCCTTCTCTTTTATTTGATCTTCTGTCCATAGTAAACTAATGGCAGTAGAAACAGTTCGGCTCATGATAGCGTCACTTTTTGCAAAAGACCTGCTCTGTAAAGCGAGTAAAGCAGTTGTTTGATCGTCATTTAATCGGTTCAGTGTTGTAGCATTTTTTAAATGATCCCACTTGGTAATATAGTGCCAGTTATTTGCGTACCAGTAAAAATTACCAGCAAAAACCCCTGCTTCTTTCAATGACTCGATAGCAGCTTTGGTACTTGCTTCTGTGGGAAGCATCCAAGATAAAAAACTACAGCTATCGCCGGCTTCATCAGGTACTGATCTAAATTGAATACCCGGAACCTGCGCTAAATAACTGCGTAATAATTTGTTGTTTTTTCGTTGGATAGCTAAAAAAGTATCGAGCTTTTTAATTTGCGCTAACCCAACGGCAGCGTGCAATTCACTGATTCTAAAATTGTATCCAATAAATGGATGCAGGTCGGCACCGCGGTCTACGCCAAGGTGGTCATGTCCATGATCGGTGTAGGCGTCACATTTGGTGTACACGTCTTTATCGTTTGTCATTACAACACCGCCTTCTCCGCAAGTAATTGTTTTTACAAAGTCAAAAGAAAAAGTGCCTGCGGCACCAATGGTACCCAATTTTTTTCCTTTATACGTGCCGCCAATACTCTGACAAGCGTCTTCTAATAATATTAAATTGTGGTCGGTGCAAATTTGTTGAAGCGCATCCATATCGGCCATGCTGCCGCACATATGAACGGGCATGACGCATTTTGTTTTTGGCGTAATGGCGGCTTTAACAGCGGCTGGATCTAGCGTTAATGTTTCATCAATGTCTACCAATACGGGCACAGCGCCAACACTTAAAATGGCTTCAAAACTTGCCACAAAAGTAAAAGATGGCATGATCACCTCGTCGCCAACACCAATGCCTAATGCCGCCATGGCGGTTGTGAGTGCCGCAGTACCGCTAGAGGTCAATTGCGCGTGTGCGCAACCAAAAACAGTTGAAACGGCAGCCTCCAATTCTTTGGATTTCCAGATCCCTTTTCGAGGACCATCAAACCCATAACGCATGAGAATTCCGGTTTCTAATACCTCATTCACTTCTTTTCTTTCTTCGTCACCAAAAAATTCAAATCCTGGCATATAAAATGTTTAGAATGCAAAGGTAAAGAACTTAGTCGCATCTTGTATTGGCATTATCTTTGCTTTATGAATCCAACCTTATTTTATTGCTACGACGCTTATTGTGGCTGGTGCTATGGTTTTTGCCCCGTTATCAAAAAAATAGCCGAAAACTACCCCAATCTTCCTATAGAAGTGCTTTCGGGCGGTATGATCATGCCTGAAAAACCGGTTTCTATTAGCGCTACCGCGCATTATATTTTAGGTGCCTATAAAAATGTGGAGGAATTGGCAGGTGTAGAATTTGGTGAAGACTACTTATGGCATATCAAAAATCCTGAATTAAGTGACTGGTTCCCGCATTCCGAAAAAGCGGCTATCGCACTTTGCATATTTAAGGAGTTTTATCCAGAAAGGCAGGTAGAGTTTGCCACTGATTTACAAATTGCACTACACTACGAAGGTCGTGATTTAACGGACAATGAAGCCTACAGGCACCTACTCGAAAAATATAGTATTGCACCCGAAACATTTTATGAAAAGCTAAGCAGTGAAACCTATAAAGACCAGGCCCACTATGAGTTTTCGCTTGTTAAGCAACTACAAGTAACAGGTTTTCCATGCGTATTATTACAAGTCAATGAATCAAAATTTCATTTGTTGGCAAGGGGTTACACCGATTACGAAACACTGAAATCTCGACTTGATCTAGCATTAGGGGAAGCAGCAAAAACGATTTAGTGGTTTTTTAACCTGATTTTACCTTTACTTTGCACAACGTAAACAAAGCATATGGAGTATAGTAATTTAGTATCAATCTCTGGCCTTAGTGGTCTATTTGAAATGGTGGCTAGCAAAACAGATGGTGCCATCGTAAGGTCATTAGAAGATCAAACCACAAAATTTGTGAGCAGTCGCGTTCACAATTTCTCGCACCTCGAAAGCATCGAAGTCTATACCGTTCGTGATAATATCAATTTGGTGGAGCTTTTTCAAACCATGTTGGCTTCAAAAGAGGCCCTTCCTTCCGAAAAAGACCCTGCAGCTATTGTGGCTTACTTTAAAAAAGTATATGCCGATATGGACTTTGACCGTGTATATCCTAGCGATATGAAAAAGATGGTAAAATGGTTTGGCATTTTAAAGGCCAACAACATTGAAATGAAATTAACCGAAGAGCCAGAAGACGAAACCGAAGCATAAAATTCATAAATCTTATATAAGGTCGCAAAAGCTTGTCTCTTGCGACTTTTTTTTGCCCCTACCTAACCAATAAATTGCTATAAATCTTACATTGTGACACTCAATAAACGGCCATGAAAAAATTATTACTCATTACACTTTTAGGATGCTCTATTTTATCTAGTAAGGCACAACGTTTTTCAGAAAAATCAGAGGCATCTGAAGCTTGGGTAAATGCTCAGTTTACTAAATTAACCCCCGAGGAGCGTATTGCACAACTTATGATTGTAAGAGCGCATAGTAATTTGGGTGAAGCGCATGTAAAAGAAGTTACAGATTTAGTAACCAAATACAATGTGGGTGGTTTGTGTTTTTTTCAGGGAGGACCTATTAGGCAAGCGATGTTAACCAACACGTATCAATCACTTGCTAAAACGCCACTCATGATTGCTATTGATGGCGAGTGGGGCCTTGGCATGCGCCTTGATAGCGTTATTAATTTTCCAAGACAACTGATGATGGGCGCCGTTAATGATGCAAAACTTATTTATGAGTTTGGCCGCATTGTGGGTGAGCAGTGCAAGCGCATTGGTATTCAAGTCAATTATGCACCGGATGTAGACATCAATAACAATCCAAAAAACCCAGTGATCAACGATCGAAGTTTTGGAGAGGATAAATACAAAGTAGCGCAGTATGGTGTAGCGTATATGCGCGGTATGCAAGACGTTAATGTGATGGCATGTGCTAAACATTTTCCTGGACACGGTGACGTAGCCGTAGACTCGCATTATGATTTACCCATTATTCAAAAATCTAAAAACGCACTTGACTCTTTAGAGTTATATCCATTTAAAGAAATGATAAAAGCGGGTGTGGGTAGTGTTATGATGGCACATCTTTCCATTCCTGCATTAGATACCACCACTAATTTACCTACATCATTATCAGCTATTGCGGTTCAAAATTTGCTACGTAAAGAACTTGGATATAATGGCATTACGTTCACCGATGCATTAGAAATGAAAGGCGTGAGTAAATTTTTTCCTAAGGGAGAGGCGTCGGTACAATCTTTAATTGCAGGCAACGATATGCTTTGTTTACCTGGCGATATTGAAGGTAGTATTGAAAAAGTAAAAGAAGCTATTGCGGCCGGAAAACTAAGCTGGGAAGACCTTAACGAAAGGGTAAAAAAAGTATTACGTGCTAAATACAATTTAGGCCTAGCAAATTTACAACCCATTGACACAACAAACATTGCAGCCGATTTAAATGCATCAACCAATGCACTTAAAGAAATACTTGCTAAAAAAGCATTGACTGTTTTAAAACTTGAGAATAAAAAATTACTCCCGTTACAAGCAAAAAATACAAAAACACTCTACGTTGGTATTGGCATCAACAAAGAAAATAATTTTGCTACTAGCATCAAAGACGTCTACAATGCAGATATTGTTTTATTTGATTATGCAGATAGCGCCAGTAGGGTTGATAGCATTGCCAAATTAACGAGTAACTATGACGCTGTTGTTGTGGGGATGCATAATTTTAATAGACGTCCAGCCAATAATTTTGGCATATCGGCTAATGCCATTGATTTACTATCAAAACTTCAAGGCTCAAATACCATCAATTTTTGTTTTGGAAATCCCTACGCAATTGCAAATTTGTGCGGCGCCAACAATGTTGTGGTTTGTTATGAAGATGACGAGATCACACAAAAAGCAGGCATGCAATTGCTACAAGGCGCTACACAGCCAGAAGGTAAATTACCTGTTACGGTTTGTGAAAATTTTAGTTTTGGTAGCGGCATCGAAACAACCAGTTTTTTTAGAACGGCTGTCCCTGAAGAAGTAGGCATGAGCAGTGCTGGTCTTCAAAAAATTGATAGCATTGCTAAAGCCGCTATTGATAGTGCTGCCATTCCTGGCTGTGTGGTATTAGTAGCTAAAAATGGAAAGGTTGTCTACAATAAAGCATTTGGCACCACCAATTACAATAGCAGTGTTCCCATGCAAACGGACATGGTATTTGACTTGGCTTCTGTAACAAAAATTTCTGCTACTACCGTGGCTATCATGAAACTTGTTGAAACCAAAAAAGTAAAACTACATAAAACCATTGGTGATTATATTCCATGGGTGCGTGGTTCTGATAAAGCATCTATTAAAATTTCAGATCTTTTATTACACCAAGCCGGACTTGTTCCATTTATTACTTTTTATAAAGAAGTATTGGATCCTGCTACCAATAAGCCCTCACCCAAATATTTTTCTACAACCGCAACACCGCAATTTCCAGTTCGTGTAGCAGAAAATGTATACTTAAGAAACGATTGGCAGGACAGTATGTACGCGCGCATTTTATCAAGTAGTACGCCTACAAGTGGCAAATATGTTTATAGTGATAACGATTTTATTTTTTTAGGAAAAGTGGTTGAATCCGTTACTGGCATGGGTTTAGACGCCTATGTGAACGAAACTTTTTATACCCCGCTAGGCATGCATAGTACCGGTTTTTTACCAACAGCAAAAATGCCACTTAGTAAAATTATACCCACCGAAGTTGAAGCACATTTTAGAGCACAACAAATGCATGGTGACGTACATGACGAAGGTGCTGCCATGTTTGGTGGCGTAGCCGGACATGCAGGACTTTTTAGTAATGCCTATGATTTAGCAAAACTCTACCAAATGCTATTAAATGGTGGTGTATTAAACGGTACACGTTATTTCAAAAAATCTACGATTCAAAAATTTACTGCTTACAGTTCTAGTATTTCAAGAAGAGGATTGGGATTTGATAAACCTGAAAAGGACAATGCTACCAGAAAAGAAGCCTACCCTTCTAAAAGCGTATCTCCTGAAACCTATGGTCACACTGGATTTACGGGCACTTGCGTTTGGGTGGACCCCACAAAGCAACTGGTTTATATCTTTTTATCGAGCAGGGTTTCTCCCACAAGAAACAACACCAAATTTGGTAGATTAAATGTGCGCCCTAATATTCAAGAAGCGATCTATAGCGCAATCCAATAAAATAGGTTAACTTACTGCCAAGCACTATTATTAAGGTGCGTGGTGCTCATGATATCCATTGCCATTGTAGATGATCACCGCCTCATGCGGGCTGGACTAGCCAATATGATTGCAGGATTTAAAGGTTATAAAGTAACCCTTGAAGCACAAAATGGAAAGCACTTTATAGAGGCCCTTAATCCCAACAAGCCGCCGAGCATTGTGCTGCTTGATATCAATATGCCAGAAATGGATGGATATGAAACCGCGCAATGGATTCGCAAAAACCTACCTGATACAAAAATGATTGCGCTGAGCATGTACGACAATGACTATGCCATCATTCAGATGTTAAAAAACGGCTGTCATGGGTATCTATTAAAAAATTCGGAACCCATGTTGCTGTATACTGCTTTTAATGAAATAAAAAAGTATGGCTATTTTAGCAACGACATGGTATCTGATAAACTCATACACTACATCGGTGACGAATCGGCGCTCAAAAAACAACAAGATCAAGTGAATCAGCTAACAGAAAAAGAAAAAGCTTTTATGGGTTGGGTATGTACCGATAAAACCTACAAAGAAATTGCCGATATCATGTTTATTAGCCCGCGCACTGTAGATACCTACCGTGACCACTTATTTAAAAAATTAGACGTAAAAACTAGGGTGGGCCTCGCACTTTTTGCTATTAAAAATAACTTGGCTGAACTATAATTTTATGGATTAATTTTAATTCATGTTAAGTCTAAAGCGGAGTCTATTTTTTATTGGCGCTTGGTTACTTACGCTACAAGCATTTACACAGGCGCCACCTATTGGTAACTGGCGGCTACACCACAGTTATACATCCGCATTACAAATAGCACAGGGAGATAAAATGTATACGGCAACCAAGGAAGCTATTTTTAGTGTCAATAATACAGGCGTTTTTGAATACTTTAATAAGCTAACCGGCTTATCGGAAGCTTCTATAACTACTATTCAGTGGGATCATGAAACAGCACAGTTGGTAGTTGCGCATGACAATAATAACATTGATGTCATTAAAGAAGGGCTTGTAAAAAATATATACGACCTTGTAAGAACGAGCAGTATTAAAAAAATAAATTCCATTTATTGTGATAAAGGAATGGCGTATGTAGCTACCAACATTGGCGTTGTTGTCATTAACTTATTAAAATATGAAATCAAAGAGAGCTGGATTCTAGGTCCTAATGGAAATACTATCGAAGTTTTTTCAATAACAAAAGACAGTAATTTTTGGTATGCAGCTACAAGCACTGGTATTTATAAATCAGCATTATCAAGTACAAACCTTGCCGATGCAAAGTCTTGGAGTATTTTTTATGGCGCTGGGATGCTTGCCCCAATAAAAAAAATAAGTACTGCGCCTACTGGACTCATTATTGAAAAAAACGACAGCCTAATACTCATTCAGGCTGCCTCAACAACTTTGCTATTTTATAAACCATCTGAGCAAATTATAAGCTGGCAGTTTAACGAGCAAAAATTAACGATCGGCACTTCACATGTGCAAACAAAAAAGGCCTTCATCTACCATAGCACTATTGTCAATCCCAATTTGTTGGTTTTTGAACAAGCTGGTGTTTTAATTCATCCAAGCGCATGTGTGTTTTCTAATGGAAATATTTGGATTGGAGATAGTATTTCAGGTCTTATTAAATTAGATCCTACCACTAAAACCTTTACTAGTATTGTTCCGAGTGGGCCTGCGGGTCAAATCACCACTGCACTAGAGGCTACAAGTAGTAATATTATAGCCGCCTCAAGTACAAAACCGGGTTTATTTGTTTTAGAAAATGGAAAATGGCTCAACCAAAAACAAAACGGTTTAGATACCCTAATAGGTGTTCAATCCATTGCAATAAGCAAGTTTGACAACAGTGTTTGGCTTACTACTGCGCAAAAGGGCGTGGGACAGTGGCATAATAACAAACTTCAAATTTTTAACCCACAAAACAGCAGCCTTAAGGGTGCAGCAAACAACACTTGTTTTACAGGTGGTGTAGCAGTTGATACCAAAGGAAATAGTTGGGTAAGTAACTTGGGTACGACTATTTCACTCCATGTAAGACAGCCCGATGGAAAATGGACTGGATTTACGAATCCATTTGGTGTAACAGATGCAGGTGCGCTAGCAATAGATGACGCATCACAAATTTGGTGTGCTACCAAAAATGCAAATGGGCTACTTGTATATAATGCTGGAAAATCATTGACATCAAGCGCCGACGATACATGGAAACAATACAAAGCAGGAGCAGGACTTGGTAATTTGCCAAGCAACCAATTGAATTGTATAGCAAAAGATAAAAATGGATTTATATGGATTGGTACCGACAAGGGCATCGGAATTATTCAGTGCGCCGAAAATGTTTTTACGCCTAGTAGTTGTGAAGCGGTATTACCAGTTGTACAGCAAGATAGATTTGCAGGACTTTTATTTAAGGATGAAACTGTACAAACCATTGCCGTTGATGGTGCCGACAGAAAATGGGTGGGTACAAAAAATGGCGTATGGCTCATTAGTGCAACCGGCGAAAAAGTGATTTATAGATTTTCCGTTAGCAATAGCCCATTACCTGGCAATGATATTTCTAAAATATCTATAGACCCACTCACTGGTGAGGTTTTTATCGCTACTAATAATGGGCTCTGCAGTTTTAGAAGTACGGCAACAGAACCCGTAAGTACACAAGAAAAAGTACTTGTATTTCCCAATCCTGTTCCGCCAGGATACAGTGGTAGTATAGCTATTAGAGGTCTAACAAATAATGCGCTTGTAAAAATCACCAACTTATACGGCGCACTTGTATATCAAACCAGAGCGCTTGGTGGTCAAGCCGTTTGGGATGGAAAAAACAATAATGGGGTAAAAGTTGCTAGTGGTGTTTATTTAGTTATTTGCAGAGACGATAGTGGTCTAGAAAAAATTGCTACAAAAATTACGATAGTACAGGCTAGGTAAGATTACTTTTTTTGAAAATCGTAAAACCTAGCTACTACAAATTTTGAAGTGCCTTGCTCACCTGGTGCAACACGGTACATCAATCGGCGCATTTTACCTGTTGGTTGTTGTACCCCATTTGCATCTTTTTCATATAGTGGGTAAGTGCGCATTAGAACGCCTTCCAAAAGCATATATTTATCGGAACCCCTATAACCATCTCTGAGTCGTGGATCATCTAAAATATCCGGAAATACAATGGGTGCCACTGATTTATTTTCTTGAGAGCTAATCGCAATCACTGAACTTTTATTGAGTGAATCGACAGAAGCTACATATAATAGTAATTCAGGAAAACCATCTTTATTTAAATCATCAACTTCTGCACCTATTAAAACACCTTTCAATTCAAAACTAAAATCACGCGCTTCACTTTCAAAACCAACTGGGTAAATAGTGATTGGATTTTTTTCAGATGATTTATTAAAGCAGTTAATACGAAAGCCAGCCTTACCCACTTTCATAGTGGTATCCATTCGACGACCCTGTGCCACTAATAAAGTGGGTACTAAAACGAAAGCGCAAAAAAGCGTACGAATCAACATTGAACGCATATAAAAATTTATTTAGAGCCCTAAGTTAAAAAAAATAATGCTGGCAACTACATATTCCTTCTATATTGCCCGCCTACTTCGTATAAGGCTTCCGTTATTTGCCCTAAAGAGCAGTATTTAACAGCATCCATCAGTGATTCAAACAAGTTCTCGCCAGCGATGGCTGCTTTTTTTAAGGAGGCAATTTTGGCAGGTGCTACCTCTTCATTACGCTTCCAAAAAGCATGTAAGTTTTCAATTTGTCTATCTTTTTCGATGGTTGTTGAGCGAATTACTTCGGTAGGTAAAATAGTAGGGCTTCCTTTTTTATTTAAAAAGCTATTAACACCAACAATTGGAAGTTCACCAGTATGTTTTAGCGTTTCGTAATACATACTTTCTTCCTGAATTTTATTGCGCTGATACATTCTCTCCATAGCACCTAATACACCACCTCTTTCACTAATTTTTTCAAACTCAATTAATACCGCTTCTTCTACTAAATCTGTTAAAGCTTCAATGGCAAAACTACCTTGTATAAAATTTTCGGTTTTTGCAGCGCCTAATTCTTTATTAATAATGAGTTGAATGGCCATTGCTCTTCTAACACTCTCCTCTGTAGGGGTTGTAATTGCTTCATCGTATGCGTTGGTATGTAAACTATTACAGTTATCATAAATAGCATAGAGTGCTTGAAGTGTTGTTCTGATATCATTAAAATCAATTTCTTGCGCGTGCAAGCTTCTGCCACTTGTTTGAATGTGGTATTTTAATTTTTGGGAACGCTCGTTTCCTTTGTATTTTAATTTGATGGCTTTTGCCCAAATTCTGCGGGCCACTCTACCAATCACACTGTATTCGGGATCCATACCATTGCTAAAGAAAAAAGATAAGTTAGGTGCAAAATCATCGATATGCATACCTCTGCTTAAATAATATTCTACATAGGTAAATCCATTGGCAAGTGTAAAAGCAAGCTGCGTAATGGGATTGGCGCCTGCTTCAGCAATATGATACCCACTAATACTTACACTGTAAAAGTTTTTCACCTCATGTTCAATAAAATAAGATTGCACATCACCCATTAATTTAAGGGCAAACTCGGTAGAAAAAATACAAGTATTTTGAGCCTGGTCTTCTTTTAGAATATCTGCTTGCACCGTACCGCGCACACTAGACAATGCTTGTGCTTTTATGGTTGCATATACGTCAGAAGGAAGCACTTCGTCGCCACTTAATCCAAGTAGCTGAAGCCCTAGTCCATTGTTACCTTCAGGTAGTTTATTGCCACTATCTGATACCGCATACTTTGGAGCGGCTAAAGAGCCATATTTTGTTTGTAACGCCTTTTCAACTAAGTGTTTTGCATTATTTGAAGCAATCCATTTTTCACAGAGTTGATCAATGGCAGCATGCATAAAAAAGGCTAAAATAATAGGAGCGGGACCATTAATGGTCATACTCACCGATGTTTTTGGATCACACAAATCAAACCCACTGTATAATTTTTTAGCATCGTCGATGGTGGCAATGTTAACACCGCTATTTCCAATTTTTCCATAAATATCGGGGCGTGTTGCAGGATCCTCACCGTATAATGTAACACTATCAAATGCCGTAGATAAACGTATCGCTGGTTGATCTACCGAAACGTAATGAAATCTTCTATTGGTTCTTTCCGGACAACCTTCACCTGCAAACATTCGGGTAGGATCTTCGCCTTCTCTTTTAAGTTCAAATACACCAGCCGTGAACGGGAATTTTCCGGGCACATTTTCTTGTAACTGCCATTTTAAAATACTACCACTATCGGAATAGGTAGGCAGCATCACTTTTGAAATTTTAGTGCCACTTAGTGATGTTGTTGTAAGTGGAATAGAAATATTTTTATCCCGGATGGTATAGGTTAAAAAATCGGCTGTGTATTTTTCTACAACAGATGGCCAGTTGTCAATCAATACTTTGCAGTTTGGATCAAGTGCCGTTACAACACCTTCTTTTGCTTTTATAACCTCATTGATAGCTACATCATTTTTGTGTGCTTCAAGTATTTCAAGGGTTCCGTTTAACTGATATAGTTTTGTTGCGAGTGCTACTTGCTCTAGTACCCAGGCATCATAAGACCTATTACTAGTAGCTATTTCAGCGAGGTAGCGCACTTTATTGGCAGGAATAATGGGCGCTTGCTGCCCTACTTTTTTTAATTCTTCCGATACACTATTAACATGAGCGCTTGGTGTAAAAACAATACCCGTTTTAGCGGCAACCGTTTCAAAAATTAAATCTACCAGTTTATGAATACCAGGGTCATTAAATTGGGCCGCAATAGTACCAACCACAGGAAGTGTTTCGTCTGCAGCTTCCCACAATTGATGACTACGTTTGTACTGCTTTCGCACATCATGAAGCGCATCTTTTGCACCAGATTTATCAAATTTGTTCATGCAAATAATATCTGCATAATCAATCATGTTTATTTTTTCTAGTTGTGATGCCGCTCCATATTCTGGTGTCATGGCATACATACTCACCGAACAATAATCGATAATAGAAGCATCACTTTGTCCAACACCCGCCGATTCTAAAATAATAAAATCGTAACCTGCAGATTTACAAATATCAATCGCACCTGATACATGTTTACTCAATGCAACATTTTCCGACCTCGTAGCCATGCTGCGCATGTAAGCCCTAGGATGTGCTATGGCGTTCATTCTTATGCGGTCGCCAAGTAGTGCACCGCCCGTTTTTTTCTTAGATGGATCTACAGAAATAACAGCGATTGTTTTACTAGGAAATAAATACAAGTAACGTCTTACTATTTCATCTGTAATAGAACTCTTACCAGCGCCACCTGTACCCGTAATACCTAAAACAGGAATTTGAGTAGTAGAGGGTTGCAATTTTATTTCGTGGTGATCCTGATTTTCTAATCTTGTAATGGCTCTTGCAACATTTCTAACATCGATAGGACCTCCTAATGTAAACGGCTTACTAAAATCTCCTTTGTCTTCAACTTCAAAATCTGATGTAGCAATTAATTCTTTAATCATACCCTCGAGTCCCAAACGTCTCCCATCATCCGGCGAATAAATTTTTGTAATGCCGTATGCATGAAGCTGTTCAATCTCCTCTGGTAAAATGGTACCGCCACCACCGCCAAATATTTTGATATGTCCGTAACCATTTTCTACGAGTAAGTCTCGCATGTAACTAAAAAACTCGATATGCCCACCCTGATAACTTGTTACTGCAATAGCTTGTGCATCTTCTTCGATGGCGCAGGAAACAATTTCTTGGGCTGTTCTGTTATGACCCAAATGAATAATTTCGGCACCCTGTGCTTGTAAAATTCGGCGCATGATATTAATAGAAGCATCATGTCCATCAAATAAACTAGCGGCAGTTACAATTCTTATTTTGTGCTTATTGGCATTGTTCATAGCTACATCCGATTCAGCCGCAAAAATAATACTTTACAGACATAATATTAACAATTGTTAGTTTTATAAATAGCATAGAATGTTTAGTGGAAGGCATTAATTTGCAATCAAATCAATGTTATGCGGTTTACGGTATTAACTAGTCAAGAAGGTGGGCATCAGGTAGTGGAACTCCAAGACAAACAAACAGGAACCACAGCCCAGCTTTATTCTTTTGGAGCCCTTCTCAATGCTTTTACAATACCTACCAAAACGGGGACCTTTAATGGTATTGACGGATTTTCTAGTGTCAACGATGCGATCGCAAACACTACCGCTGGATTTAAAAGTTCCAAATTAAGCCCATTTGTTTGCAGACTTCAACATGGCAAGTATACATTTGGAGACACAGCGTATACCATAGAGGGTTTTTACTTGGGTGATCACGCCATTCATGGACTATTGTTTAACACTTCGTTTGAAATAATAGAAACAAAATCAACAGAACTTGAGTCTTCGGTCACATTTAGCCATCACTATCAAGGAACAGATCCTGGCTATCCTTTTCATTTTACATTACAAATAAAATGGAAACTCAGCGCTGGTAATACGCTTCAGGTGATAACAAAAGCTACCAATAACCATAACAGCGCTATCCCTTTTTCGGATGGATGGCATCCTTATTTTGTGATGGGTGAAACCATAGATACCGCTACGCTTTCTTTTACTACAAACAAGCAACTTGAATTTAGTGAAGACCTATTACCTACAGGTAATACCATTGAAGATCACCGCTTTGTGGATGGACAAAAAATGGAAGGTGTTTTTTTAGACAATTGTTTTTTACTAGATAACCTTACAGATTGTAAGCATCATTGCACCTTAAAAAATGATGCAGTAACATTAACAATAACGCCTAGCAAACAGTATCCTTACTTACAAATTTACACGCCACCGAACCGAAAAAGTATTGCGATAGAAAATTTAACGAGCGCTCCTGATAGTTTTAATAATGGCATTGGACTATTAGTTATTGAACCGAATCAGACACTCGAATTTGTAACAAACTATTCGCTAACGGCCAACGAATGATTATAATTCAACTACGGCAGTCATACTAATTTCTACATTCACACCCCTTGGTAATCCTTTAACAGCAAAGGTTTCACGTGCTGGAGGCATATCCGTAAAATAACTGCCGTATACTTCATTTACTTTTGCAAAGAGTGACATGTCACTTAAAAGAATGGTTGTTTTTACAATATGACTAAATGAAATTTTTGCTTCCGCTAAAATGGCTGCAATATTTTTCATGACTAAATGTGTCTCTTCTTCAATACTCGTCGTTACGGTTTCTCCAGTAACAGGATCAAGTGCAATTTGACCACTAATAAAAATAAAACCATTGGCTTTAATAGCTTGATTGTATGGACCAATTGGCGCAGGCGCCAAATTTGTTTGAATAATTTCTTTAGGCATCTTTTTATTTTAAAGTTTAAGCAAGTTGATGATTTTCTATGAGTTTGCCAACCTAAATTTGCAATAGTTGAAACACCAATATCAACTATCTACCAACCATGGCAACATTTTTACTCATCTATACAGCGACAGCACACGCCAGTGTTTGCTTGAGTAAAAACGGAGCGGTAATTGCATGCCTAGAAACTATCGACCAAAAAAGTCATGCCAGTTTTATACAACCTGCCATTGAAACATTGTGCAAGCAAACTGAAATCAACCTAAGTAGCATCGATGCAATTAGTATTAGCATAGGTCCAGGCAGTTACACGGGCCTTCGGGTAGGTATGGCAACAGCCAAGGGTATTGCTTTTGCGATGGGTAAACCACTCATTGGCATCAACACCCTTCAAATTATGGCAGCTGCTGCTAAACACAACCATCCGGGCAACAATTCTGCCATTTGTGCCCTGTTAGACGCTAGAAGAATGGAGGTTTTTACAGGTATTTATTCGCATAATTTGGAACCTAAAACACCAAGCACTGCCCTTATTTTAGACGCGCAATCTTTTGAAAATGAACTAGCAAAAGAACCTATTTTATTTGTGGGAGACGGGGCAGAAAAATTTAAGGCCATTTGCCAGCATCCCAATGCTCATTTTGACACAAGCCTTCGATATGATGCTTCTGATATGGTTGCATTAACCGAAAACGCTTTTACTTTAGCCGATTTTTTAGACCTAGCCTATAGCGAACCGCTTTACATCAAAGCCTTTCATGATACCCGAAAAGCTTGATGTTCATGCTTTTTGAGTTAAGCCAAATTAAAATTATTTATTATAAGTTATTTATACATTATCATTTTCTTAGTGTATCTTCACATCGCAATTAAGTTTATTAACCCCCCAATAACTCTTTATTGTCATGAGCAACTCATTACAATCAGTGGTTTTAAATAATGGAAAAGCGCCTGTAAAAGTTGATTTTTTGCACGCCAAAAAAGCAGCCCTTATACTTCGCTCCATTAACCACAAACTTCGTCAACAAATCATCAAATTACTAGACGAAAGTCAGAAAATGACGGTTACCGAAATCTATGTAAAACTTAGACTCGAACAATCTGTAGCATCACAACATTTAGCCATCTTAAGAAGAGCTGGTATTGTTGCAACAACCAGAGAAGGCAAGTTTATTTTTTATTCTGTCAACTACACGCGATTAGCAGAAGTTGTAGGATTTGTGGAAACACTTGTAGGCTAGTACTTTTTATTACATCATGTTTGTACAACAACTGTATACAGGCTGTATTTCAGAATCAGCTTATTATATTGAGAGTAATGGCATTGCTGCTATCATCGATCCATTAAGGGATATAGATGCATACCTGCAACTTGCTAAGCAAAGAAATGCAACAATCAAATATATTTTTGAAACGCACTTTCATGCCGATTTTGTTTCTGGCCATTTAGACTTAGCTGCTGCAACAGGCGCTAGCATTGTGTATGGGCCAAATACAGTTACAAAATTTGAAGTTACAGTTGCAAAAGACAATCAAATTTTTGAGATAGGTGATGTAACACTACAAGTACTTCATACACCTGGACACACGCTTGAAAGCAGTTGCTATTTACTTAAAGATGATGCCGGAAAAGACCATGCTATTTTTACTGGTGATACACTTTTTGTGGGTGATGTGGGAAGACCGGATCTGGCACAAAAAGACAACGAAATTACCATGGAAGAATTGGCTGGTATGTTGTATGATAGCCTACACGAAAAAATTATGCCGCTTGCCAACGATGTTATTGTTTATCCAGCGCACGGGGCTGGCAGTAGCTGTGGCAAAAATTTAGGTTCCGAAACTTTTAGTACCATTGGCATCCAAAAGCAAACCAACTATGCCTTACAACAGCAAACAAAAGAAGCGTTTATAAAAGCTGTTACAGAAGGTCTTGCAGCACCTCCACAATATTTTCCAATCAACGCAAAAATAAATAAGGAAGGCTACGAAAGTTTAGATACTGTTTTAGCAAATGGTATGAAAGCATTAAGCGTTGCTGCTTTTAAAGAACAAATAACAAAGTTTGAACCTGTTATTTTAGATACCAGAAATGCAACTGTGTTTACACAAGGATTTATTCCTGGATCTGTCAGCATAGGCCTCGAAGGACGTTTTGCAGAGTTTGCTGGCACCCTATTACCTTTTGACAAGGCCATTTTACTCGTTTGCGAACCTGGTACCGAAAAAGAATCGATTGTTAGACTTGCGCGTGTTGGATTTGAAAACATTATTGGACATTTAGCAGGTGGCTTTGATGCTTGGTCAAAAGAAGGTGAACCCATCGATTTAATTATTGATGTAGAAGCTGATGAACTTGCCATGGACATTCCATTTGATCCAAATATGGTGATTGTGGATGTTAGAAAAACCTCAGAATTTGACAACGGTCATATCAAGGAAGCATTAACCATTCCATTAGATGAATTAACAGATCCTGCAAGCATGGCTAATTTTGACGACAATCAAAATATTTATATTCACTGCGCTGGCGGATACAGAAGTGTGATTGCATCTTCACTTATTAAAAGACAGGGCATCCATAATATCAGAAATGTTGTAGGTGGATTTAAAGCAATAAGCGAACTGTCTGATAAATTTGACATAGAGCAAACCGTTATAGCAGAAGAAGTTTAAACCATCAGGTGCGCATATTTTTCTGCCTCTTCCGTCCACTTCCATCTGCGATGACTCCACAAATAATTAGAAGGTCTTTTACGAATAGCGCCTTCAATTTTTTCTATTAACAATTTAGTGAGTGCTCCTTCCTTATAATAATTTGGAGCAGTTGTCACAAGCTCTAATTCTGCTTTATAATAACCTCTTTTAACAGGAAAAAAATCTACAAATACAACGGCGGCATTACTAGCACGCGCGCCTTTTTCTGGACCTAACACAAATGGAGCGGGTTTGGTAAAAAATTTAGCCCAAAACGCCCTGTCTAACCTGCCTGGATTTTGGTCTGCTACAAGTGCAAGGGCATACCTTCCACTTGCATATTTTGGAAAATTATTTCGAAACTCTGAAGTAGAAATTAAAATGGTTCCAAAACGACTTCTCATTTTGTACATGATTTTATCAATTACTTTATTGGAAAGTGGCATGTATACACCAATAAATGGATACGCCGATTGTTTTGCAATACCAAGGTTTGCAAATTCCCAACTAAAAAAATGGCCTGCTACCAATTGAACATTTTGCCCGGTGGCATACAAATTATTGAGTACTTCAATATCAATTGAAAACCTTTTACTAAACGCTTTCTCGCTCATACTAATGAGCTTTATGGCTTCAATAAAAGTATCTACAAACTGATGGTAAAAAGCTTTCTCAATTTTTTTTCGGTCAAGATCAGATTTTTCCGGAAAAGCAATCAGTAAATTTTGACGAACTACATTTTTACGGTAACCAATGATGTAATAGAGTATTCCATAAATACCATCAGATAAAATATACAATACCCGAAGTGGCAATAAAGAAATCAAATAAAACAATGAATAAACAATTGGATACATAGAGTATTAGATTAAGCAGGATCAACCCATGCATCATGTTCTTTTAATAAATGAATGAGTTCATCTACGGCAATTTCACTATCTACATTTTTTTTGACAACTTCCTTGCCCTTGTAAAGTGTAATTTTTCCTGGACCACTTCCTACATAACCAAAATCAGCGTCGGCCATTTCTCCAGGACCATTTACAATACATCCCATGATGGCAATTTTGACACCTTTTAAATGATTGGTAACTGATCTAATTTTTGCAGTTGTTTCCTGTAAATTAAATAAGGTTCTGCCACAGCTAGGACAAGAAATGTATTCTGTTTTAGAAATACGTGTACGTGTAGCTTGTAATATGGTAAATGCGGTAGCATTGATAAATGCTTCTATACTAGCATTTGAATTATAGTTTCTGCCACTTGTATCTTTAGAAGCATTTGCTGTTTGTGCAGCATAACTTTTGGATGTTAAACCTAAGCAAAGTCCATCTCCAAAGCCATCTAATAAAAGGGCTCCTGCTTCTGTAGCAAAATGAATGAGGTGCTCATCTGTAGTATTCCAATCACTATCAACAGTAATTACTACGGGATTATTTATTTGCTTTTCTTGAAGTGCCATAAACATGCGGCGAACTGCAGGCATTGCATTTTTATGTTTACTGCTCAAGCATAAAATGGCTGTAGGATCGTTTGCAATACGCTCTAGATGTGTAAAATCATTGATAGGCGTTTCATCACTAAAACAATCCATCATAACAAAGTTTTGCTTTGGATGTTTTTGTGTTTCGCTATCGTAACCTGCGATATCAAATATTGGTATATACTTATCGGAAGTGCTTTGTGCTGCCCAGGTTGCAGGATATACAATCACTTTTAATGTGCCTGGTAGTTCAAAATGTATGAGCTGATGGCCTGTAAAAATATAATCGGCAGCTTGATCACCAATATTCCATTTATCTGTAACCGCATCATAGGTATAACCAATAGATGTTAAATGTGCGGGTTCAATTTTTTCAATCTTGCTAAAATCTGCAATCACAATAGGTACTTGCATTCCTCCCACATTAGACACTGCTACACTAGATCTGCGCTTGTATACAAAAGGATTGTAGGTAAGTTTTTGAACTGGTGGAATTATGCCTAAAGAAGTATGATTTGCACTTGCGCTATCTCCTGCATTTGTATACCTTTTAACAAGGTCTCTACATACCGGTATTTCAAATTCAGGATCTTCTGTTAAACTTACGCGAATGGTATCACCAATGCCATCTTCCAATAAGGTACCAATGCCTGCCGCGCTTTTTACGCGTCCATCTTCTCCGTCACCCGCTTCCGTTACACCCAAATGAAGTGGGTAGCACTCATTAAATTCAAGTTGCATTTGTTGAATGAGTAAACGGTAAGCCTGCACCATTACCTGCGGATTACTGGCCTTCATACTCAGCACAATGTTATGGTAATCATTGGCCCTAGCGATACGCAAAAATTCCATAGCACTTTCAACCATACCCATTGGGGTATCGCCGTATCTACTCATGATACGATCACTCAGTGATCCATGATTGGTTCCAATACGCATCGCCGTTCCATGCTCCTTACAAATTAAAACGAGTGGGGTAAATCTTTCTGTAATTCTCTCTATCTCTTCGGCATAATCCTGATCAGAATATTCGATGAGTTCAAACTTTTTCTTATCTACGTAATTACCTGGATTGATGCGCACTTTTTCTACAATGCGGGCAGCGATTTCGGCGGCATTGGGCGTAAAATGAATGTCAGCAACAATGGGTGTATCATACCCTCTTCTGCGCAATTCATTTTTGATATTCAATAAATTTTCTGCTTCTTTTTTACTTGGCGCCGTGATACGTACAAGTTCGGCACCTGCTTCGATACAACGAATCGTTTGCTCCACCGTTGCCATGGTATCAAGCGTATCAGTGGTGGTCATGGTTTGCACGCGAATGGGGTGGCCATTACCAATTTTGACTTGACCAATGGTCACTTCTCTTGTTTTAAGACGACTTATTTGTGTTAAAGAAGGGCAGTAATATTCCATCATAAAACGAATTGTAGTAAGCTTATCTTTTACCTTCAAAAAAACCTTGCTCTTTTAATATTTTATTAAGTACCAGCATACTTGCATTTTTTATATCGCTGTTTGCGGCACTTTCTGATTGTAATACAAAAAAGTAAGGGTGTCTATTTTCTTCAATCCAACCAACAACCCAAGCAACTGCTTTGCCATTTTGTTTGTAACTGACTCCAGTTTTATAACTTAATGTATAATTGGCATTGGTAGTTTGTACCATTAGCTTTTTAACCATTTCTTGGCTACGTTTTTGAAAAGGCAATTGGCCAAAATACAATTTCTTTACTAGCCCCAACTGCTCATCGGGTCTGATAGTTAGGTTGTTATTAAACCAAAAAGAATCAACGGCATTCCCCATTTTTTTGGTTCCATATTGTAAACTATCTAACCAGTGTTGCATCGTGTCTTTTCCAATTCTTCGCGCCACTTCCATAAAGTAAGGCGTTGAAGTTTGTTTAAAGGCACTATCCATGCGAATTGGGCCAGCACTATCTACAGAAAGCGTCATTTTTTCATCCACAATTCTTCCGGTTTCAATACCAACAAGCGCATTTACAATTTCAAAAGTAGATGCAGGTGCATAACTAGAATCTTTAAACTGTGCCAGATTATAAATATAAAACTCACCAGAGCCATTGTCAAAAAGTCCAAAAGAACCTGTCAAACCAGCCTCTTCAAAATGTTTTTTATACCCATTTTGAAGGGTAACATTATTGGGAGAGCAGCTTTGAAGTGCTAACAATACGGCACTACATAAAATAACTAAAAACGAACTGCTAGATTTTAAAAAACGCATGGCTTAATTTTATAAAAGAAATTATTCTTTTTCGATACTAATTAATTCTACATCAAAAACTAAAAGTGAACCTGGTCCTATCGAAGGACTTGGAGAACTGTCGCCATAAGCTAAATCTGAAGGCACATACAATTTCCATTTGCTACCAACTGTCATTAACTGCAAAGCTTCCTGCCATCCTTTAATGACACCGTTCACTGGAAACACAACTGGTTCGCCACGATCCATTGAGCTATCGAAAATACTTCCGTCTAATAAAGTACCATGGTAATGACATTTTACTTTATCAGTTAGCTTAGGTTTTGTTGTATCTGTACCCGCTTTAACAACTATATATTGTAATCCTGAAGGAAGGGTTACAACACCAGGTTTTTTTGCATTGTCAGCCAAAAATGCTGCCGCAGCTTTTTTAGAACCCGCCGATTTTTGTTCATTTGCTTTTTGCACAAATTCACCAATACACTTATCCAATACTGCTTCAGGAAGTGCCGATGCCTTACCCGTAAATACGTCTCCTATCGCACGGTATAAATTAGGCAGGTTGATGGCGTCAAAACCCTGTGCTTTTAAATTTTGACCAATACGAACACCCAGAGCATAACCAGCACTATCCGCACCATTTTTAAAAACATTCACTGGTTTTACAGCAATTGTAGGTTTAGCAGCAGGTTTTACCACTGCTTTTGGAGCAGTTGCTTTTTTTACTTGTGCATTAGCACCAAAAGATGCGAGTAATAGGCAAAAAAGAATACGTTTCATGTATTGTTGTTTAAGTATCAAATGTAAATAAATAATTAGTCATTTAGTAGGGCAGCTACTGCATTACTAGCAATTGCAAAATTAAAGCCAGCAAGCACTTCTTGCATCATTTTTTTTTTTTTTTTTTTACACAAATTACCCATACTGCCCTCGTGGGTATGGTTTAAAGAAGTGCTATACCTAAAATTGCCATTTTCGATGTCCATACCTACTTGTTTGTAAGCGTCTCTAAATGGAACACCTTTTAAAACCAATTTGTTTACTTCCTCTACGCTAAAAGCATATTTATACTTTTCGTCTAACAAAATGGTTTCTTTTACCTGAATAGACTCAAACATAAGTTTCGCCATTGCTAGACATTCTTGCAAAGTGTTGAATGCAGGAAATAAATGCTCTTTTAGAAGTTGCAAATCTCTGTGGTATCCAGAAGGTAAATTGGTGGTCATAAGCATTACTTCGTTGGGTAGTGCTTTAATACGGTTGCAATGCGAACGAATCAGTTCAAATACATCCGGATTTTTTTTGTGCGGCATGATACTTGATCCCGTTGTAAGTTCTGCTGGAAAAGAAATAAAATCAAAGTTTTGATTTAAGTAAAGACAGGCGTCCATACTCATTTTTGCAAGCGTGTCCGCAATATTTGCAAGCGCCATAGCAGTAATTCGTTCTGCCTTTCCACGGCCCATTTGCGCATACACCACATTGTAGTTTAAATTTTCGAAGCCAAGTAAAACAGTGGTGACGCTACGGCTAATGGGAAACGACGAACCGTATCCTGCCGCAGATCCAAGTGGATTTTTATTGACTACTTTATACGCGCTTTGTAAAGTAATTAAATCGTCTACCAAACTTTCGGCGTAGGCACCAAACCAGAGTCCGAAAGAAGATGGCATGGCAAGCTGTAAATGCGTATAGCCTGGTAGTAAATGATTTTTATATTTTTCGCTCTGTGTTTGTAGTAGTGTAAATAATGACTGAACGCTTCCAACAAGCTCCATAATTTCATGACGCAGGTATAATTTTAAATCTACAAGTACCTGATCGTTTCTACTTCTTGCACTATGAATTTTTTTTCCCGCATCACCTAATTGCTCTGTCAATAAGAGTTCTACATAAGAATGAATATCTTCTACACCTGTTGGTAATACAAAGCCTGGCGTAATTACCTGCTTATAAATATTTTTTAATGCTGCGTCAATCAACTGGGCTTCAGATGATTCCAACAAACCAACCTGCGCAAGCATGCGCACATGAGCGAGTGAACCAAGCACGTCAAAGGGTGCGAGCATGGCATCAAATGCCGGATCGTTTCCAACCGTAAAATTTTCTACGGCTGCAGCTACGTTTGTATTTTTTTGCCAAAGTTTCATCGTTCCTATTTTTTATTCAGCCATTACTAATTATGTAATACCTGATCTAACAATTCAATATATTTTTGTATGCCAATTTCTATTTCTGCCACAAATACAAATTCATCTGCGCTATGACTTCTTGAAGATTCGCCAGGACCCATTTTTAAAGCAGGAAATGAAACAAGCGCTTTATCAGATGTAGTTGGTGAACCGTAAGGCTTACTACCAATAGCGATGCCAGCTTTTACAAGCGGATGATCTAATGCTATCGCCGAAGATTTTAGGCGCGTGCTCCTTGGCGTTAATGTTACCGCTACATTATTTATTTGTACATGAAGCTCTGCTATAATTTGATCAAATGTATAACACTCATTTACACGCACATCTACCACCAATTTACAATCGGGTGGCACTACATTGTGCGCCTTATTGGTTGTTTCAATAACGGTTACTGTTTGACTTACCGGACCCAATAATTCTGAAACTTTTGAAAACCTGAAATTTTTAAAAACGTCGATAACAGGTAGCGCATTATAAATTGCATTTTGCCCTTCACCCCTTGCTGCATGCCCTGCAATGCCTGGTACCACAACGTCTAATACCATTAAGCCCCGCTCTGCTACTGCTAATTGCATAGCAGTTGGTTCGCCAATGATGGCACAATGAATAGCTGGTAAATGAGGTACCAAACTTTCTATTCCATTTTTTCCAGAAATTTCTTCTTCGGCAGTACCTGCAAAAATGATGTTGTAGGCTAAATTTTTCTGTGTGTAATAATGTAAAAAAACATGGAGTAGTGATACAAGTGATGCACCAGCATCATTACTTCCTAATCCATATAATTTACCCTCTTTAATAATGGGATCATACGGATCCAATGTGTAGCCAGCATTTGGCTTTACAGTATCGTGGTGAGAATTTAAAAGTATTGTTGGCTTTGTAGGATCAAAGTGTTTATTAGTAGCCCAAAGATTATTCAGGTGCCTACTAGGCGTTACGCCATATTCCATTAAATAGTCAAATAAAATGGACGCAGTAGCGTCCTCTTCTTTACTAAAAGAAGGGGTCGCAATAAGCTTTTGCAATAAAGCTGTTGCAGAAACCGCGTATGTATTTTTATTTGCTTCCAAGTATGTGTTAATTTTTTTGAATGGTAGTACCCCCAGAGCCATTTAATAATGCTAGTAAGTCTAAAGCATCTCCAATAATAACCCTACTAACTCCTTTATGCAAGGCTTCAAAAGCATTGTCAAGTTTTGGAATCATTCCTTCATTTACTTGACCACTCTCTTTTAACGCCGCATAATTTTGAGGATTGATAATAGGTATAACGCTATTAGCATCCGCTATAGATGACAGCACCCCTTTTCTTTCAAAAGAATACACTAAAGATACTTCATATTTGCTGCTGAGTGCCGTAGCAATGGCCTGCGCCATAGTATCTGCATTGGTATTTAATAATTGTCCTGCACCATCGTGTGTAATGGGTGCCACTACCAGTGATAAACCGGCTTGTAAAAAAGCTGTGATTTTTTCTGTGTCAACGGCGTCGATATCACCTACAAAACCATAATCGGTTGTAACGTTTATTCTTTTATGCGCAGGTACAATATTAGCATCAGCACCACAGATGCCAAGTGCATTTACGTTTTTTGATTGAAGTACTGCTACAATATTTTTATTAATGTATCCAGCATATACCATCGTTACAATTTTAAGCGTAGCAGCATCTGTGATTCTTCTGCCATCTACCATTTGCTGTGGTATATCTAAATCGGCGGCCATTTTAGTTGCCAATTTACCGCCACCATGAATTAAAATTTTCTTTCCTTCTACTGCTGCATAGGCACTTAAAAAGGAAGCAAGATTTACTTCATTGTCAATAATATTGCCGCCAATTTTTATAATAGATATTTTTTCCACGCTTATTTTTTTGAAGATAAAATGGTGGACAATACCGCTTGTGCAGCCCATACCCTGTTACCTGCTTGTTTCGTAACTAAACTATGAGGGCTATCTAAAATTTCATCAGAAAGCTCTACGTTTCTTCTTACGGGTAAGCAGTGCATTACTTTTGCGTTATTGGAATGCTTGAGGGAGTTTGTATTTAACATCCACGCAGGGTCAGTACAAAAAACCTTGCCATAGTCGTTGTAAGAACTCCAGTTTTTAACATACACAAAATCGGCGCCTTCAAGCGCAGCAGCTTGATCGTGGGTAATGGTGGCGCCTTTTGTATAGCTTGCTGAGAGCTCATACCCCGCAGGATGCGCAATTACTACATCTGCAAAATTGGAAGCAGTCACCCACTGCGCAAAACTATTGGCCACACACTGCGGAAGCGCCTTTACGTGCGGCGCCCAAGTTAATACCACTTTTGGGATTTTAATAAGCTGTGTTGCAGCTATCGATTCCTGTATGGTAATTAAATCTGTTAATGACTGAAGCGGATGCAGTGTTGCGCTTTCGAGACTTACAACAGGTACGCCCGCATATTTAATAAACTGATTGATTATTTTTTCTGCGTAATCTTCGTCTCTGTTTTGAAGTCCTGGAAAAGTACGAATACATAAAATATCAAAGTACTGGCCTAAAACAGGTGCAGCATCCTTTACGTGTTCTACAGTTGTGCCATTCATGATAGCACCTTCTGCAAATTCTAAAGCCCAGCCTTCTTTGTCTACATTAAAAACAACGGCGTCCATACCTAAATTTTGCGCGGCTACTTGTGTACTAAGTCTGGTGCGCAAACTAGGATTCAAAAATAAAAGACCTACACGCTTGCCGGCACCAAGCATTTTATCCATAAAAGGATGTTGCTTATATTCAAGCCCTTTATTGATGAGTGCTTGAATATCTGATACGTCGCCTACTTGGATAAATTGTTTCATGACAATGATTGAATGGCTTTTTGCAGTCTTTCTAAAAATATATCTATCTCCGCTCTTGAAATTGCTAAAGAAGGAAGCAGTCTTATCACATTAGGTTTTGCCTCACCAGTAAATACTTTAAATTCTTGGAGGAGTACCTTTTTCAAATCTTTAATGCTATCAGGCACATCAAATCCAATCATAAGACCCCTGCCTCTAACATTTTCAAGTATGTCAATTTTTTTAAGCGCTTCTATTAAGTAAGCACCATTACTTGCTGCGGCCTCCAATAAATTTTCATTTTCCATTACGTCTACCACTGCGAGTGCAGCTGCGCATGCCAAATGATTGCCACCAAATGTAGTGCCAAGCATTCCGTATTTAGGTGCAATATGTGGCGCAATTAAAATACCGCCAATGGGGAAACCGTTACCCATGCCCTTTGCCATCGAATAAATATCAGCATCAACACCTGCAGCGTCGTGTGCAAAAAATTGTCCTGTTCTTCCATATCCACACTGCACACCATCTGCTACATATAAAGCGCCATGCTTATCACACAATGATCGAATACTTTGTAAAAATGAATTAGATGCAACCCTGATACCACCCACACCCTGTATGCCTTCAACTATAACAGCGGCAATACTATCACCCTGGGCATCAAAACAAGCCTGCAGTGCAGCTTCGTCATTAAAAGGTAAGAAAACAATATTATCTGTTTCATTAACAGGCGCTACAATTGATGAATTGTCTGTAGCAGCTACTGCAAGTGAAGTTCTTCCGTGGAAAGATCCTGTAAAGGCAATAATTTTTTTACGTCCTGTTACAAAAGAGGCAAGCTTTAATGCATTTTCGTTGGCTTCGGCGCCACTGTTGCATAAAAAAAGTTGAAAATTATTTTTACCACTTACGGTTCCAATTTTGTTGGCTAACTGCGTTTGAATAGGGATAATAACCGAGTTAGAATAAAAGGCAATTTTATGAAGTTGTGTTTCTATTGCTGAAACCCAGTATGGATGCGTATGACCAATACTAATAACAGCATGTCCGCCGTACATATCTAAGTACTCCGTTCCTTTTTCGTCCCATACATAAGAACCCTTGGCTTTTGTAATGGTGATATTATTAAGTGGATATACGTCAAATAGTTTCATGGCTAAAAAAAGTTTGCTTTAAATAAAAGACCCGTTGTTTCATCTAGTCCAAAAAGTAAATTCATGTTATGAACAGCTTGCCCACTAGCGCCTTTTATTAAATTATCGATTGCGCTATGCACAACTAGTTTATTACCCTGCTTTTCAATTTGCAGTACGCATTTATTGGTGTTGACGACTTGCTTTAAATGTATAGCAGTATCAGACACCACCACAAATGGATGAGCTGCATAATAACTAGCATACATTTCCTGAACGGCTTCGATTGGTAAACTACAATCGATAACCGAGCTGGTATAAATGCCTCTTGTAAAATCACCCCTCCAAGGCACAAAATGTAAGCCAGGCCCTTCGCCACCAGTACTAAGCGGTGCATCTGATTGCAAATGATTCAAGGATTGTACAATTTCAAAAACGTGCTGGTGATCGAGTGTTTTATAGGCCTGAATATTATTAGCGCGCCAACTAAAATGCGAGGTAGCACTTAATGATTGTCCTGCACCCGTTGATCCAGTAATGCCTGTTGTATAAATATCTTGAAGTAGTCCCGATTTTGCCAGTGGCAACAATGCCAGCTGAATGGCGGTTGCAAAACAGCCTGGATTGGCAATATTTTTTGCTGTCGTAATTTTTTCACGATTGAGTTCTGGCAATCCGTAAACAAAAGTTCTATCTGCAATTACAGCGTTTTGTGTAAGTCTAAAATCTTGTGATAAATCAATGATAGATACAGACGCTGCGATGTTTTGCTCCGCTAAAAATTTTTTTGATTCGTTATGACCCATGCACAAAAACAAAACATCAATAGAATCTAAAAAGGTATTGGTAAAAATAAGATCCGTGTCACCAATTAAATCTGTATGGACAGCAGATACAGGTTTACCCGCATTACTACTGCTATGTACAAATGAAATATGTACTTCTGGATGATGAACAAGTATTCTTAATAGCTCGCCACCGGTATACCCTGCTCCACCTACTATACCTACATTTATTTTTTTCATGATTGGCTATTTTTGATGCTGTGGTATATAGAGGTTTGGTTGCCAAATATTTTTGAAAATCCACGCACGTCTTCACCAGACCAGCCACTATTCATTTCACCGTATTTTCCAAACTTACTGCTCATTAAATCAAATGCAGATTCAATGCCAATTACCGTAAAACGGTATGGGTGTAATTGAACAAACACCGTACCCGTAACATTTTCTTGTGCATTTTCTAAAAACGCTTCTATGTCACGCATCACCGGATCCATAATTTGACCTTCGTGCAACCAGTTGCCATAAAACTGTGCCAATTGATCTTTCCAATTTAACTGCCACTTGGTTAACACATGCTTTTCAAGCGCATGATGCGCTTTTAAAATAACCATGGGTGCTGCTGCTTCAAAACCAACACGACCTTTGATACCAATAATGGTATCACCCACATGAATATCACGTCCAATGCCATAAGCACCAGCAATGGTTTGTAAATATTGAATGGCTTTTGTTGGATGATCAAAACGTTTATCGTTGATCATGGTTAATACACCTTTTTCAAAATGCAAACTCAGTTCTTCGGTTCCTGTTGCTGTTACCTGGGTTGGCCACGCAGACTCTGGTAACATACCTTTAGAAGTTAATGTTTCTTTACCGCCAACACTGGTGCCCCATAGTCCTTTATTAATCGAATAAGCTGCTTTTTCAAAGTTCATGGTAACGCCCTTTGATTTTAAATAAGCAATTTCATCTTCTCTACTAAGTTGCATATCTCTAATAGGCGTAATGATGGTAACGCCAGGAATCATGATATGAAAAACCATATCAAAACGAACCTGATCGTTGCCAGCACCTGTACTTCCATGTACCACGGCAGCAGCATTCATTTTTTTAGCATGTTCTGCAATATGTAATGCCTGACTCAAGCGCTCAGCACTTACGCTCAAAGGATAGGTGTTGTTTTTAAGTACATTACCATAAATCAAATACTTAATAATGCTGTCATAATATGACTGAACAGCATCAATCGTGGTATGTGTTTTTACACCTAAATTGTAGGCGTGTGCTTCAATGTTTTTTAATTCTTCTTCCGAAAAACCACCGGTATTTACAATCACACTATGAACTTCATAGCCTTTTTCGTCGGTCAAATATTTAACGCAATAAGACGTGTCTAAACCGCCGCTAAACCCGAGCACCACTTTATCGCCAGCCTTTACTTGATGTAATTCAGTTGCCATTTTATTATTTTTTTTCGATTGAATTTTTGCTGCTTGTATGCTTCTCTTTTTTTCTAAACCACCTCAACAAACTATTTTGTTTGAATTTCATAAAGCGTTCATACAGTTTAGAGTTGCTTTTAAACTCAGCAGATGTTTCTTTAGGCGTGTAATGATCTGCGGGGTCATAGAGCATAGCCGTACACATACAATTTTTCTGGTCTTTACTTTGTAATATTTCGTAGTTCACACAACTTTTGCAACCCGCCCAAAACTCTTCATCATCTGTTAATTCACTATAGGTAACAGGCTCGTAACCCAGGTCACTATTGATTTTCATGACAGCGAGGCCCGTTGTTAAACCAAATATTTTTGCTGTTGGATAACGCTCTCTAGATAATTGAAAAATAGTTTGCTTGATGAGTTTTGCAACACCACTTTTTCGGTGCGCAGGTGCAACAATGAGTCCGCTATTAGCCACAAAAGTTTCGTGGCCCCATACTTCTATATAGCAAAATCCTACCCATGTGCCATCTTGTTCAACGGCAATAACCGCCTTGCCCTCTTCCATTTTTTTAGCAACGTATTCGGGGGTTCTTTTGGCAATACCAGTACCTCTAGCTTTTGCAGAAGATTCCATTTCGTCTGTAATGGTTTGAGCATATGTAACGTCGCTAGCATTTGCTACGCGAACAATTATTTTTTGTTCCAACGCCTTCAATTAAAATTGTAGAAAAAATAAATGAAAATTAAACTGGGGTATTTTTCACTGATAGGGGCAAGTGCCAGTTGCTCGTCCTATCAGCATCCACGTCGCGATCGGACCAGAAGCTCAGCCACAGGACCCAAACACTTATATGCCAGGTTGCTTAATGTGTGTTTATATGGAAATGCTGTATTCACTAAAGCTTAGATTGTAATTTAGAAGGCATAAAAATAAGCTAGTTTGCAGTAAAATAGGGGGTTTTAGTAAAAAAACTGTTGTTTTGCTAACGCTTGTAAGTAAAACAAAGGCCACCCAAACAAGGAGTGGCCTTTTTCAATTTCTTTATTTTTTAATTCTATCACTGTCCACCGCCTCTAAACGTACGCATCATATTATTCATTTGACGCTCTGCGCCTGGCATTTGCATCATGCGCATCATTGGATTTTGTGGACCCTGCGTTGCGCCAAATTTGCGCAAATTATACGTAAAGCTAATCATGAAGTAGCGCTTTAAAACACGGGTTTGCATATCCTGAATAAAATTGCTCGTAACATTTCTAGAGATGCTGATATTTTGATTCAATAAATCAAATACATAGAACTTTAGTTCACCGGCTTTATTTTTTAGCATTTGCTTAGATAAGCTTGCATTCCAAAGTGGTATACTCGTATTAAATCCTTCACTTCTACCGCCATTGTAGATATAATCAAAATCGGTAGATAAAACCCAACCACTTTTAGAGTAGATTGTTGCCTCGGTAGAAACTGTTTGGGTAAAGAAATCACCATTTTGTTGAGGCTGCAATGTATAACGCGCCATTGTCAAATTTGAATTAGAAGAGAAATTCATGTCAAACCCTTCTTTGATATTGGTTGTCCATGAAATGGTTCCACCCAAATTGGTATTGCGTGTAAAATTACTAATGCTATTTACAAGCGTTTGTGTTTGACTGCGTGAAACATTAGCCATTAAATTTAAATTGCTCTTTGGTTTTTTGATTGGGAAACCATAATTAAAAAATCCATTCACATTATAAGTACCACTTAAGTTTACAGGTTTAATGGTTTGTACACCACCGCCTGATATTGTGGTTGAATTTTGAATATCGTTTTCTATAAAACTACCACTAATGGTTGCAAAAATTATTTTTTGCGTAAAAATGTCAAATGAATTAAATAAGAATCTAAATGAATGCGAAAACTGTTGTTTTAAATTAGGATTACCCGTTCTAATAAGAAGTGGATTGGTATTGTCTATAACAGGCTGTAACTGCTCTGCAGAAGGCTGAGAGGTACGTCCATTGTAAAACATTCGCAAGTTTTTTGATTTTGAAAAATCGTATCTAAAGTTTGCAGATGGAAATAAATTTACAAAGTGCTGTTTTAAATTAACATTGGTACTAATGTTTTTGCTTACTAAATCACCTACTTGTAATCCAGATCCTATACTAAAATTATATTTAGCATTTTGAATACGGTAGTTTACCGTAAATCTATTGGCATTAAAAGTATTTTCAAAAATATTACTCAAATTAGGAATTGCAATATCATACTCCCTAGACACTTTATTATATCCAAGTGTTGATCTTCCAGATGTATTTACGTTACTAGAGATATTATAATTGAATTCTAATAATTTATTTTTTCCAATAGGTTCCGTGAAAGATAAGGTGGCACTATTGTTTTTACCATCTCTATTAGTCGTATATATTTGATCCAGCGTATCAATGTAATTACGTGTTGGCAAATTAAATTCATTGATTGATAAGTTATTGCCAGAACCATCATTGGTATTATAACTGCTATTTAATCCAATAGAATAGGTACGACCTTTTTTTGCAAAACGGTGTCTGAAAGTGGCTTCTAAACTTCCATTGATACCTTCGTTATCTCTAGCAGAATTAACACGAGAACTGTTAAGATTTAGGATTTTACCACGCGTAGAATTTGTTGTTTGATAGGTTTCTGAATGCGTGTTTTGAAAACTAATATTAGGTCGTATGATGAGTGTATTGCTGGTATCGAAATTGGTTTCGATATTAAAATTGATTCGGTGATTTTTATTATTGGTCACCGAACTTTGAACCTGCTTACTAAAGATGCTAGAATCGGTACTGCCCGTAACTAAATTTTCTGTCAAGCTATTTTGATCTCTATTGGTTGTTTGATCATTGTAAAAGTAACTTCCAGAAAATTGTGTTTTAGTCCCCCAATTGTCTTTGTAGTTTAAACCAGCTGCGAGTGTTCTTACAATTCCACCACCACCACCAGTTCCAAGTAGGCCGCCGCCACCGCCGCCGCCCATAACCATAGTAGCGCCACCGCCACCGCGACCGCCACCACCACCGGCACCGCCAAAGCCGCCGCCACCTAGTGAGCCAAGCATGTCTTGTACCGAAAAGTTTTGTTTATTAACGTTATTGGCCTGACCCGTAAATGTGATTTGTTGGTCGCCATTAAACTTGCTGATATTGATATTATTATCATAGAGCGCATCATCACTATTAGCACCTGCACCAAGCGCTGCTCTCCCAAAATAACCCTTGCGCTTGTCTTTGCGGGTAGTGATATTAATTGTTTTAACACGGTTGCCATCATCAAAACCAGTAAACGCACTTTGATCACTTGCCGCATCAAATACTTGAATTTTATCGATGATATCTGGAGGTAAATTTCTAGTTGCCATTTTAGGATCGTCTCCAAAAAAGCGTTTACCATCTACAAGTACGCGTTGTACCGTTTCACCTTGCGCTTTAATACTACCATCTTTATCTACTTGTATACCCGGAATTTTTTTAAGTAAATCTTCTGCAACTGCATTAGGTTTGGTTTTAAAAGCAGACGCTGTAAACTCTACCGTGTCTTTGTTCATTTTAACAGGCGATTGGGTCACCGTTACGTTACCCAAATCATTGGCCGCTGTTTGTAAATAAATTTTGCCTAAGTCTACACTGCTGTTTTTGGCAGAAAAAGTAATTTTTTTAGAAAACGGTTCATAGCCCTGGAATTTAACTTGCACGATCATTTCACCAAATGGCGCATTGTTAATGACAAAACTGCCGTCGGCTTTAGCGAGTGTGAAAACCTCAAGTGACGAATCGCTAGCAGCTAGAACTACAATTGATGCATCCTTTAGGGACTGTTTATTTAAAGAATCAATTAAAATTCCTTTAACGATAGCTACAGATTGAGCGCTCGCAAAAGAAACTAAAAAAACAAGGGAAAGTAACGACAATAATTTTTTCATAAATAGGTGGTAATAGGCGGTGCAAAGTTAATCTATAATGTATGACAGATTTAATGTAAATAAGTTTAAAGGCAAGGTAGCGTGATAATAGGGATCCTTATTTGAATATCGGTGAGAGCCTTTTTAATAAGGATAAAGTTTGTTAGTTTTGTAAAACGTTTTTTAAATCAAAATATTGCTATAAAATAAATCAATACGCTATGTTCACCGGTATAAAACAAAGATTCACCCAATTAATCGTTGTAACAATTGTTTTAGCAAGTTGCAATAATGCAGAAGCCCCAAAACAAGAGGTAGTTGATACAACAGCTCAAACAAGCATGGAGCCTGCAGCTACAAGTTTTCCAGTATCGATGGTGAATAACAAAAAAGATCCCACCTGTGGCATGCCAGTTACTGCAGGTATCTCAGATACAGCACATTACAAAGACAAAGTCATTGGATTTTGCTCGGCGGGTTGCAAAGATGAGTTCAAATTGGCTCCGGAAGCAAATATCGCTGCCGCAGAATTACAATAAACTTAGCTAAACAAGTATTCAACATCTTCACGAGTAAGGCTCTTCACAAAGCCTTCATCGTCGGTGATGAGTTCACGTGCCAAACTGCGTTTGCGGTCTTGGAGTTTTAATATTTTGTCTTCTACGGTATCCGTACAAATCATACGGTATGCAAAAATATTTTTGGTTTGACCAATACGGTGTGTTCGGTCAATGGCTTGTTGCTCTACCGCAGGGTTCCACCAAGGGTCAACAATGTATACATAATCGGCAGCGGTTAGGTTTAAGCCAACGCCACCCGCTTTGAGTGAAATTAAAAATACACGACAAGATTCGTCGTTTTGAAAACGCTGAATGGCGCGCTCTCTTTCTAGTACGGTACTGCTACCATCAAAATATTCGTAATCTACGCCAAGCTCGGTTAGTCGCTCTTTAATGAGTGCAAGCATGCCTAAAAATTGAGAGAATACAAGCGCCTTGTGGTTGCTAATATTTTCTGTGATTTCTCTACCAATCTCTTCTAACTTAACGGATACGTTCGGGAATTTTTCTTCGTCTTTTATAATAGATGGGCTATCACAAATTTGACGAAGCTTCATGAGGCCTTGCAAAATCGTTAATTGAGACTTTTGAATGCCTTGGTTATCTACAACACCTAAAATTTTATCGCGGTAATCGTTTCGGAATGCTTCATAAATTTTACGCTGCTCGTCACCCATTTCGCAAAAGAGTACCATTTCTTGTTTTTCTGGTAAATCTTTGGCCACCTGCTCTTTGGTACGTCTTAGCATAAATGGATAGAGAAGTTTGCGCAAATGATCTTTTTGTTCTTTTTCGCCAAACTTATCTATAGGAATCGAAAATTCTTGTTTGAAAAATTCTACGCTACCTAACATGCCCGGATTCAAGAAGTTCATTTGTGCGTATATATCAAATGTATTGTTTTGAAGTGGGGTACCACTCAAACAAAGCCTGTTGGTTGCTTTTAATAAACCAGCTGCTTTTGTTACTTTACTATTTGGATTTTTGATGGCCTGACTTTCATCGAGTACCACATAATCAAATGCGACTTCTACAAATTGTTTGATATCACTACGCAGTGTTCCGTAGGTAGTAATAATGATATCTGCTTCATTAGAAGCGAGTGCATCACGAGAACGTCCAGCACCATGGTGTACATAAAAACTAATGTTTGGCGTGAATTTTCCAATTTCATTTTGCCAGTTGTACATAAGGGTGGTAGGACACACCACAAGCGCTTTTAAAGTACCTTCTTCAGATTTAAGATGGTGCAAAAAGCTAAGTGCTTGAATGGTTTTACCAAGACCCATATCATCGGCTAAGATGCCACCCCAGCGCACTTCTCGGAGGTAGTTAAGCCACTGAAAACCACTTTCTTGATAGGGGCGTAATACTTCTTTTAAGTGCTTTGGCGCAGGTACATCTTTGATCGAATGATTTTCTTTAAGGCGCTCATATTTTTCTTCTAATTGAAAAAATAATTCTTCCTCGTCACGTTGCAAATACAATTCTTCAATAACACTAAAATGATATTTACTTAACTTGATATTTTCGGAACGACCTTCACCCACTCTAAACAATAGTGAGTACTTTTTAATCCACTCTTCTGGTAAAATACCCAGTGTTCCGTCCTGAAGTGGAACAAATTGTTGCTTGCTAGCAAGCGCTTTTTTAACGTCTTCGACACTTACTTTTTGCTCACCAAAATGAATTTCAACTTTAGCGTCAAACCAATCGGTATTACTGCTAATAAATATTTTGGTAGAAGGCTTTGCGGTATTGAATCTAAAGTTTTTTAGTGCTTCAAACCCGAACACCGGAATGTTCATGTCCTTAACGGCGTCTACAAATAAAAAGAACCAATTATTTTTTAATACTTCAGATCCTTTTAATGCCAATAAATCACTTTGCTCGGGTCTAACAAAACCAGAATGGAGTGATTCTATTCTTGAAATGATACCTGCTTCCGTTTCAAGGTTACGTTGTATCATTAATATTTTATCGGAAAGCGGAACAATAATTTTGTCTTTATCGATAGCGCGCACTTCAAAACCCTGGTAAGAAAATATGGGCTGAAATAACAAATAGTCGCCGCGTTCTTTAAGATGTATACTTACTTCGGGGGTGATATTATTAAGTTCTTCTTTTTCGACATTCCCAAAATGAATATGGTACATTTTAGAAAGTGGCAAAACAAAGGTTTGTAATTTTTGAGCCCACTCTTCTTTTGAAATTACAATTTTACCAGTTGGTAAAAAAGATTCCATCATTAAAATATCATCTGCCTTTTTCCAAGTAAAATACTGTTGATGGTACTTGAAAAGAAGGGGACTGGTACATTCGTTTTCTGATATATTGACGTCTGCGAGTGGCAGTTTTACGCGGCACTCGATTTCATAAGCCCCGTTTGCGTATTGGATTTCGAAGTAAGGTGAAATAAAATTACATACCAGTTCGGCGGGTTCTAAATGCGCCGTTACAAACGTCTTTTTTTCTGGTAAGGTATATATTAAAAGGCTTTCACCACAGTGCTCAAATAATTTTTTAATTTTTGGATGCAGGTATTCGTTGATCAGCGTTTTGGTTTCTTCGGGGAGCTCATCATTGTGCTGTTGCACAATATTTTCCCAGATACCACTAAATGGTGAATTTCGGTCTAGATACCTACTCACCTCGGAAGGCATTAATTTACGGAGCTGCTGCACGAGTGATTTATCCTGCTCGTCTAGTAGTTCGGTATTGATAAATCTGGTAAGGTCCTGCTTTTCTACTTTGCCTAAAAAACGCTGTTGATCTTCATCCACTTCGCCCTCTACAACATCAAACTGTGTAAATGGATATTGAATACTGTTTGTAGAAATGACGAGTCCTAATTTTTGAAAAGTTTTTCCTTTAACTTTTGGTAGAGCCGTTTCAAATTTTTCCGTTTCTTTTTCGGGCACAATAAAATCAGGCTTTTTAGACGCGATAGAAATGGCTTCGTTTCCTAATGGGAGTGCCACTCTTTTTATGGAGGTATCTAATACGCGTAAAAAAGGTTTTCCAGCGGTATAGGTAAATTCAAATTTACCAGAAAGGTCATCGGCTAAAGAAAAACCATAGAGTGCTAATAATTTATTTTTTTCTTTATCCCAGTTTCTAATGGTATCAAAATAACCAGGACCAAACTTATTAAGTAGTTGTAAAAAAACAATGTTTTTGTGCACGCAAAGCGGGTGTTCTGTTTCAGATCCGCAGTTACATGATGTGTCAAAATTACGCTCCTCATTTTTTTGAATGAGTAATTGATAGGTATGTCCTTCATACACCAAAGAGGCTGTAACCCTTTCCTCCTTTGCTTCTAGGATGGTTGCCGAACCTGTTCTTAAAAAATTACTCGCTTCTTCAAAACTAGATTGATCAGAAAGCATTTTAATTTGCTTGAGCTCAAGTTGCTTCATTTTAACAACCGTATGCTTTTGATCATAGGCGGCTTCATAATTACCTAACTGATTGCGGTCTAATAAATCTTGCAAATGAAAAAGAGCACCTGCTTTATGTCTACAAATTTCTGATAAGTTGTACGGGCATGCGCAACGAACCGACAAAAATTTAGGATTCTTAAATTGAGAGATGCTTACCTTGTAAAAAGTAGCATAGCCATCATCCTTAACCCTGAAATTTACATTGCCCATGAGGTCGTCATACTCAAGTAATTCTACATTACCCAATGCATGAATTTTTTTGCCTCTTCTGATTACCTCTTCGGTACCATTGTTGTAAATATGTTTGACCAAGTAAGGTAGCGCCATAGTGCTGTTCTAAATTGCACCCTGTTTAAAAAGGGCAATTTGCGAAAGTACGAAAAAGCTGCTAATTGGCGCGTACTAAATCTCCGTTTTTGTAGATCGGAAGCACCGGAGCAACATCATTTGTGACACAATAGGTTAGATCGGCCTCTAACCCATAAGATGCTAGGCGGTGCCAATGGGTTGTTTTTTGGATAAATGTGGTGATATCTGCTTTATGTAAATTGTATAAATCATTTGCCATAAGTGAACTATCACAGTGGATGGTAAAATGATCTTTGATTTGCTCAATTACTGCACCAGCAAATAAAGCGTCTTCGATATTTACGCGGTCTTTCCACGCAGAACATCCAAGTACAACCGGCTTGTTTTGTGCAATTAAATGAGCGCAAACGGCCGATAAATTAGGGAATGAACCCGTAATAATTTGATCAGCCCCATTGTTGAGGGCCATATGTAAAAGCTTGGTACCATTGGTTGTTGTAAGAACCAGGGTTTTACCTTCAATAAAACTACGCGGATATTCGGCAGGGGAATTTCCATAAGAAAGTCCTTCAATAATTTTACCATCTCGTTCACCAGCTGTGATACCGCCGGTTGCTTTTCCCACCTCAATGCATTTGTTGACATTGTCTACGGGGATAATACGGTCGGCACCATTGTAAAGTGCTGTAGCAATGGTAGAAGTAGCCCTAAAAACATCAATAACCACTACAATGCAATCACTCACATTGTATAGTTCTAATAATTTGGGCGATAAAATGGTATGTAAATGTGGCTTAGACTGATTCATGAGGCTGCAAATATAAAGCCAAATGAATGAAAATAAAAAGGCCAACGCAAAAGCGTTGGCCATAAAAAAGAACAGAGGGGCTATCCTTTTTTTGTAAGAATGAGAAGTTCGTTGGCATGCACTTCGGTAACATATTTTTTAACGCCGTTTTTATCGGTGTAATTTCTGTTAACGAGTTTGCCATCAATAGCAACTTCGATGCCTTTGACTAAATATTTTTCGGCGATTTCGGCAAGTTTGCCCCATGCTACCACAGAGTGCCATTGTGTTTCGGTGACTTTTTCGCCGTTGGCATCTTTGTAGATTTCGTTGGTAGCTAAATTAAGATTGGCTACTTTTTTACCGCCTTCAAAATTTGTGATTTCGGGGGTTTGACCTAGATGTCCAATAAGTTGGACTTTGTTTTTAATTGCGTTCATACATGTCTGTTTTCATATTTGCGATAAACAAATAGAAACATTAAACAGACACTAGCAAACAGTGTAATCTTATTCGAGTATAAATTCTAAAAACCAGAAAGAATAATTACGCAAAAGGGAACTTAACCACTTTGGCTTTAACCATTGTATTTCTAATATCAATGTAAATTTCAGATCCCACAGTAGCGTGCGCAGTAGCCACGTAACCCAGTCCCACAGCCTTTTGTAGGCTTGGTGCCTGCGTGCCACTTGTTACTTTTCCAATTACATCACCAGCTTCATTTTTGATCAGGTAATCATGTCTTGGAATACCTCTATCAATCATTTCAAAGCCTACTAATTTTTTAGTAACGCCAGCTGATTTTTGATTTTCAAAAAATGATTTATTGGTAAAATCTTTGGTAAATTTTGTGATCCACCCAAGTCCAGCTTCAAGTGGAGATGTGGTATCATCAATATCGTTTCCGTATAAACAAAATCCTTTTTCTAAACGAAGTGTATCACGTGCACCAAGTCCAATTGGTTTTAAACCTTGCGGCGTTCCGATTTCAAAAATGGCATCCCAAATTTTATCGGCAGCACCATCACTATCTTCAAAATAAATTTCTACGCCACCAGAACCTGTGTAACCAGTAGCACTCACAAGTACATTTTCGATACCTGCAAAAACACCTTTTGTAAACGTGTAATAAGGAAGATTTAAAATATCCATTTGGGTAAGTGGCTGCAATATTTTTGTAGCGTTAGGACCTTGAATGGCAAGCAAACAAGTTTTATCGCTAATGTTATGCATTTCTACACCCGCTGTATTTTTTGAAACAATCCAGTTCCAATCTTTTTCGATATTAGATGCGTTTACCACCAGCATGTACACTTTGTTTTGCTCCACACAGTAAACCAGTAAATCATCAACAATCCCTCCTGTTTCGTTGGGTAGGCAACTGTACTGCGCATGTCCATTTTTTAAAACAGAAGCGTCGTTAGAAGTTACGCGCTGAATCAGGTCTAATGCACCCTCTCCTTTTAGGATAAACTCACCCATATGGCTTACGTCAAACACGCCCGCATTGGTTCTTACGGCCGCATGCTCGTCATTAATGCCTGAATAACTGATAGGCATGTTATATCCAGCAAATTCAGCCATTTTTGCGCCAAGTGCCAAGTGCTTTTGTGTAAACGGAGTGTTTTTCATAACAGTACATTAGATTGGCTGCAAAAATAAGGGGTTTATCTATATACCATCTTAATTATTGGTTAAGACTGAAACCGAGAAATCAAGAGTTTAATGGCATCAAATCCAAAAGCAATGGCTTTTACGGTGTCCGAAACACTAGACTCTTTTTTTGTTGAATTTCTGTTTAGGTTATCGCCTTTTTTATCCAACTGTTTTTTTATGTCGTCGGCTTCTTTTTGCTTTTGCTCCCAGGTTTTTTTAAGGTCATTTTCTATTTGCTCGCTCTCACGTTTGAGTTCTTCTAAACGGTTTTTTAATACTTCAGGATTTTCCTTGTCATCATCTGATGCTTTAACACCATCTACTCTTTCTAAACCTGTTGGCGTCATAATATATTCTACGTCATAGTCATAATCAAACGCATCTTCATCGTTGTACCAATTAGAGTTGTCGCCATCGAATGGAAAATCAATATTAGGTCCAGTTTGAGAGCGGAACCCTCTTTTATTTACGCTTACTCTAACTTGTTCCCAGGCTTTGTTGCTAATTTTAAAACGCTTACCCACAGGAACCGCGAGTGTCATGATAACGTGTTGGTTTCTAAATTTATCTGTTTTATTAATGGCAATACCTTTATCTAAATACAAACTACTATCCTGTTGATTGAGATCAAAATTAATTTTGCTGGCAAGTCGTTCAGCTTCTGCTACCGTTTTACCATTACTGATACGTACATATTTTACTTCAAAACTATCAGAGGCCGCTTTTACAATTCGAATGCGCAAGTTTCGTACATACACGGTATCACTATCAAAGAAATTGAATGGCTCAAGCTTTAGCCAATAATGATTGTAGTATTTGAGTTTTTGTTGCGCACTTATTTCTAAATAATTAACCTTCGCATTGGCAAGTTGATATACTTCTTCTTGAGGATCATTTTGTTTAGAAAAACTTTTGGTAAGGGTTGCAAAAAAGAGTGGAATAAAAATCCAACTCAGTGCCCATAGCGACCAAAAGCCACCGCGTACCCAAGCATTTGCTTTTTTAATGCCCGCAATTTTTCGGATGATTGCAGTCACAATTCCTATCACTGGCACCCATATAAAAAATACGATAATGGCATAGGCGTACCAGTTGTGTGCGCCATCTTCCAAAATAAAACGGCGTAATGGAAGTAATCCGGTGGTCGCAATACCTACCCCAAACAAAGCGGCTAATACAGAAATGGTAATAATGCCAAGTACAAAATAAACAAAGGCCTTAAATAAGATGGTAATGGTGCGGCCTGCAAAGTGCAAACAACCTCCACGCTGCGCAGGCTCTGGAGCTGCATTTGCGGCTGTTTGCGCTGCTTGCGCCTCGGTCGTTTTAGCTTTATTATATACCGAAGATCCCCAGCTTTGTGCTCTTTTGCCAAAACCTTCCATATCGGTTTGAATGGTATTTTTAATACTATTGATGTCTACCTTTTCACCACGCATTTCCAATTTATCGGCAGTGGTTTTAGCTTCTGGAAGCACCAACCAAAGTACGATGTATACAAAAACAGCACT
>JAIYCS010000129.1 GCA_027487895.1 Sediminibacterium sp. | reverse complement strand
TGGCTGGTACGCTTGTTCAAGGGCTAGATTTATACGGTTTAGATAATGGAACATGGTATTTTGCGGGTGTAGGAAAACCAAATGCCGCTGTATACCAAGAAGCCAATTTGGTAAAGGATATGGATGGCCAAACACGTCAATACTTACTTTACCTACCTGATTATGAAACCTGCGATTCACTATTTATTGGCGTAGAAGAAGGCGCTACTATACATAAGCCACAGCAAAATTATTTTGAAGGGCAAAAGCCACTGGTTGTTTATGGTACATCTATTGTGCAAGGCGCTTCTGCTATGCGTCCGGGTATGGCCTATCCAGCTCAGTTAGAACGAAGACTGGGGCGTGAAACCATTAATTTAGGTTTTAGTGGAAATGGACAGCTCGATTCTATGCTTGCCGTTATAATGTCGGGCATTGACGCTTCTATGTATGTGATTGATTGTGGACCTAATTTAACACCTGCTATGGCGGAGGCTAAAACAGTTCCATTTTTGCGTCAATTACATGCATTAAAACCAAGCGTACCTATTTTGCTTGTCGAAAATATTTTGTATCCCACCGCTAAATTTAATTTGGTAACGAGGCAAAAAATTAATGAAGTCAATCAAATATTTAAAAATGCATACACGCTATTAAAAAAGGAAGGGATGCATCATTTACATTATTTAGAAACCACAAATTTAATTGGCGGGGATGGGGAAGCCACCGTTGATGGTTCCCATATGACCGATTTAGGTTTTTATAGAATCACACTCGCTATCGAACAAAAAATTAGATCCATTGAAAAATAGCATTCTCTTTTTTGGACTCTTTTTTGTTGCTTGTACTTCATCCAAGAATATGCGTCCAGCTGGCTTGCCACATGCTATAGTGAACGATACACGCACGGGCGAAGCTTTTTTTAAACAGGCTGTAAGTTATAACTGGAGAGAGCGAGATTCGTTAGCGCTTGAGTATGCAAATGCTGGTCAGGTACCTGATTTTTATTTCAGTTTTGTGCCGGTTACAATGCCTTTTACAATGCCAGATGGGAAACAGGTTAAACTCACTTTGTATGTTGCGCCCGATTATTTTATGGTGGGTACCAGTAGTAATTGGGCTCGTGTTCCTATCACGCCAATGGCTGCTCAAAAAATTGCCGATGCGTACGCATGTTTTTTACCGACACCACTCATGGTTGATGCAATCTATAAAGCTAGTACTGTAAAATTAGCCCCAGTACCCATGTATGCTTTTAGGGATAGTACCATTACCATGTGGCAACACCATTTAATAATTGAGGGGCAGCGAAAAAGTAAAAAAGGCCTTATTAGCGGCATTAAAAAAGATGTAGTATTAAGTAATAAGGTAGCTGAAAATGCAAGACCCAATAGGGTGGCTATTTATGGTTGGCATACATTAGACGCAAAACCTATACAGCCAGTGTATGCGGGGCATGTAAACTGGTATGTCGATTATAGCCATGGTATTAGGCTTATTGCACAAAAAGTAAAGATAGATGGCGCTTGGTTAGATTATACTGCGTTATTTGGAGATGGGGCTGAAACAAAAATGCTCAGGTATTAATTTACTTTTCCAAAGGTTTAAAAATATTCGAATACATCAGCGGTTGATTGCTGCTATGATTTTGATTAATAATGGCAAGTTGTTCAAGATAGAGGTCTTTTAGTTTTTTGGGCCCTATAATTTTTACATTACTCATCCATCTAAAAATCCATCCAACTAGTTCTCTATTAATACCACAATGCATTTTCATGCGGTAGTTTCCATTTTTTAGTTGGGTAATGGACTGTGTTGCATGCCAGTTGTAATGGCTTAAAAATTCGCCAGTGATACTCGAGAACTCTAATTCAATATCATATGTTTTATTGTCAATGTTTGCCGTTAAGCCAAATCTTTTTTGAAGTTCAGCTTTAGCTAAGGGTACTGCTTTTTTATGCGAGAAAGTTTGATTGGTAAGGTTGTAGGCAGTAATTTTTGAAAGATCAATGGTAATAAATGAATTGTTCTTTACAATAAATCCTGCCATATAGTAGGCACCGTTATGATATACGAGTAGTAGTGGCTTTAGTTTGAATGGATAGGAGATGTCTGTCATTACATTTGTAGCATCTCCATAAATATTTACTATTTCAATAATTTTATTGTTGGCAATTGACCAGATAACGTCTTCGGAAACGGTATTAAAAGCAGCCGTGTATTTTCTTTCAAAAAAATGCGAATTAAAATTTTGTTCAAGAGGAAGCGTCGAATACTTGGTTTTACTTAAGTGCATTATTTTTTTGGCAACGATATCTCTAAATTTATTGATTGATTCGCCGCGGCCCTCTGTAATATAGGTAGTCATCGAAAGCCTGCTTAATTGATAGGAGTTTACGTCAAATCCTGTAACTGAAATGGTTGTGTCTGTGTATACCAGCCTGTACGTTTTTTGATTGTGTTGCCCAGTGGTTATGTGTAGTTTTTGATTCTTTCTCAGATAATTTTTTTCGAGTTGAACGAGGTCGTTGTAGATTTGTCTACTCGCTGTTGCAACTCCTTTATTAGCGAGTTCCTTGCAAATGCCCTGCACTGTTTGTGGTTCAATTTCTAGTAGTTGGTATATAAAATGAAGCCTTTCCAGTTGATTCATAGATTGCAATTTAAATGCAAACGTAACGATTAAATGATTAAAGTGTAGCTGATTGGATTAAATTTGTAGTAGACACCACGTCATAAATCGTACTAATCTGGGGGGAGAAGTCATTGATTTAGCACGTGGTGTTTTTTTGTGCCATGCCTTAATGTATTTTAGAGGAATAAAGTATTAGTTATGTTTTTGAAGAAAAGTTTTACGCTTCTTGTTGCATCCTTTTTAATCCTGACAGTTACCAAAGCGCAATGTAAAATATACCAAGGCAGATACGCCTCAGGAAGTCCAGTGGCTGTTTTTGAAAATGGAAAAATATACCAGGGTAGGTATGCATCCGGAAGCCCTATTGCGGTAATTGAAGGAAATAAAATTTATAGAGGTAGGTACGCTTCTGGAACACCAGTGGGTGTAATTGAGGGAAATAAGGTTTATCAAGGTAGGTACGCGTCGGGAAGTCCGGTTGCAGTAATTGAAGGGAATAAAATTTATCAAGGGCGTTATGCTTCTGGTACACCAGTAGCTGTTACAGAAAGTGGAGGAGGTGCTTGTGCATTTGCAGCGGCTGCTTATATGTTGTTGTTGTAAAAGATTTAAGAGGGTTTGGAATTTTGTTCTTTGTATTTATGAATTATTCCATAACCTGCGCCAAATAATAATGCTATTAAGGTTAAGAAATAATATGTTTTGGTTTCTTTTGGGAAACTATTGTATTCTATTACAAGGATGACAAAGTTTATTGCGCAAATAATTGCGAATGTTTTTTCTAAAAATAAGCGACTAGTTTTCATGGGATAGATTTTAATATTTTGGTAATAGGTCTAAGTTAGAATTAAATGCACAGGATATTCCGCATGATATATTAATTGATAAAGAGCCTATACCAGGTTTTCGAGCAGCTACTCCACCAATATTTGTAACCATTAACATGGTAGCACACTCACTATCCATAAAACAAGCAATATGACAATCGCTGATGCATTCTTGGGTGCATCTCCACCAGCTTCTTAATTCTTCAATTGGTTCAAAGATTTTTTCAGGAGGAGGCATGTCATCAAAAATCTCTTGGTTGATATTTTCAGCTTTCAAAGATTCAAGATTTTCTCGTGATATATATACTTTTCCTTTTTGAATCCTGTAACCTCCAATATAGCTGCCTCCGATAGAAAATATTCGACTATAGGTTATTTCTTCTGCGATTTTATCTACTACAATTATAAATTGTAAAACCTTGCGATCTGATCGTACGATAGATATTAATGCTCTAGCTAGGTGTTCGCTCGGTGAGAGACTGGTATGAAAAAATTGTCCCGGACCTGGACTTACTAGTTTAGTGCTTGTGAAATCAATTTGTTTGGCGATTCCTTCATAGTTAATTATCAAAGATTGAGTTTTAGCTACAAATTGGCTAAGGGTTAAGTTGGTAGGTTTTTCAGGTTTTTCACATCCTGTTAGAATAAAAAATGAAAAAAAGAAAAAATTAATAATTTTACTGTTAAGTTGATTTATTTTTTTCATTTGATTAATTTTAAAAGATACGTTTAGTGAAAGCATAACATAAGTTACGCCTAAAGCAATTGTTTTAATTATAATAAACTCTGTTAAAAATTAAATTAGAGTATTGTAGCCCAATAATCACTGTTAACAGTAGGTTATCCAATTTGTCATGAAAAAATATTTGCGGGAAATACGTGTGAAGCTATCTGTTAATTTATGGTGAATTGAAGTAGTATGCATTATGAAAACACTATCGCATAGTCAATCAATCGCTCTTGTTTTTCTTTTTATATTGGTGCAGTAACCCTGCGTAAACAATAAGGTGATATTTGGGCTTCGCCAGGACTGTTAGCCTTCGGCTAACTTCCTGCCGCATTGAACTAACCCAAAGCCTTTTAAACTATCCCGCTTTGCGTGATAGTTTAGCTTCTTCATTTCTCACCAACTTTCGAAAGCAAGCTTTCGACGTTGTCTCAAAATGAAGAAGCCCCAACACATGTGTTGAGGCTTTGTGGTCCCGCCAGGAATCGAACCTGGATCTAAAGTTTAGGAAACTTCTATTCTATCCATTGAACTACGGGACCATCCCTAAAAGGGTAGCAAAAATAATAGATAATCCCGTACCGCCACAAAATGCTTGTGGGTTGGCCGCTTTTAATAAAACAATGTATCTTAGCGGCTCAAATTTATAGGGATGCAATTCTACAATATCATTATCAAATACCGTTTTTGGCTAAGCTTATTGCTACTAGTGTTAGGCCTTGTGTTAAATTTTACCGGCACTGGTTTTTGGCCAACTTTTCCAATCTACCTGGTTTTCATTATTGGTATACTCAGTCATTTTTTTATAGGGCCACTTCGTTTGATTCAAGAACCTATGGAGCAAGGTAATGTGGAAGAGGTAGAAAAAATATTAAAATCGGTTTGGTTTCCAGGCTTACTCTACAAGCCAGTGCGTTCTACCTATTATACCATCAAAGGAAACCTTGCTATGATGACGCAAGATTTTGATAGTGCCGAAAAGCACCTAAAAATGAGTAATGATTTAGGATCACCCATGCCAGAGGCAGAAGGTGCCAATAAATTACAACTTGGCATGATGGCGATGCAAAAAGGTGATCTTAAGCAAGGTGAATCTTATATCAGAGCTGCCATTAGACTTGGTATTCCTGACAAAGAAAGTGAAGCAGTTGCTTATTTAACCATGTGTCAAATTTTTATCAATAAGCGTGAGTTTAGAGCAGCTAAAGATTTTTTTAGAAAAGCAAAAGCTTGTAAACCAACTACCAAACAAGTGCTTGATCAGGTAAAAGAAATTGAAAAATATATTTCTAGAATGCCTGGTTAATTGCATACGCTATTACCCATGTTAGACATTCAAAAAGTTACTACTGAGGGTCCTGCATTAGAAAGTATCAAAACGCTTTTTAAAGCCTATTTACTAGAGCTCAATGAAGACCTTTGTTTTCAATCTTTTGATAGCGAAATCGAAAATCCTTTGTATAAATACAGCGCGCCTACCGGCGCGCTTTTTATTGCACTCTATAATGCTACACCTGTTGGCTGTATTGCGTTACAGCCTTTGCAGGATACAGGTAATTGTGAAATGAAAAGGTTGTATGTTGATCCTGGTTATAGAAATTTAAAAATAGGGGAGGCACTCGTAAATGCTTTATTGCAAGAAGCAATGGCACTAAACTATACCCTTATGAAATTGGATACATTAGAGCGGTTACAAGCAGCGATAAAACTCTATCAAAAATTTGGATTTGAAACTGTAACGGCGTACTACGATAATCCGCTACCGAGTGTCGTGTATATGCAAAAAAAATTATAGCCTTCCTTCAATCACATCTTCTATCACGCGTGCAAAATGCAAATGTTCTAGTGCGTGTACTTTGGTAGCAAGTGTATCAGGTGTATCACTTGCATCAACAACACAGGTAGCTTGAAACAAATGTTCGCCCTCGTCATACTGTCCATTTACGTAATGAATGGTAATGCCAGATTCTTTTTCACCAGCAGCAATCACGGCTTCATGAACGCGAGAACCATACATGCCTTTGCCACCATATTTAGGAAGTAGTGAAGGATGAATATTAATCATGTGTCTAGGAAATGCATTTAAAAAAGCTTCGGGCATTTTCCATAAAAATCCTGCAAGTATGATGTAGTCAATTTCATATTTTGAAAGCTCTTTCACATACATATTGCCCTGTTCAAAATCTTTCTTTTCGATCATAAGAACTGGTACATCAAAATCAGCAGCTATTTGAATCACGCCAGCGCCGGGTTTATTGCAAACAATGAGTGAAACCCTTATAGAGGGATGATCCTTAAAATGTTCTATGATTTTTTGCGCATTGGAGCCTGTTCCAGAGGCAAATATGGCCAAATTGCGTTTTTTGATGCTAAAACTCCCATTTTGAGGTTTTGGCGCCTTACTTGACACCCCAAATATGGTTTGGCTCATTTTTCGGAGGTAATTTCTAAAAAATCCAAATTGACCCATTGGTATGCTTATTACGATCACACAGAGGGGCCATAGGAGGCACATTAGTACAATATATAATGCATAATAAAGCAGCCCAGAATCAAGCCCGGTAAGGCTTAGAAGCTTCCTTCCTAGGTACCCACAACTACTCCCGCCAATGGCAAAAGTGCTAAATACGAGCACAAAAGAAGTCCAACTTAAATTCCATTTTTCCTTCAATCGCTTAAACATGCCCCAAAATTGCACAAAAAAGCCGACAAATACTTGAAACTCAATATTGTCTTTAACAAAAAAAATGTTTGTTAGTATTCGCTTTTGTCAGCTTCCTGTCATATTTTTGCGCGCAATTAAGGATATTTTTCCACTACAGAACCCGTTTGTGTATATGACATCTTTTAGACGCAACACAAGTCGCATCGTCAAGAACTGCTTATTTAGCGCAGCTTTCTTGTTGGGCCTTTTAGTTACAAATACCGTTACCGCCCAAGACGGAAAAACCTTGTTTAATACCAATTGTGCTTCCTGTCATCAGGTGCATAAAAACTCTACAGGCCCTGCGCTTGCTGGAGTTGAAGGCCGTTGGGAAAGTAAAGAAAAGTTATATTCTTGGATCAGGAATAGTGCAGCTTTTCTTAAAACAGGTGACGCGTATGCGAACAAATTATACCTCGAGTATAATAAAACCGCGATGAATCAGTTCCCGAATTTAAAAGACGAGGAAATTGATGCAATCCTAAAGTACGTTGCTTCTGTGCCTGCCCCAGGTGCTGCTGTACCAGGTGCCGCAGCTGCAGGTGCTCCAGCAGAAGAAGACAATTCATTGTTGTTTGGGATTTTATCGCTCATTTTAGCAGTAGTAGCACTTATTTTATTACAAGTAAATGCCAACTTAAAAAAATTAGCAGATACACGTGAAGGTCACGATCCAGAAGTGCCTGTACCATTTTTTAGAAATAAAAGATACCTCGCGTTTTTAGCGGTTGCGTTTTTTGTTTTTGGTGGTTATCAGGTTTCAAAAAGTGCCATGGGATCGGGCAGAAGTCAAGACTACCAACCAGTTCAGCCAATTTACTACTCACATAAAGTACATGCTGGTATCAACCAAATTAACTGTCAATATTGTCATACCGGTGCTTACCAAGGTAAACAAGCTACCATTCCTTCTTTAAACGTTTGTATGAACTGTCACTTGGCCATCAACGAGTACAAGGGAGAAAAAATGTTTACAGAAGATGGTGAGGAAGTAAACGGTACACAAGAAATTGAAAAATTATACAAATACGCAGGTTTTGAACCAGGTAAGCCTTGGGATCCTTCTAAAGCAAAACCAATTGAGTGGGTGCGTATCCACAACTTACCGGATCACGTTTATTTCAACCACGCACAACACGTAAAAGCAGGTCAAGTGGCTTGTCAAACCTGTCATGGCGAAATCCAAAAAATGGGTGAAGTAAAACAACAAAATGACCTTAGCATGGGCTGGTGTATTAATTGTCACCGCGAAACAAAGGTTCAATTTAAAGACAATGGTTTTTACAGCATCTACGAGAAATACCACCAAGATTTAAAATCTGGAAAAATGGATAGCACCAAAGGTGTTACTGTAGAAAGCATTGGTGGTACAGAGTGTCAAAAGTGTCACTATTAATAACAACATTATACCCGATAATAAATATATCATGGAGCAAAAAAAGTACTGGCAAAGTTTTGGAGAAAAGAATCAGTCTGCTGCTTACAATCAAGATGTAAAAGATGAGTTCAAAGAAGAGCTTCCTTTTGTTGAAGACGAAAGCAAAGGTTTTCTCGAAACTGCTGCACCCCGCAGAGACTTTTTAAAATATGTAGGTTTTAGCACTGCCGCAGCAGCTGTTGCAGCAAGCTGCGAAATGCCTATTAAAAAAGCAATTCCTTTTGCCAATAAACCAGAAGATATTGTACCAGGTATTGCAAATTATTATGCAACTACCTATGTACAAGATGGTGACGTGGTAAGCGTTGTAGCTAAAGTGCGTGATGGTCGTCCAATAAAAATTGAGGGTAACGATTTAAGCCCTGTCACTAAAGGTGGTACTTCTGCACGTGTACAAGCGTCTGTGTTAGATTTATATGATACAGCACGTTTACGTTTCCCTACCATTGATGGCAAAGAAGTAACTTTTGAAGCTGCAGATAAAGCAGTTGCAGCAGCAATTACTGGAAACGTAGTTGTGTTATCAAGCACTATTACTTCTCCAACAAGTAAAGAAGTTATTGCACAATTTTTAGCAAAATATCCTGGTAGCAAACATGTTACTTATGATGCTGTTTCATATAGTGCTTTAATTGAAGCAAACGCTGCAACTAATGGTGTGGCTGCTATTCCTGATTACCATTTCGAAAATGCAAAAGCAATCGTAAGCTTAGGTGCTGATTTCTTAGGTACTTGGTTAAGTCCTGTTGCTTTTTCTAAGCAATACGCTACTGGTAAAAAAATCAACGAAAAAAATCCGACAATGAGTAAGCACATACACTTCGAAAGTGTACCAAGTCTTACAGGATCAAATGCGGATGAAAAATATTTACACCGTCCTTCTGAATTAGGTGCTATTGCAGCTGCTTTATTAAGCGCTGTAAATGGTGGTGGTGTTACTGGCATTAACGATGCTAAGCTTAAAGCGGGTATCCAAAATGCTGCAAAAGCTTTATTAGAAAACAAAGGCGCTGCGCTTGTAGTTGCTGGTAGCAATGATGTGAATGTTCAAATCATTGTAAACGCTATCAACAATGCAGTGGGTGCTGGCGGATCTACGATTAACTGGGCTGCTCGCAACAACACGCGTGCTGGTGTAGATGCAAACTTTGTACAACTTGTTAAAGACATGAACGCAGGTAGCGTTGGTACTTTAATTTTAGTAGGTGCAAATCCTGCATACACTTCATATGATGCTGCTGGATTTACAGCAGGTCTTGCAAAAGTTAAAACCACTGTATCATTTGCAACAAAAGCAGACGAAACTGCGGTACTTTGTAAGTTTGTTTTACCTGATCACCACTACCTAGAAAGCTGGGGTGATGCAGAAGCAATTTCTGGAAACGTTTCATTTATTCAACCTACTATATATCCTTTATTCAAAACACGTCAGTGGCAAGACAGCTTATTAAAATGGAGTGGTAACGCTTCAGATTATTTAGCGTTCTTAAAAACCAGTTGGTCTGCTAAATTAGGCGGTGTTGAAGGTTGGGATAAAGCATTACAAGATGGTGTGTTAGCTACTACAGCTCCAGCATTTAGTGCAGGAAGTTTTTCTAGCGCAGCTGTTGCAAATGCAGTTACTGCAGCAACATCAACTAAAAAAGGTGGTGCTATTGAACTTGTGTTGTATGAAAAAGTAGGTATCGGTGCAGGTCAAGGCGCATCTAACCCATGGTTACAAGAATTACCAGATCCGGTAACGCGTGCAACTTGGGACAACTACGTTATTGTTTCTCCAGCACTTGCAAGAACATTATTAAAAATCGATTTAAATAACGGCGGTCAAGCAGATGCTTACGAAGTAAATCCTCCAAAGCCTGTTGTGAAAGTTACTGTGGGTGGAAAGACGATCGAACTTCCTGCATTAATTATTCCGGGTACACACCCTGAAACCATTGGTATTGCAGTGGGTTACGGCCGTTCAGAAAATATTGGTAAAGCAGCAAACGGCGTTGGTAAAAATGCGTTTGGTTTAGCTTCTTTACAAGGAGGCAACATTTCTTTTTCAAACACAAGTGTTGAAATTGTTGCAACTGGCGAAAAATATCCAGTGGCATTAACACAAACACATAGCCGTTACGATACTGAGCAAGGTAACCGTACAGAGGTAATGAAAGAGTTAACACTTGCCGAGTACAAACACCATCCAACAGAAATTCGTGAAGAGCGTGCACATGAATTAAAAGGTCAAATTTCTGGTGGCGAAAAATTAAGCAACGAAGAAGTTCTTCAAAAATTTGAAGGTGCTGGAACCTTATATCCTGTCTATGATAGACCAGGAATTAAATGGGGTATGAGCGTAGATTTAAATGCTTGTACTGGTTGTGGTGCTTGTGTGGTTGCATGTAATGCAGAAAACAACGTATCTGTTGTTGGTAAGCCAGAAGTATTACGTGGTCATGAAATGCATTGGTTACGTATTGACCGTTATTACAGCGGTGATATGGACAATCCAAATGTAGTTTTCCAACCATTAATGTGTCAGCATTGTGATAACGCTCCTTGTGAAAACGTTTGTCCAGTAGCTGCTACCAACCATAGCTCAGAAGGTTTAAACCAAATGACCTACAACAGATGTATTGGTACACGTTATTGCGCAAACAACTGTCCTTATAAAGTACGTCGTTTTAACTGGGCAGATTACACAGGTGCTGATAGCTTTGGTGATAACCAAACAGGTCACGTTAATGATGTAGTATTAAACATGAATGATGACCTTACACGTATGGTGTTAAACCCAGACGTTACAGTTCGTTCTCGTGGTGTGATCGAAAAATGTTCTTTCTGCGTACAACGTTTACAAGAAGGAAAATTAAAAGCGAAAAAAGATTCTCGTCCTTTAGAAGATACAGATGTAAAAGTTGCTTGTCAACAAGCTTGTCCTACAGAGGCTATTACTTTTGGTAATGCCAACAGCAAGCACAGTGCGATCACTAAAGTTCGTTTAGACAATCCTAATCGTAGCTTCTATGTACTAGAGCAGTTACACGTTTTACCTGGCGTTACTTACTTAGCTAAAGTGCGTAACACAGAAGCAAAACATGAAGGTGCTAAACACGAAGGCGCAAAACACGAAGAGAAAAAAGCATAATTAAAATAATTGAAATAGAATAAGATGCATTTAAAGTACGAATCACAACTTAGGGAACCATTGGTTAGTGGTAATAAAAATTACCGCCAAGTAACCGAAGACATTGTTCGCCCTATCGAAGCCAAGCCAACAAGGTTATGGTACATCGGATTCTTCATTGCTGTTGCACTTTTATTATTTGGTGTATACAGTGTTTACCGTGAGGTTACTTATGGTATTGGAGAGTGGAACTTGAACAAAACAGTGGGTTGGGGATGGGATATCACCAACTTCGTATGGTGGGTAGGTATTGGTCACGCTGGTACCCTTATCTCAGCAATCTTACTTTTATTCCGTCAAGGATGGAGAACAGGTGTAAACCGTGCTGCAGAAGCAATGACCATCTTCGCCGTAATGTGCGCAGGTCAGTTCCCTATCTTCCACATGGGTCGTGTTTGGATGGCATTCTTTGTACTTCCTTACCCTAACACACGTGGTCCATTATGGGTGAATTTTAACTCACCACTTTTATGGGACGTATTTGCAATCTCTACTTATTTCACCGTATCATTATTATTCTGGTACTCTGGTTTAATTCCAGATTTTGCAACCGTTCGTGATAGAGCTTTTACAAAATTACGTAAGCGTTTATATGGCCTTGCTTCATTTGGTTGGACAGGTTCTACCAAGCACTGGCAGCGTCATGAGAGTTTATCTTTAGTACTTGCTGGTTTATCTACACCACTTGTATTATCGGTACACACGATCGTATCTTTTGACTTCGCAACTTCAGTAATTCCTGGTTGGCATACCACCATCTTCCCTCCGTATTTCGTTGCGGGTGCGATCTTCTCTGGTTTTGCGATGGTGCAAACCCTTATGATCATTGTACGTAAAGTATTTGCAATGGAAGATTATGTGACATTGGGTCACATCGAAGCCATGAATAAAGTAATTGTACTTACAGGTTCAATTGTAGGTATCGCTTACTTAACTGAATTGTTTATGGGTTGGTACTCACAAAATAAATATGAAGGCTATACTTTCTGGTATTCTCGTGCTTATTTATTTAGCCCTTATGGTTGGAGCTACTGGGGTATGATGGCTTGTAACGTATTAAGCCCTCAAATTTTCTGGTCGCGCAAAATGAGAAGAAATGTATTCGTTACTTTCTTCATGAGTATCATCGTTAACATTGGTATGTGGTTTGAGCGTTTCGTAATTATCGTAACGTCTTTATATAGAGATTACTTACCGTCTAGCTGGTCTGTGTATTACAGTCCTACTATTTGGGAAATGGGCTTCTATGCAGGAACCTTTGGACTTTTCTTTACCTGTTTCTTCCTCTTTGCAAAATACTTCCCAGTTATTGCCATTGCAGAAATTAAATATGTATTGAAAACAACCGGCGATGGCTACAAAGATCAAATGAGTGCGATTGAAGCGCAACCATTAGAAGCATTTGTTAAAGAACAAACACATCATCACTAATCATTTACGTTGAACCAACGATAAAATAGAACACATGGCAAAAAAGAAATTTGTAGTAGGCTGTTTTGAGGATGAAGCGGTGCTTTTTCCAGCAGTTAAAAAAGTGCGTGCTGCAGGATATAAAATTCATGACGTGTACACGCCATTTGCAGTACATGGTTTAGATCATGCAATGGGCTTAAGAGAAACAAGTCTTCACACTGCAGGATTTATTTATGGTATAACAGGTACTACAACTGCCTTAAGTGCCATCAGCTGGATCTTTACAAAAGATTGGCCTCTAAACATTGGTGGTAAACCACACTTTGCATTACCAGCATGGATTCCTATCATGTTTGAGTTAACCGTTTTGTTTGCTGCAGTTGGTATGGTTCTAACTTTTTGCTACCTGTGTCAATTAGCGCCAGGGGTTAAAAAACATCATTTCCACCCACGTGCCACCGACGATTTATTTGTAATGGCAATTGAGTGTACTGATACTACCAACACCGATGACTTACAAGCATTTTTACAAAGCAATGGCGCTATAGAATTAAGCGTTCAAGTTGCCGAAGAAGGATGGTGGTTTGGTCGTTATGACAATGAAAATGTTCCTTTTCAAAATAAAGAAATTGTTGCAGCATAAATTATTGAATAGAAATCCGATGAAGAAATTATCTATCATACTCGTACTTACCATCACTGCTATCATTAGCAGCTGTAATGGTGTTAAGCGTGAACCAGGTTCTATCTATATGCCAGATATGGCTTATAGCCGTGCATACGAAAGTTACGCAGACCATAGTAATCTAACTGAAAAAGGAATCAACTACACCGCAATGCCTGTTGCAGGCACAATGCCACGTGGTGCTGAAATGCCTTTTCATATCGCGCAAGATGCACCTGGTGATACTACCAATTACTACGCGTCTCGTGCAGTAAAAAATCCAATCGATTCTTTATCTAAAACAGATAACGATGAAGCGGAGCGTTTATACCTGATTAACTGTGGTATCTGTCATGGATCTAAGTTAGATGGAAACGGTCCATTATGGAAAAATGGAGATGGTCCTTATCCATCTGCACCAAAAAATTTAGTTGCAGATCCAATTGTTTCTGTAATGCCAGAAGGACAAATGTTCTATTCTGTTACCTACGGTAAAAATTTGATGGGTGCTTATGCGTCTCAATTAAATCGTAAGCAACGTTGGATGGTAATTAAGTATGTAAAAAACAAACAATTGGCTGCAAAAGCTGCTAAATAAAAATTTTTTAAAAGAGTAAAGATGGCTTCTATCAAAATGCAATTTGAGGTACCTGCAAAGATGAAAACTTGGTCATTGGCATTAATTGCTGTTGGTCTTGTTGCTTTGGTTACAGGTTTAGTGACCAAAGGTTTTAGTGCAGACGAACATGAGCAAACTCAGTTTTGGGGAACACTTATGTACAACAGTATTTTTTGGACTTTGGTGTGTAACGCCGCCATGTTTTTTATTGGCGTAACAACAATGGCAATGGGAGGTTTCCAACAATCATTCCGCAGGGTTCCTGAGGCGATCTCTACAATGGTGCCTATTTTTGGTGCTATTACTTTTGCTGTTTTAATGTATGTAATTTTTGGTCATAAGCACCATATCTACCACTGGTTAGATACCGAAGCTGTTGCCAATGATCCTATCTTAAAAGGAAAGGCTGGATTTTTAAATCCTGTATTCTTTGTAATCTGGACTACCCTTACGATTGGTTTGTGGAGTTTGTTTGGATGGCGCATTCGCAAGCTCAACGATCAAGCCGATGGTGAGCCAATGACTGCCGAAGAGGGTGCAACCTTTATTTATAAAAACACCGTACGTGCCGCTACATTTTTAGTGTGGTTTGGTTTAACTGTTGGTTCTACTATTCCTTGGTTATGGATGATGAGTATCGATCCACATTGGTACTCTACCATGTATAGCTGGTATACATTTGCAAGTTCATTTGTATCTGGTATGAGCTTAATTGCACTTTGGGTAATCTATTTAAAAAACAAAGGTTATTTAGAATTAACTACACAAGAGCACTTACACGATATTGGTAAGTTTATGTTTGCCTTTTCTGTATTCTGGACGTATTTATGGTTCTCTCAGTACATGCTTATTTGGTATGCAAATATTCCTGAAGAAACTGTTTACTTCAAGCATAGAGTGCAAGGCCCTTATAAAGGCATCTTCTTCCTAAATCTTATTATCAATTTCCTTTGCCCATTAATTATATTAATGAAGCGTTCAGCAAAAAGAAACTATACCCTAGTTGCTTTTATGGCGGTATTAATTTTATTTGGTCACTGGATCGATTTTTACCAAATGGTAATGGGTTCTTTATCTAAAGAGCACGTAACACTTGGTTGGTTAGACTTTGGTATTTTAAGTTTATTTGTGGGTCTTATGATTTTCTTTGTAAGTCGTGCTTTAGCTAGCAAGCCGCTGATTCCAAAGAGTCATCCATTCTTAAAGGAAAGTATCATACACCAAGTATAATTATTTAGACGATTAATATTAGAATCAATAAAATATTGATAGCATTATGACAATGTTTTTAACCATAGCCGTAGTAGTTCTCATTTTTGTAGTCATTTTTCAGATTGCAAAAGCGAGCGAATATGTATCTGTATTAAAAGGCGAAGAAGTAAGTCGCAAGCAAAACAACAAAATCAATGGATTTTTGATGGTTGTTTTCTTGGTGTTAGGTTTAGTGGGTGTTTGGTATTGCAACGAGTTGTTGTATGACAAAACATTGCTAGTGCAAGATGCTGCGAGTGTAGAAGGTGCAAGAGTGGATAGTATGTTGTGGGTAACACTTGCTGTAACAGGCATCGTGTTTATTGCTACACAAGTTATCTTATTTGTTTTCGCATACAAATACCAAGAAGATACCAATCGTAAAGTGGTGTTCTTTGCACACAGTACTAAACTAGAATTAATTTGGACAGTAATTCCTGCAATTGCTTTAACCGTACTTGTAGTAATTGGTCTTCGTAACTGGTTTTTATTTACTGGTGAGCCTCCCAAAAATGCAATGGTAGTTGAAGTTACCGGAAAGCAGTTTGGTTGGATTTACCGCTACCCAGGAAAAGATGGTTCTTTTGGTAAAAAGTATTATAAAAATATTGACAACGCTAGCAATAGCTTAGGTCTTATTTGGGATGATGAATTAGCCCAAGACGATATCGTAATGGAGCAAACTGTATACCTAATTAAAGGTAAGCCTGTAAAGCTCGTATTAGGATCTCGTGATGTAATTCATGACGTGGGTTTATCACATTTCAGATTAAAAATGGATGCGGTACCTGGCATACCTACTACCATGTGGTTTACGCCAAAGTATACGACTAAAGAAATGAAGGAACTTACGGGCAATCCAAATTTCCAATATGAAATTTCTTGTGATCAAATGTGTGGTAACGGACACTATTCTATGAAAGGTGTTATTGAAGTAGTGGATCAAGAAGAATTTGATGCAATTATGGCTAAGCAAAAACCTTACTACTACACTGCATTTCCTGAAAAGGACCCAAGTGCAGCGCCAGCAGATACAACAGTAGTAGCAGCAGCAGTTGTAAAAAACAATTAATTAGACAAACAAAAACGAATTAACTTTTTTAAATAAAACGGTATGAGTCACGAAGCAGTTTTACATGGAGATGCACACGGACATGATGATCACGGTCATCACGAACACCATGACACTTTCTTAACTAAATACGTATTTAGTCAAGACCATAAAATGATTGCGAAGCAATTCTTGATCACGGGTATGGTATGGGCAGTGTTAGGTGGTTTAATGAGTGTACTATTTCGTTTACAATTAGGTTATCCCGATTCAACTTTCCCTTTTCTAGAAGATCTTTTAGGTAAATGGGGTAAAGGTGGTCGTATCACTCCAGAAGCATACTATGCACTTGTTACTACACACGGTACAGTACTTGTATTCTTTGTATTAACGGCAGGTTTGTCTGGTACTTTTGCCAACTTCTTAATTCCATTACAAGTAGGTGCACGTGATATGGCATCTCCTTTTATGAATATGTTGAGCTACTGGTTTTTCTTTGCAGCTAGCATTGTGATGTTATCATCTATGTTTGTTGAAACTGGCCCCTTCAGTGGTGGTTGGACAGCATACCCTCCATTATCTGCACTAGGTGACGCTTCACCAGGTTCTAAAACAGGTATGGATTTATGGATTATTTCAATGGCACTATTTGTGGTTTCTTCTTTATTAGGAGGTCTTAACTACATCGCTACCATTTTAAACATGCGTACAAAAGGTATGAGCATGACGCGTTTACCTTTAACTATTTGGGCGTTATTCTTTACAGCGGTACTTGGGGTATTATCTTTCCCAGTATTATTTTCTGGCTTTATCTTATTAATTTTTGATAGAAACTTTGGAACAAGCTTCTACCTATCAGACATATTTGTAAATGGTGTTGGAGCTTTACCAAACGAAGGCGGTTCTGCTATTTTATACCAACACTTATTCTGGTTCTTAGGTCACCCAGAGGTATACATTATCTTGTTACCTGCGATGGGTATGGTATCAGAAATTTTATCCATCAATTCACGTAAACCAATTTTTGGTTACATGGCCATGATTGGATCTTTATTTGCAATTGCAATTCTCGCATTCTTAGTTTGGGCGCACCACATGTTTGTGACGGGGCTTAATCCATTCTTAGGATCTGTGTTTGTACTATTAACTTTATTAATTGCAGTTCCTTCTGCTATTAAAGTATTTAACTGGTTAACTACTTTATGGAGAGGTAATATCCGTTTCACACCAGCGATGCTTTTTGCTATTGGTTTTGTGAGCTTATTTATTTCTGGTGGTTTGACAGGTATTTGGTTAGGAAACTCTGCACTCGATATTCACTTGCATGATACCTACTTTGTAATTGCACACTTCCACATTGTAATGGGTGTAGCTTCTATGTTTGGTATGTTTGCGGGTATCTACCACTGGTTCCCTAAAATGTATGGCAAGCAGTTAAATAACACACTTGGTTATATCCACTTCTGGGTAACTATCGCTGGTGCTTATTTGATTTTCTGGCCAATGCACTACGAAGGTTTAGCAGGTATGCCACGTCGTTACTACGATTTTAGTATTTGGGAAAGCTTCAAGCAATTTGGTGAACTCAATAAGTTTATTAGCCTTGTTTCTATGATTGTATTCATGGTACAATTGCTATTCTTGTTCAATTTCTTCTATTCTATTTTTAAAGGAAGAAAGTTAACAAATACCAATCCATGGAATGCAACTACACTAGAATGGACTACACCAATTAATCCAGGTCATGGTAACTGGGTAGGTGAAATTCCTGAAGTGCACCGTTGGCCTTATGACTATGGTAAAGATGGCGTAGATTTTATAGCTCAAACAACACCTGTGGGAGCAGACGAAAGTCAGCACTAAAATGGATAACGAAAACAATCGTTCCAATTCTTTTGCTAGCAAGGCTAAAGATTATTACCAGCTAATTAAGTTTACGCTGAGTTTTACGGTTGTGTTTTCTTGTGTCGTTTGTTACTTGCTTGCACCAAATGTAAAAGAGTTTGATTGGTACATGATAGCTATCTTGTTTTTAGCAGGAATGCTAGTTACAGGAAGTGCCAATGCCATCAACCAGGCAGTAGAAAAGGATACAGATGCGGTTATGAAGCGTACGGGTTCTAGGCCTGTTGCTGCAGGAAGAATGTCGCAAAATGAAGCTTACACATTTGCTGTTATTGCTGGACTTGTGGGTGTTGGCATGATGTGGTACTTCTTTAATTTGTCATCTGCACTTTTATCGGCTTTTAGTTTGTTTTTGTATGCGTTTATTTATACGCCATTAAAAAAAATAAATTCGATCGCTGTACTAGTGGGTGCTTTACCTGGCGCATTACCTTGTTTGATTGGTTGGGTAGCTGGCAATGACGATTTTAGTATGGGAGGCTGGATTTATTTTGGCATCCAATTTTTATGGCAGTTTCCTCATTTTTGGGCGATTGCTTGGGTGGCACATGAAGATTATAGTAAGGCAGGATTTAAGTTGTTACCCGCCGATAAAGGGCCTACTAAATTTACGGCCATACAGGGTATCATGTATTCAGTGTTAATGATTCCTGTAGGATTATTGCCTTATTATTTTGGATATACAGGTTTTGTGAGTGCGGTTGTTGTGATGATTTGTAATGTATTTATGGTGGTGCAAAGTATTAGGTTGTATCAGCAAATGGATGTTAAATCGGCAAGACGCGTTATGTTTAGTAGTTATATTTATTTACCCATTGTACTACTTGCATTACTCGCAGATAAAATTAAATAGTAGCAACGAATTAAAATTTATTGAGTATGTCTACATTAGTAACTAACGAGCCGCAAAGAATTCATCCACACCGTTTTATTATGTGGATTGCGATTGGAAGCATTGTAATGATGTTTGCCGGTATGACCAGTGCATACATTGTTAAAAAGAATCAAGGCAACTGGTTGGCTATTGAACTACCCGTTGTTTTCTGGTATTCTACAGCTGTAGTACTGGCAAGTAGTTTAACTATGTATTTAGCTACCAATGCAATAAAAGCGGGTAGATTGATTTCTTAT
>JAIYCS010000076.1 GCA_027487895.1 Sediminibacterium sp. | reverse complement strand
GCGTAACGAAGCTTGTTTGCATCGGTGGGAGATTTGCCAAGGTAGGTATAATACATTTCGCCCCCCGAAATATGTGATGCACGCGCAGTTGTAAAACAAACGCTAACAAGTAATATCAGTAACCATTTTTTCATGCATTCACTTTATCCAAAAAATCGAGTACCGCGTTGTTGAAATTTGTGGGTTGTTCAAGCATACCCATGTGGCCACAATTTTCTAGCACATAAAGATAGGCTCTCTTGGGCATTTTTGTTTGCGGCAAAGTATCTTCTAATGCAACTGGCGTGTCCTGGTCGCCTAAAATATAAAGTACTGGTAAGGAGGTAGTCTCTAAAAAGGAAGTTAAATCTGGGCGGGCCATCATGGCTTGGTAATAACAAGTGAGGGCCTCGTTGGAAAATGCTGGTATCGACTGTACAAATTCAGTAATTAATTGCGGGTAGGTTTTTTGTGTAAAGCTTCCAAATAAATTAGGTGCTGTTGTTTCTAAAAAAGTAGCAGCGCCAAATTTTTGTATAAAAGAAATACCCCGTGTTCTATTTTCTATTTTAATGGGTGTGTCTGGCAAAGTGGTTGAATGAAGAAATCCAAAACCTTTTAGATATTGCGGGTATTTTTTTGCAAAAGCCACTGTTATATATCCTCCCATGCTATGTCCAAGTACCACACAGTTTTCTATTTTTTCGTGTTGTATTAATGCGGCGGTACTATCTGCTAAGTATTCGATCGAAAAATTTGATGGGAATGTATTTACTAGCGACATGCCTGTGCCTAGTAAATCAGGTGTGTATACCGTATATGTTTTTTCTAGTGCGGCAACGGTGCTTTTAAAAATGTGGTGGTCTTCTCCAAAGCCATGCAGTAAAATAACGGCGGGCCCAGCGCCCGTTTTGGTATAACCCACTTGGTGTTTATCAAATTCAAATGAACGGGTTTCCATGCTTATTTTTTAAAGCGCTTGTATATACCTTGTATGAATAATAGAACTGCAAAACATGAAAAAATCAAATACACCCAGTCGCCATATTTTGCGTAAAAAGTAAGGGTGGATTTTGTTGGTATGTTGTATTTAATAACGGCTTTTTCGTCCCATCCTTTTTGTGCTACTATGTTTCCGAGAGGGTCAATTACTGCAGATATGCCCGTATTGGCACTGCGCGCCACCCAGGTTCTTGTTTCGATGGCTCTAAGTGCAGCATACTGCAAATGTTGTTTGTGCCCGCTTGTGTTGCCCCACCATCCGTCGTTGGTGATAACAGCAAGCAGGTTAGCACTCTTTTGTTTGTAAGTGCCTACATAAGCGCCGTAAATACTTTCGTAACAAATAATAGGTGCGCTGATATACTGGCAACCATTACTGGTAAACACCTCTGCTTCTTTTGATTTCCCGTACCCACCGGTGGAGCCCCCAAACTGCTCGAGGAGCGGTCCTAAAAAATTTAAAAAGGTAGGCAGGGTTTCTACACCTGGTACCAGTTTGCTTTTGTTGTAAAATGCAAGTGGCGTTCCGTTGTTAATGTATACGGCTGCATTAAATGCGTCGTAATAAAAACTACCATCGCTCGATTGTTTAGCGGCAGGTGTTTCTTTGGTGGCGCCATATTTTTTATAGGTTTCGATGCCCGATAAAATGTTGAGCCTCGGATGTCTTTTACTAAATTCAAATATGGGTTGGTAGTAGGGGTTGGTGGTAATATTGTCCTGCCAGTCTGCTACGCTCATGGCTGTTTCTGGCCATAGCACCAGGGTTGTGCTACTATCCATGTTTGATTCGGTGGCGTTAATGAGCGCTGCAATTTGCGATGACGCACTAGAAATTTCAAACTTTTGATAGGGGTCAATATTGGGTTGTACCACTAATACATTTTGAGTACTATTTGCATTTTTGGAACTTGTGTTGGCTTGTGTTTTTTGATAACTGAGTATGAGGTTTGAGCAAACAACCGGCACTATAAAAAACGATACGATTTGAACGATGTTTTTTTTGATGGGCTGCTTTTCTTTTTTTGCGAGTACTAATTTGAATACGAGTATGTTCATGAGTAGTATCCATAAACTTCCACCTGCTACGCCGGTGTATTCGTACCACTGAATCACGCTGGTGTGCATCGCAAACCCATTGCCTAGCGTAAGCCATGGCCAGCTAATTTGCCAGTTTAAATGGATGTATTCGAAAGTTAGCCAAGAAGCAATGAGGGTAAAAAAGCCAATGTTTTTATTTTTTTGTGCGGCACTAAAATAAAATAGCCAGGGCACACACATGAGTAGGCTGTTAGCGATAATAGCCGCTACGCTACCTACATCGGTGGAGTTCCACATCCAATACGTGGTGCCAACATTCCAGATGAGTACCGACAAAAACGTATATCCAAAAAAATGGAGTTTTTTGGTAACGTTATTCGCGATAATAAGTAGAGGTACCCAGGCAACAAATAAAAGGAGTGCCAACCAAAAAACAGGCCATGCTACAACGAGTAACAGGCCTGTTAAAATACTATAACCGAGTAGGGTTGATTTTTTCAAGTCGTGTAATTATTTACGGCTATAATTTGGCGCTTCTTTTGTGATATCAATATCGTGTGCGTGGCTTTCTTTCATGCCCGCATTGGTAATTTTTACAAAAGTTGCTTGCTGTAATGCTTTAATATTTTTAGCACCGCAGTAGCCCATACCTGATCTTAATCCACCAACGTATTGGTAAATAATTTCAGAGATATTTCCTTTGTATGCAACGCGTCCTTCGATGCCTTCTGGTACATATTTTTTAATATCCGCTTCTACGTCTTGGAAATAACGGTCGCCACTTCCCTGACTCATGGCGCCTAAGCTTCCCATGCCACGGTATTCTTTAAACTTACGTCCTTCATAAATAATAGTGTCTCCAGGGCTTTCTTCGGTACCTGCAAAAACAGATCCCATCATAACTACGTTGGCGCCAGCAGCAAGTGCTTTTACCATGTCGCCGGTGTAACGAATACCACCATCTGCAATTACCGGGATCCCCTTAGATTTTAGGGCCATGCTGGCTTCCATGATGGCCGTAAGCTGCGGAACGCCTGCACCCGCTACGATACGTGTGGTGCAAATAGAACCGGGCCCTATGCCCACTTTAACGCAGTCGGCGCCGGCTGCGGCAAGCGCAAGGGCGCCCTCTGCCGTACCCACATTACCAGCTATAATTTGTAGTCCTTTAAAATTTTTGCGGAGTGCTTTGAGTGCTTCAATAACACCTTTACTGTGTCCGTGTGCGCTATCGAGTGTTACCACGTCTACGCCCACGTGTTGAAGTGCTGCGGCTCTATCCATTAAATCGGAAGTGATGCCAAGTGCAGCACCCACTAGTAAACGGCCAATGCCATCTTTAACGGCGTTTGGAAAATTACGTAGTTGTAAAATATCGCGGTAGGTGATAAGACCAATGAGTTTACCTTGTTTGTTGACAACGGGTAATTTTTCGATCTTATGTTTGCGTAAAATAATTTCTGCTTTTTTGAGGTCGGTACCTTCTGGTGCAATCACTAAATTTTCTTTAGTCATTACTTCTTTTACCTTTCGTTTTTTGTCTGTCTCAAAACGAAGATCTCTATTGGTTAAAATACCTACCAATTTTTTTTTTTTTTTTATAATTGGAATTCCGCCAATTTTGTTGTCGCGCATTAATTTAAGAGCGTCACCAATGGTGGCGTCTACTAAAAGAGTAACAGGGTCAACAATCATACCGCTTTCGCTTCTTTTTACACGTCTTACTTGCTCGGCTTGTTTGTCGATGCTCATGTTTTTGTGTAAAATACCAATGCCGCCTTCGCGTGCAAGTGCAATAGCTAGGTTGGCTTCTGTAACGGTATCCATTGCGGCGGATAACATCGGCACATTCAGCGTTATAGACTTTGTAAGTTGAGAGCGGATGTCAGTGTCTCTGGGTAAAATTTCGGAGTAGGCTGGCATGAGTAAAACGTCATCGAACGTTAGCCCTTCTCCAAATAATCTAGAACTTGTTGCCTTGTTGGCGGTCTTTGTATTTCTTGTTGCCATGTGCAAAGATAATAGGAACCGCATATTTCAGCCAAAAAAATGATTTAGCCCAGTAGCCGCAGGTAGGTTTTACCCGGAAGGGCTCCAATGAGGCCGGAGAGCTCTAAATTGAGCAGACTACCTGCTAAAACGGCGTTGGGGAGCATGCTTTTGAGGTAAATTTCATCGATAGATACGGGAGTTTGGTGATCTAATATGGCAAGTATTGTTTTTTCGGGATCTGTTAAGTTTTGCTCCTGTTTAGGGGCTATTTGTTTTGTGCTGATAGGTGCCCAACCCAGTGCTTCAATAAAAGTGCCTACAGAATCTAACATGGCCGCTTTATGCGTTTGAATAAGTTGCAAGCAGCCACTACTTTTTTTGTCGGTAATTTTTCCGGGGCAGGCAAACACTTGTCTATCATAATCGAAGGCTAGGTTTGCGGTAATCATACTGCCGCCTTTTGTTTCTGTTTCTATTACAATGGTAGCATCAGATAAACCTGCAACAATGCGGTTGCGTTTTGGAAAATTAAATTTTTCAATGCGGGCTGTAGACGATAGTTCGGTTAACAGTCCACCCTGCGCTACAATATCTTTTGCAATATGCTGGTGCGCCGCCGGATAAATAGTAGCGAGTGAATGAGCAAGCACACCTACTGTTTGTAAATTACAATCGAGTGCTGTTTGATGCGCGGTAACATCGATACCATAAGCGAGACCGCTAATAATAAGTGGGTTGTAAGGAGCCAATTGTTCCACAATTAAACTTGTAAGCCATTTACCATATGGCGTAGGAAGTCTGGTGCCCACAATACTAATAATGCGCGTTTGATTGATGGGTGCCGATCCTTTGTAATACAGTATGGTTGGGGCATCGGAGCAGGCCGCTAATTTTTTTGGATAGCCAGCCGCATTAATAAATAGGGGTGTGATGCCATGTTTGTTTACAAATGAAACCTCGGTGTCGGCGGCTGTAAAATTATTGAACCGAATAATTTTTTCGGCTCTATAATTGCCAAAATATTCGATATCTAACAAATCTTTTTTAGAAGCATCAAATACACCGCTCGCTGTTCCAAAACGTTCTATTAAAAATTTGGCAAGGCTTGGCCCTATCGATTCTATTTGTGTGAGTGCAATTTGATAGCGTAGTTCGTTGTTTGAAATTTCTGTGTCCATTACAGTGCAAGCTCACCCAAAACATCCAAACAAAAACGAGTACTAGTACGTGTAAATGTGCGTACGCAAAAACACGCAAATGCAACAACGCGCGCAACGTTCAAAAACGCGCAACACCTGAATGCGTAAACTACAATTTCGTAATCGTAAAGCTAGTACGTCTATTAAGTGCACGACCCGCTGCGGTTTCGTTGGTGGCAATTGGGTTTTCGCTTCCAAACCCTTTGTAGCTAAGCCTTTCCGTAGCAATGCCTTTACCCGATAAATAATTTACAATAGATTTAGCTCTGTTGGTAGAGAGTATTAAATTATCAGAAGCCTTACCAACATTATCGGTGTAGCCACTAATTTGAATATGCATGCTGGGGTTCTCTTCTAGTATTTGCAACAGCTTATTTAATTCAGGCAATGAAGCTGGTAAAAGCGCATAACTATTGTTATCAAATAGTACCTGTGTAAATACAAAACTAGATGCTAGCTTAATGGGTTCTAGTGCAATGTTTTTAACGTAAGTGCTATCAGGCGCTGCGCCAGATAATGCATACGCACTCGAGTAAAATAAATATCCTTTTCTATTAACCGTGAACGTGTAATCTTTTCCTTCTGGTAGTGTAATAAAATAATGTCCGAGCTCGTCGGTTTGTACTTTATTAATAATAGTGCCAGTAGCATTATCTGTTAATTCTAAATTAGCAGGCAATCCTTTTTTAGAAATTAAATCTGTAATAATTCCTTTTACATAAATGGTTTTAAAAGGTCTTGCATGAGAAGGAAGTGCAAAAGAATAAATGTCGAGGCCACCCTTACTATCTTCTCTATCGCTTGCGTAGTAAGCGGTGTAGCCATCGGCGGCTACTGCTAAACTGCCTTCATTTTCGATGGTATTAATAGGGTAGCCCATATTTTCTGGTGCGCCCCATTGTCCATTTGATAATTTTTTGAGTACAAATAAATCAGATCCACCATAACCGGGTAAACCGTCCGATGTAAAATAAAGTGTTTGGTTATCGGCGTGAATAAAAGGAGCGAGCTCATCGCCTGCTGTGTTAATACTCGGTCCCATATTAACGGCTTCGGTCCAGCGTCCATTTGGTTTTAAATAACTCACGTATAAGTCCGCACCACCATATCCGCCGGGTCTGGTGCTACTAAAATAAAGTGCACGTTTATCGGGGCTAATGGCTGGAGAGCTTTCCCAAAAATCGGTGTTAATAGAATCTCCTAAATTTTCCTGTTCGCTCCATCCTGTTGGCGTATACACCGATTTATAAATATCAAAACCACCAATGCCTGCACCCGCAATATCAGCCGCAAAAAATAACCAGTCGCCATCCTGTGATACAGTGATAGCGCCTTTGCGCGGCTCCAAATTGATATCACCATCTAGGGGTGCTGCTTTATTAAAACTGTCTTTGCTACTAATACCACTTAGCATAAAATCTTCTCTGGCATTACCGGTGCGTCTTGTAAAAACAAGGGCGTCATCGGTAACAGTAACCGAAGGATAATACTCCGAAAAACGAGAGTTCACACTATCGCCTAAATTTTTTGGTGCAAAAACATAAAACGCGTTTTTATTTTTTTGTACAGCGCTCACTGCAAATTCAAACGTTTTTTGCCTGTACTGCGCAGCTTTTAAACTTCTGCCACTTAATCCGTCGAGGGTTAAAAATTTTTTGATCGCTGTAAGTGCTTCTTCAAATTGACCAAGCCCAGCAAGGTTTATAGAGTAGGGTAGTAAGTAAGGTGTAAAATAAATGCTGTCTTTTAAACGCGCACGCTCATAAACAGTTACTGCTTTTTTATACTGTTTGGTATTGCCAAGTGCACCTGCTAATGACAAGTAGGCGTCAATAAAATTAGAATCTATTTGTAAAGCATTACCAAGTAGTGCAATGCCTTCGGAACTGCGGTTGTCTTCGAGCGCAACAAGCGCTTCGTTGTATTTTTTTAAAGCTTTAGGATTATTAGATTGACGCGGTGTTTGCGCAAACGCAAAAGTGCTTATTAAAACAAAAGCACCACAAAATATCAGACCCTTAAACCTACTTTTTTGCTTCATGCAATTAAGGTACGTTAATATATTTGTGCAGTTGTGCACTCAGTTCCCATTTTGGGTTTTCTTTAATATATTCTGTTATAAGTGGAAGCATGCTAGATGCTTTTTCCCACTCGGGTTGTAAGTATAATTTACAAGAAGGAGGTACCTGCGCCGCAAAGGTTTCGGCCCATTCAAAATCATGTTTATTAAAAATCACCACTTTTAATTCATGGGCTACTTGTACCACATGATCTAGGGGTGCTTTAAATTTTTTAGGCGATAAACAAATCCAGTTCCAGCTACCAGATAAGGGTGATGAACCAGAGGTTTCAATATTGGTTTCAAGCCCAGCTGCCTGAAGCGCCGCGGTGAGTGCATCTAAATTGTGCAGTAAGGGTTCACCACCTGTTATTACTACTAATTTGGCCGGTGTTTTTTGTACTTCCGACACTAAAAAATCTACTGTTTGTAAAGGGTGCTTACTAGCGTCCCAACTATCTTTTACATCGCACCACACACAGCCTACATCACAACCACCTAGTCTAATAAAATAGGCAGCTCTACCCTGATGATAGCCTTCGCCTTGGAGTGTATAAAAATACTCCATCACGGGTAACGACGCTGCTATTGTGGTTGGGCTTTTCATGTAATAATTAAGCGTTTTGCATATAAGCTTGCATGGTGTTTTTTAAAAGCCCTGCAATGGTCATAAGTCCTACGCCACCTGGTACTGGTGTAATAGCACTTGCAACTTCTGATACCTCGTTGTAAGCCACATCGCCTTTAATTCTAAAACCACTTTTTGTTGTTTCGTCTGCAACTCTTGTAATACCTACGTCAATAATTACGGCGCCAGGTTTTACCATGTTAGCGGTAATAAATCCGGGCTTACCAAGTGCAGCAACTAATATGTCGGCGTCTTTACAAAACGATTCAATGTTTGGTGTATGTGAATGACAAATGGTTACGGTACAGTTGCCTTTATTAACGTTACTACTTAATAAAATACTCATAGGACGCCCAACTATATTACTGCGGCCAACAACTACAGCGTGTTTGCCTTTGGTATCAATATTAAAATGTTCTAGTAATAACATGATGCCATAAGGCGTAGCCGGAATAAAGGTTTCGAGGCCTTGTACTAATTTTCCAACGTTTACCGGATGAAAACCATCCACGTCTTTTTTAGGATCAATGGCTTCAATTACTTTTTGATCACTAATATGTTTTGGTAAAGGAAGTTGCACTAAAATTCCATCTACCGTATTGTCTTTGTTTAACTTTTGTATGGTATCTAGTAGTATTTCTTCAGACACATTTTCATCGAGGCGAATGAGTGATGATAAAAAGCCTGTTTCTTCACAATTTTTAACCTTACTAGCTACATATGTTTCGCTAGCTCCGTTGTTACCTACTAAAATAGCAGCCAAATGAGGCGCTCTTTTACCATTTGCAGCAATCGCTGCTGTTTGTTTTTGTAAAGAAGCTTTAACAGCTGCTGCTGCAATTTTTCCGTCGAGTACTAACATGCTGCAAAAGTACCCTAAAATGAGGCTCCATAAAAGCCTATTTTTTTTGCCATTCATCCGGTTATTTTGCCGTTTGGTCGGTTTAAAAATCAAGTTTTACTTAATAAAACAACCGTTTGTTAGTATATAAATTATTGAAAATGAATAATTTATGACTAAATGTTAATTTTATTTTAACATTTGTTAATTATTGCTTAACTTAGGCTCTTATTTTTTAACCAAATAATATGCAAATGAGAAAATTTTTATTTTTCATGGTTGCAGTGCTCATGCTTACGTCAAGTAAGTTTGCGCTAGCGCAGCAAACTGTTATAGATGGTAAAGTACTATCTAATTCAGGCGCTGCTCTTTCTGGAGCAACTGTTAAATCTGGAAACGTTAGCGCACTAACTGGTGCTAATGGTGAATTTAGTATTAGAGTAGCAGTAGGTACTTCACTTACCGTTTCTTATGTAGGCTATACCGATACAAAGGTTGCAGCTGCTAAAGGAATGACTGTAACACTTCAACCTTCAACAAGTGCGCTTGATGAAGTAATTGTAACGGGTGTTGCCAGTGCCACTTCAAAGAAAAAAATGACCGTATCTGTAACAAGAGTAGGTGAAGAAAGACTAAGTGCTGTTCCAGCTGTTTCTGCAGCAGGTGCGCTAGTTGGTAAAGTTGCTGGTGCAAGAGTTAGCATGACTTCTGGTTCTCCAGGAGCTGGCGTTGACATCTTGTTACGTGGTGATAACAACTTAGGTATTGGTTCTTCTCCACTTATTTTAGTGGATGGTGTTATCCTTGATGGTTCTTTAGCAGACATCAACGTTGACGACATTGAAGCAATGGAAGTGGTAAGAGGTGCTGCGGCATCTGCACTTTATGGTTCAAGAGCGGCAAACGGTGTAATCGCTATTGTTTCTAAAAGAGGTAATAAATTAGACATCGGTTCTTCTAAGGTTACTGTTAGAAATGAAGTTGGTTTCCAACAAATCGCTAACTATATTGACCTTGCAGAAAACCATGCTTTTGAATTGGCTTCTGATTATGCAACTCAAAAAGCTTACACAAAATATGCAGGTGTTACTTACCCAGCAAACTATGCAGGTGGTTACAACCCTAACATTGTAGGTTCAAGAAAAATTGCAGCAGACCATTATTTAGACAATCCATTTGGTGTTACAAGAGACTTACAAAAAGAGTTTTTTGGTACCGGTACAAACATGACCAACTATGTTGCTGTGTCTAGCCGTTATGCAAAAACAAACATGTTTGCTTCTTTTGAAAACAACAAGCAAACTGGTATCGTTCAAAATACAAATGGTTATGCACGTCAAAACTTCCGTTTAAACTTAGATCATCAAATTGCTCCATGGTTAAAGCTTTCTGCTACAAACCTTGTGATCAATACCAGAACCCAGTATCCTGGTGATGGTGGTGGTATCTTCTTTAACATTGTACTTGCTGAGCCAGATAACAATTTAAACTTGGCTAACCCTGTAGATGGTCAACCGTACTACTTACGTCACAACCATTGGAGTAACGAGCGTAATCCGTTTTATTCTACTTGGAAAAACAAGCGTGATGACGTTTCTCAAAGATGGATTGGTAACTACTCTGCAAACGTTAAGTTCACAAAGTGGGCTAATTTAGATGTATCTCACACAATCGAATCAAACAACTACCACTATACTTCATACAACCCGTATGATACTTGGACTATTGGTGGTGGTGGTGGTAATGCGTATGGTATCACGTACACAAAGGGTAGCCTTTACAAGTACTTCGATCATACCATGAACCAGAACACCCAAGCAACTTTAAACATTGCGCCTAAGAAATACAAAGACTTAAGTGTAAAAGGTAAGTTGTCTTATTTATTTGAAGATAAGTTCTATGAGAATTTTGAAGTATCATCTTCTCAATTTGCTGTAAGAGATTTACCTACTATGGAAAACTTTACAACAATCAGAGATGCAGGTTCTCAAAAACAAACCATCAGAGCTAGAAACTACTTTGGTGTTATTTCATTTGATTACAAAGACCGCTACTTATTAGATGCGATGTACCGTTATGATGGTTCTTCATTATTTGGTTCTGAAGCAAAATGGGCTAGCTACTACCGTGTATCAGGTGCATACCGTTTATCTGAAGACATTAAAATTCCTGGTGTAGACGAATTTAAATTACGTGCAGCACATGGAACTGCAGGTTTACGTCCTGGCTTTAACTGGCAGTATGAAACTTACAACATTTCTAATGGTGTAACTTCTCCTGGTCAAAAAGGTAACAAAAACTTAAGACCTTCTCAAACTGCAGAAACTGAATTTGGTATCGATGTAGATTTCTTAAAGAAGTTTAACTTACAAGTGAACTATGCAAAATCTACTACTACAGATCAGTTCTTGAACGTGCCACTTATTCCTTTCGTAAACGATGGTTTTACTTCTCAATTCCAAAATGCTGGTACTGTAGAGTCTAAAACTTTAGAAATTACTTTAGGTGCAAACTGGGTGAAGTCTAAAAACTTCTCTTGGAATACAAACGTTGTTTTTGGTCAAACAAAGACAGTTATCACAGAACTTCCTGTTCCTTCATACCAATCTGGTCCTGATGGATTATTCTTCATCAAAAAAGGTGAAACCTATGGTGCTATTTATGGCTACGACTGGGTTAGATCTTTAGCTCAAATGAGCAAGCAATTACCTGCTGGTAAATCAATTGCTGATTATGAGGTTAATAACGAAGGATATGTAATTCCTAAAGGAACTGCTGGTTCTTTAAATGAAAGACCTATCAAATTAAACGATGCAAATGGTGCATTAGCGTTTGTTAAAATGGGTTCTGGTTTACCTGATTTCACAATGGGTATCAGCAACAACATTTCTTACAAAAACTTCACCTTGTATTTCTTATTTGATATCAAGAGCGGTGGTGATGTATACAACAGAAAGTCTCAGTGGTTAACACGTGATAACAGAAATGGTATCATGGATATGGGCGGTAAGCCAGCTTCTGAAAAGAAAGCTTACGACTACTACCAAGCTTTTTATGATGTAAATACCAATAACAGCTATTGGGTAGAAGACGCATCTTTTGTTAAATTAAGAGAATTAGCAATTGGTTACACTGTAAAAGGAAGTGCACTTCCAGGTTTAAGCAAAGTTGTTAAAACAATGAATGCTAGAATCATTGGACGTAACTTATTAACTTTTACAAAGTATACTGGTTACGATCCTGAAGTTGGTTCAATCAGAAGTCCATTTGACGATACTGGTTCTTACCCTAACTACAGAAACGTAGCTTTCTCTTTATCATTTGATTTCTAAACAATAGAAAACCAAACAACATGAAAAATAAATTTTTATTATTTCTTTCAATTGGGGTTTTAAGTTTTGCATCATGTAAAAAAACGCTTGATGTACAAAACGATAACCAACCTGATTTTAAGAAAGTATACGCTAGTGGCGAAGACGTTTACAACGTAGCCAGTGGTTTATTCAACGCTTACTATTCTGGTACGCAAAGCTTTAGCGGTATGACCATGTTTATGGCAACAGCTTCAGATAACGTAACTTGTTCTTGGGGTAACCAAGCCATGCGTGACATGTCTTGGGAGCCACGTAGAGAGTGGAATAACGCACCTAACTATCCTTATCAAGCAACTACCAAGTATGCTTTTGATAAAATGTATTCGGTAATTAATACCGCATCAAATGTTATCAAAGCAATGAACGGTGGTGTTAAAATTGGCGTTAATGGTGCCGATGATAATTTAGTAAAAGCATACGCTCGTTTTAACATGGGTATTGCTTATGGTGTACTTGCATTAAATTTTGACAAAGCATTTATTGTGGATGAAAAAACAACCATCCCAGGAGCTAAGTTATCTGATGCAAAACCTTACAAAGTTGTTGCTGATGCAGCTGTAGGATACTTAAACGAAGCAATTGCTTTAAGTGCAAGCTCATTCTCTATTCCTAGCACATGGATGGGAACTGCTGCTCCAGTATCTAACACTACTTTAAGAGCAATGGCTAACGCCTACATCGCACGTATTTTATCTAACACACCACGTAACGCAACAGAACTTGCTGCTGTTAACTGGGCTGCTGTTAAAACTGCTGCTGATGCTGGTATCACTGCTGACTTTAATGTTGTTAACGATGGTTACAACAGATGGTATGCAGAAGCTGGTGACTATTTAACTTACCCAGGTTGGGGTTTAACAGACATGTATGTTGTTAACAAGTTAGATCCAAACATCGCTCCACACTGGAAAGATGATCCAACATTCCCAACTCCTTTAAGATCTACCAACGCAAATGCTGATAGACGTTTAACTACTGACTTTGAATATGTACCATCAAACTGGTTACAAGCCGTTCGTGGTTACTACCACTGGTCTATTTATCGTCATAGCAGATACGATGGTATCTACGCTTTAGGTGAAGGTCCATTACCAGAATTCATGAAAGCAGAAAACGATTTATATCGTGCAGAAGCTAGAGCGTACACTGGTGATTTAGCAGGTGCTGCTGCAATTATCAATGCTGGTACACGTAAAACACGTGGTGGCTTACCTGATGTTGCTGCTGATTTAGCTGCTATTAGAGCTGCTATCCACGCAGAAAGACATATTGAATTATATGTTACTGGTGCTGGTTTACAGTTCTATGAAATGAGAAAGCGTGACCTACTACAAGCAGGTACACCTTTACATTGGCCAGTTCCAGCTAAAACTTTAGAAACTTTAGCTGAAACTTTACCGTTTTACACTTTTGGTGGTCCAACAAGACTTGATGGTGTAAATACATCTAACAAAGGTTGGAGATAATTTATTTCTGACTTAATAATAGTAACGCGGCCCCGAATTCTCGGGGCCGCTTTT
>JAIYCS010000084.1 GCA_027487895.1 Sediminibacterium sp. | reverse complement strand
GTTATGATAGCGCCTACGGTGACCAGTGTGAAAAATGTGGCAAGAGCTTAAGTCCCGAAGAACTCATAAACCCAGTAAGTACTTTAAGTGGCAACGCGCCTATTAAAAAAACAACGACACACTGGTATTTACCACTTAATAGACACGAAGACTTTTTACGCAACTGGATTTTAGAAGAACACGGAAATGACTGGAGACCCAGTGTGGTTGGGCAGTGTAAGAGTTGGATAGATGGTGGTTTGCAGCCACGCGCTGTTACCCGCGATTTAGATTGGGGTGTAAAAGTGCCCTTAGCAGGTGCCGACGGCAAAGTGCTCTATGTTTGGTTTGATGCACCAATAGGTTATATCAGCGCCACTAAACAGTGGGCACTTAATACTGGAAAAGATTGGAAACCATACTGGGAAGATAAAGACACCAAGCTGGTGCACTTTATTGGAAAAGACAATATTGTTTTTCACTGTATTATTTTTCCAGTGATGCTTAAGCTGCACGGAAATATTTTACCCGCCGATGTTCCTGCCAATGAGTTTATGAATTTGGAAGGCGACAAAATGAGCACCAGTCGCAATTGGAAATTAGACATGCAGGATTACATCACCGACTTTGTTAACAAAGAAAATGGTGGCCCACAAATGGCGGATGCCCTCAGGTATTACCTCACACAAATTGCGCCTGAAACAAAGGACAGTGAATTTATGTGGAAGGGTTTTCAAGACGCCATTAATTCAGAACTCGTTAGTGTGTTTGGAAATTTTGTAAACCGTTCACTCGTGCTTATGCACAAGCTTTGTAACGGCAAAGTACCTCCTTACCACGCAGATATAGAAGATAGTGAAGACGCCTCTGTCAAAGAAGCCATTGTTGCTACTGCTAAAAAAGTAGGTGAGTTAATTGAAGCATACCGCTTTAGAGAAGCACTTTTTGAAGTGATTGCACTTGCCAGAATTGGTAATGGCTATATGCAAAAGAAAGAGCCATGGATTGTTGCCAAGCAACTAGCCGAAAATCCGGCTGCACAAAAACAAATTGACAACTGTTTACATTTATGTTTACAGCTCACTGCTAACCTAGCTATTTTGGCGCAACCATTTTTGCCATTTACGGCTAAAAAAATGTGTCACTTATTAAAAGTAGTAGATAAAATACTCGATTGGGAAAATGCGGGCAGCTTAAAACTTTTAAGTGTAGGCTATACCCTTCGTGCACCAGAACTATTATTTAGAAAAATTGAAGACGAAGAAATTTCAGCGCAGATTCAAAAATTAAATGACGCTGCTCAAGCTAAAAAAATGGAAGCAACCACAACAACGTCAGCATCAGCGCCAACAACATCTGCAATAGCTGCTGTTAAACCAGAAATCGTATTTGATGATTTTGCAAAAATAGATTTGCGTGTGGGTACTATTGTTGCAGCATCTAAAGTTGAAAAGGCCGACAAACTGCTACAACTCAGCGTAGACCTAGGTTTTGAAACACGCACTATTGTATCTGGTATTGCGCAGCATTTTGAACCAGAAGCTATTGTTGGAAAGCAAGTAACGGTGGTGGTTAATTTAGCGCCACGCAAAATGAGAGGTATCGAAAGTAATGGGATGATACTAATGGCCGAAGATGCCAATGGAAAACTCCATTTCATTAACCCATCAGACAATATTAACCCAGGAAGTGGTGTGAGCTAATTAAGAATAGCTCACACACTCTTTATTTTCTTTATCGGTATAGGCTAAGCCTTTCTCTTTTAAAACTTCTGCAGGCACACCATTCCACTTATTAGGAACATTACCCGCATAGCCTAAATCTTTAACACCCATTTCTGAAGTGTAAAAACCAGTAAGCGTTAAATCACGCATCAGGTTAAAAAAGGTAACACCTTGTTTATTTTTAGGATCTGCTTTTTCTGGATAGGCAATTTGATCCACCATTTTAATTTGATCTGCTGCAGAACAGTCTACAAATGCTTTGTCAAACTGCTTAAAGCACTGCATGTCAAGCCAGCGCAGGCCACCACGCATAGGCGTTTGATGCTCTGGCATATCTTTTACAATAAAAGCAATAAACTCAGGTACTTTAGCCTCTGTGGCACTTCCACTGATAGCGTCTTTAGGTACAATTATATCTGAAAGCACGGTAATGGTAGCTAATTCATGCGCTGTAAAAAATTCAGGCTCTGCTTCCACTTTTTTAAGGTGGTCTTTTTCTTCTTGCATACGGTCGGCGAGTAATGCTTCCGCGTCTGCTGCTACTTTTTTATCATCAGAACTTTTACAGGCCTGCACCACTACACCAGTAGCAACGGTACCTACAACAAGGGCTTTGATGGATTTTCTTCTGTCCATAATAATCGTATTAAAAGTTACAGATTTTGTTTTTTAAGTTGGTCGATGATGTATTCGCTTGCACGCATACTTAGTGCCAAAATTGTCCAAGTGATATTTTTATCGGCTTGAGATGTGAACTGGCTTCCGTCTACACAAAATAAATTTTCGCAATCGTGCGCCTGACTCCATTTGTTTAATACCGATGTTTTTTTATCGTTACCCATGCGCGCTGTTCCTGCTTCATGAATAATGTTTCCTGGATTTGAAAGACCATAATTGTTGGAAGCATCATCGTCGCCACCCCATGTTATCACGGCACCCATGTTGTGCATGATTTCCTTAAAGGTTTCTTTCATGTGCTTGGCCTGCTTGATTTCATAATCAGAATGCTTGGTATGAAAACGAAGTACCGGAATACCATATTTATCAACCACATTAGGATCAATTTCACAATAGTTGTCGATGGTTGGAACGGCTTCACCTCTTCCTCCCATACCTACGCTAGCGCCATAAAAAAAGCGTGCATCTTCTTTTAAGGAAGCACCATATCCACCCGCTTCTTTTGTTTTACCATGCACGGCAAATTTTCCGTTAAGACCTTGCATGCCAAATCCAAAACCATAAGAAGGTTGTGTCATACCACCCCAGTACTCGATGTGGTATCCACGTGGGAAATCAAGTTTTGCTTTTTTATTATCAAGCCACCATGGTGTGTAAATATGCATACCGCCTACGCCATCTTCGTTGTAACGTTTACGATCAAATAAATCTGGGAGTACGCCACCAAGTGCAGCACCCGTAGAATCATGTAGGTATTTACCAAGTACATTACTGCTATTGGCAAGTCCATTTGGATGACGTTGTGATTTTGAATTAAGCATTAAGCGCGCTGTTTCACAAGCACTTGCTGCAAGCACCACCACACGACCCTGTACTTGATATTCAAGACCATCCATTTTATTTACATAGGCCACGCCTGTTGCTTTACCTTCTTTATTGGTAAGCACTTCACGAGCCATTGCTTGTGTTATCACGTCTACATTTCCTGTTTGTACCGCAGGTCTAATAAGCGCTGTAGAAGAAGAAAAATCGGCGGCGATTTTACAACTTCTGTTACATTGACCACAATAAAAACACTCGCCTCTATCTTTATTAATTTGCTTGGTTAATACAGAAAGTCTTGAAGGATATACAGGAATACCAGCGCTAATAGCGGCTTTTTTCATGTATAGTTCATGTAGCCTTGGTTTTGGTGGCGGTAAGAAAATACCATCCGGATCATTTTCCAAGCCTTCATTGGTACCAAACACACCCAGTAGTTGATCAATTTTATCGTAATACGGTTTTACATCTTCGTAACCAATTGGCCAGTCGGCACCGAGGCCATCAATGCTATGGCGCTTAAAATCTTTAGGACCAAAACGTAGTGAGATACGTCCCCAGTGATTGGTTCTTCCTCCCATCATACGGGCACGCCACCAATCCCATTTTTGAGAACCTTCGGCCATGGTATACGGCTCACCATCAATTTCCCAACCCCAAAAACAGCCATCAAATTCACCAAACGGACGGTATTTAGAACTAGCACCTCTGCGCTTAGATTCCCATGGATTTTTTAATTGAGAAGAGTGCTTTACCGGATCATAATCGGCACCAGCTTCTAATAAGCAAACCTTAAGTCCCGCACTCGCTAAAACGTAAGCAGCCATACCACCACCAGCACCCGATCCCACAATTACTGCGTCGTACTGCTTAGCCGTTTTTTTAATTTGAAATTCTCCCATATGAAAAGTTTTTACAGGTATAAATTAGCAGGAATGAAAATAAGATTTTTTAAGCAAAAAAAACCGCTCCAATTGAATTTGGAACGGTTTTGTGAAAATAGATGTAAACTCTGTTTAACTAGCTACAACCCATGCTGTTTCCGCAGTTTAAACACTTGTAACAAGTACCACTTCTGATGGTGATATGTCCGCAAGTATTACATGCTGGGGCGTCAGATTGCATGTTTTTTGCTGCTGCATTTACAGCGTCCATTCCTGAAGGAGCTGCTGCTGTAGCTGCAACTTGTTGTAATTTTTGTGCAGGAGCCGGTGCATTAGCAGGCGCTGTTACGCGGATGCTGCTTAATTCTGGCTTACCCAACAAAGTTGCTTCACCATCATCGCCTGTATTTTCTACTTGTGGGCGGTCTAATACGTGTACTAAATCGGTTCTATTTAAGTACTCGTAAGCAAGCGCTCTAAACACGAAGTCTACAAGTGAAGTGGTTGTTTTAATATTTGGATGATCTACCATACCTGAAGGTTCAAATTTGGTAAATACAAACTTCTCTACGAATTCTTCTAAAGGCACACCATATTGTAAGCCCACAGAAATTGCAATAGCAAAGCAGTTCATAAAGCTTCTTAAAGTAGAACCTTCTTTTGCAAGATCAATAAAGATTTCACCTAAAGTGCCATCTGCATATTCACCAGTGCGTAAGAAAATAACTTGTCCGCCAATTTTTGCTTTTTGCGTAAAGCCTCTGCGCTTAGAAGGTAAAGATTTCTTTTCTACGATGCCAGATAACAAACGTTTTAATTTGGTATCGGTAGAAGCATTCATTCTTTTTTGAACCTCCTCTAATAATTCTTCAACGGTTAATTGACCTAAATCAACAATGCTTGAACCTGCTTCTGATGCAGTTGCAGTAGCTGTTTCAGCGGCTTCTGCAGTGGTATCATCGGTTTTCTTTTTCTTGTCTGATTTATTACTTAATGGTTGACTTAATTTAGAACCATCTCTGTAAATCGCATTTGCTTTTAAGCCTAATTCCCAACTTAACATGTAGCTTTCAGAGATATCAGAAACGGTTGCTTCGTTTGGTAGGTTGATGGTTTTTGAAATCGCACCTGATAAGAATGGTTGACAAGCACCCATCATTCTGATGTGACCATGTGCGTGGATATAACGCTCACCTTTTTGACCACACTTGTTAGCGCAATCAAAAACAGATAAATGTTCTTCTTTCAAATATGGTGCACCTTCTACAGTCATGGTACCACATACATAATCGTTTGCTTCTGCAATTTGATCTTCTGTGAATCCAATCGCTTCTAATAAATTGAAGCTCCAGTCTGCATATTGTTCTTCTTTAAATCCTAAACGCTCCATACAAGCATCGCCTAATGTAAAGCGGTTGAAAATAAATCCGATTTCAAATGCAGATTTTGCTGCACCATTTAATTTGTCAATTTCTGCTTGAGAAAATCCTTTTGCTAATAAAGCTTCAGGATTCACGTGTGGCGCGCCTTCGAAGCTTGCATGACCTACTGCATAATTAACAATCGCATCAACCTGAGCAGGCGTGTATTTTAAATTCTTTAACGCTTGTGGTACAGACTGGTTGATGATTTTGAAATATCCACCACCAGATAATTTCTTAAACTTCACAAGTGCAAAGTCTGGCTCAACACCCGTTGTATCACAATCCATTACAAGACCAATCGTTCCTGTTGGAGCAATTACTGTTGTTTGTGCGTTTCTGTAACCATATTTTTCACCTAATTGTACCGCGTCGTCCCAAGCTTTGGTGGCCGCTTTTAAAAGTACATCTGGCGTATATTTTGCTTTGATACCTTGAGGCTTAATTTCTAATCCTACATATGCATCGTCTGCATCGTAAGCAGCAGCACGGTGGTTGCGCATTACACGAAGCATGTCTTCTTTGTTTTCTTCGTACTTATCAAAAGCACCTAAAAACGAAGCCATTTCTGCAGAAGTTTTGTATGCAATACCCGTCATGATTGCAGTGATCGCACCAGCAATACCACGCGCTTCTTCTGAATCGTACGCAATACCACTTACCATTAACATAGAACCAAGGTTCGCAAAACCTAAACCTGTTGTTCTGTAATCGTAAGATAATTGCGCTACTTCTTTAGATGGGAATTGCGCCATTAAAATAGATATCTCAAGTACGGTTTGCCATAATCTTGTTGTGTATTCGAAACCTTCTACATCAAACGAATTATCATCTTCATTGAAGAATTTACGTAAGTTGATAGAAGCTAGGTTACAAGCCGTATTGTCTAAGAACATGTACTCCGAACAAGGGTTAGAAGCATTGATACGTCCACCTTTAGGGCAGGTATGCCATTCGTTAATGGTAGTATCGTATTGTGTTCCTGGATCTGCACAACGCCATGCCGCTTCAGAAATCGCATCCCATACTTTACGTGCAGGAATAGATTGCATCACACGACCATCGGTACGCGCTATTAAATCCCAATTGCCATCTTCTTTTAATGCTTTAAAAAATGTGTTAGGAATACGTACAGAGTTGTTTGAGTTTTGACCCGAAACAGTTGCATACGCTTCTCCTTCGTAACTATTATCGTAACCAGCTGCAATAAGCGCTGCTACTTTGTTTTCTTCTTGAACTTTCCAGTTGATGAAGTCCATGATTTCTGGATGATCTAGATCGAGGCAAACCATTTTAGCCGCTCTACGTGTTGTACCACCAGATTTGATTGCACCAGCAGCACGGTCACCAATTTTAAGGAAACTCATTAAGCCGCTAGAAGAACCACCACCAGATAATTTTTCGTTTGCTCCTCTAATTTGAGAGAAGTTGGTACCTACCCCAGAACCATATTTAAAAATACGCGCTTCACGTGTCCATAAATCCATGATACCACCTTCATTTACTAAGTCGTCGCTCACGCTTAGAATGAAGCAGGCATGTGGTTGTGGACGCTCATACGCACTGGTAGAACGCTTTAATTGCTTGTCTGTTGGATCTACATAATAATGACCTTGTGCACCACCAGTAATACCATAGCTCTCGTGAAGTCCGGTATTAAACCATTGTGGTGAGTTAGGCACACAAGCCTGGTTTAAAATACTATATACGAGTTCTTCGTAAAATACTTGTGCATCGTTAGTAGTTGCGAAATAACCATAACGCTCTCCCCATACTCTCCAGCAGTTTGCCATACGGTGTGCAACCTGCTTCACCGTGGTTTCTCTGCCTAGTGTACCATCAGCTTGTGGAACACCCGCTTTTCTAAAATATTTTTGTGCTAAGATGTCCGTAGCAATTTGGCTCCATTGTTTAGGAACTTCTACGTTTGTCATTTCAAATACCTTTTCACCATTTGGGTTCTTGATTACGCTATCACGGTAGTCGTACTCAAATTGATCAAAAGGAGAAACACCATCCTTGGTGAATCGGCGGCTGAATTGTAAGCCTTTCTTGGAGCGAGCGTTAGCCATACTGGGTGTCGATTTATACGAATTAATTAATGGGGTCCCGAACTCATAACAAAATGTTAAGCGGTTGACGAAAATATCTTTACATGAGCACAAAACAACACCCTAAATATTAACAGGTTGTGGAAAAGGATTTTGAACTTTTTGAGAGTTCAAATCAGGCCTGAATTTGACCCATTTTCCCCCAAATGTTAGCAATAAAAAAAATATTTTTTGGGTCGTATTGGGCTTTTTCCCTTAGTATTTTCGGGGTTTTAGGGGGTATTTTACATGACTCATTGAAAATGAACGAGTAATAGATGTCCAGAATGCTAAATCGCAGAAACAAATGACCGATAATTGCATTTAACAAAAACTTTTCTGCATTTTTGCAGGACTACTATTGTACCATTTCATGAGCCCAAACGTTTATTTACAACTACTCGAATCAAAAAAAGCAGGTCGCCCGCTTTTTACGGTCTTAATTGACCCCGATAAAGTAGATGCTAAAAGCCTAGAACACTTGATAGGGCTGGGTTTGGAAGCTAAAGTAGATTACTTTTTTGTAGGCGGAAGCCTTGTTATTTCCAATCACTTAGACGCCTGTATTCAGCAAATTAAAGCTGCTTGTAACATTCCTGTGATTTTATTTCCAGGGTCGCCTTCGCAGGTATCAAAATACGCAGACGCCTTACTATACTTGTCTTTGATATCGGGGCGTAACCCAGAATTACTCATTGGACAGCACGTTATTAGCGCTCCTTTTGTTAAAAAATCGGGGCTCGAAATCATGCCAACTGGCTATATGGTGATTGATGGTGGCGCACCTACCACCGTTTCCTACATTTCAAACGCAGCGCCTATTCCATCCAATAAACACGAAATTGCGATGTGCACAGCTATGGCTGGCGAAATGCTAGGCATGAAGCTGATATATATGGATGCAGGCAGTGGTGCTCAAACGCCTATTACAGAGGCTATGATTAGCGCTGTAGCTAGTTCTATAAGCATCCCACTGATTGTGGGTGGCGGCATTACAGATCCTGAAAAAGCATACCTCAACTGCAAGGCTGGCGCCAATATGATTGTTATTGGTAATGCCATCGAAAAAGACCCAAGCCTCATCAAAGAAATGAGTGCTGCGATTCACGCATCGGGCAAAATAACAGCGGGATAAACACCTAGTTTTATTGTATTTGCCGCAAATATTTACGAATTGTTAATGTTGCGGGAAATACATGGTTATGTGATAACTTAACTACATATGTTGCGGTTAAGAATGATCTATTTGAGGTCTATTTCATAACATAAATCCAACCCTATGCGAATCAACAACATCTTACCGGTTACCCTGTTTGCAGCAAGCCTATTTATGGTTACTAGCATTTGCGCACAAACAAATACAACTAAATTCAAGCCAAAGCCCACGTACCAGGCGCACTTGCATGTGGGAGGCGCGTTTTTTGGCACAGGCGATGTAAATGGGTATGGACTTTTAGTAGCCGTAGAAAAATCGGTTTTCAAAAAAACGGTACGCCCCTTTCCTGCCTTTCAAGTTGGCTTTGGATTAAATTTTGAAACCGGCATTAGAAAGCCAGTAAATATTTTATATCCAAATGGTGATTTTGTGGAATCTAGTTATGGTCAAACGAGCAAAACATCGGGCTGGGCAACTTTTAAATACCACCCTTTTAAACATTCGATGGATGGATTTAGTGTTACGGTAGGTCCAACATTAGGTGTCACACAATCAACTTCCGAAAAAAGTGTAAGTTTTACTTACGATCCATTTTATGGTGTCATTCGAAAATCAGTACTCGCAACAGAAAATCATTTTGGCATGGGTTACCGCATTGCCGTGCAACAACAATTTGTAATTAAAGATCATTTTATGATTGGTTTTCGTGCCGATTTTTCAAACGATGTGCACGGGGATATTAATACCTTTTTAGGTGGCGGATTGAGTTACCGATTTTAAAAAATTTTCGAACATTTTTTAAAAAATTTTAGCTAAAATAACCGGCCCGTTGGGCCGGTTATTTTTTTGCCTGCACAAAAATTTTATCTCAATAAAAAAATAGAGCAATTGCGGAAAATATCAGAACTATTTCGCAATAAAATTTTAATTGAGCCTTGATTTAATTTCTGCGGTTTCACGTAACATAAACAGGTATTGAATTGAATAGGTTGCAGTAGATAGCTATTCAACCACATTCTATTCATCTTAAATTAAGCACCATGTTAATGAACCTAAAAAAAGGCTTGCTTGCGCTAACACTTCTTACTGTATTTGTTAGTTGTAAAAAAAATGCTATCGATTACCAAAAGGGAGGTATCGATGATAGTAAAGTATACCAAAAACCAATTACCTATGATCAAATCGAACTGGTTAGCAACCTCGAAAAAATCACACTGATTTTAGAGGAGCTCTACAAAGAAAAAAAGAACCTCAAACTGGTTAATGCGGCCGTTTATTCGAGAGCCTACACCGACGAATCCGTTTTATTAAAAGACCTTATCAATCCTGGTGTAAGCATACTTCTGGCCAACAAAAAATTTGTGGAGCTTTGTAACAAATGGAATGTAAGCTTGCAAGTTTTTTCCGACAATTTTTGGATAGCCGCAAAAGAAAAAAACGATCCTAAGCTACTCGCTTTTTTAGGTAAAATGCAAACCAACGATTTACCGAGCGGATTACTTGCCTCTCAAATACACAACGATGGCTATGTAAATTATAGCAATGAAGTGAGCATCTATTTTCCGTACAGTTCCGAATTTGATTACTCGGCAAGCGGTGAAAGCTATGGTCCGGTATCAAGCCTCGTGGCAGCCAGTGCCGAAGCCGACGAAGCCCTTGGTTTTCAGCCTTTTTATAGTGGTGGCGTGCTAATCGAATACCGCGCAGTTGTTGTCAATGACGATTATGTATTTAACCATCCTACGCATATTGTAGGCATTAATGGTATCGAACCCTATCAAACACAGGATGCCAATGTAACGCCACCTGTTGTTGCCGCTGGCATTAACCGGGTATATGTGGGTGATGCTATTTGTAGGGTGCAGTATGATAGGCTCATAAGCTTTACCGGCAATGGTGGCGGATCAGAAATTGTCTATTGCAGGGCAAGTGGCTACCTTAAATTAGTGGGTCATCAAATTACCGAATTTGAAGATAAAACGGATGTTAAATTTGAACGTGGCACCATTCGCAAAAAACAATGGCTACGTGTGTATGCCGTTTGGGACGCCGACTGGGTTGCCGATAACAAAGAGCAGGTTTTTGCCATTTATGAAAACGACAACAATGCAGAAATCGTATTTACAGGTTCTCTAAGCACAAAGCTCAAAGTTTCTGATGGAGCAACTGTAGATGGCAGTATCGACTATCAAATTAAAAGAAGCTCTCAAGATGACATTAT
>JAIYCS010000038.1 GCA_027487895.1 Sediminibacterium sp. | reverse complement strand
CACGAAAGTGCTCATTCTTGTAAACCTCGTATAGGATACGAATGAACAGATGAGGCTAAACTTTCTATCCTCACGTATACGACAAAACCTTAGCACAAGCGAGTTATTTTATTGGGTGTCAAAAAGCCGGCGTTGCAGCTGTTATTGATCCAAAGCGTGACATAGACACTTACCTAGAAATTGCCAAGCAAAACAACATGCAAATCACGCATGTTTTTGAAACACATATTCACGCCGATTTTTTAAGTGGCGCTCGTGAACTAGCTGCTGTAACAGGCGCTAAAATGTACTTATCTGATGAAGGTGGCGAAGGCTGGCAGTATGAATTTGCACACGAAGGCGTTAAGCATGGTAGTCAGGTAATGATTGGTAATTTAAAAATTGACGTTTTACATACACCAGGTCATACCCCCGAGAGCATTAGCTTTTTATTAACCGACACACCTGCAAGTAAAGAGCCCGTGATGTTATTTACCGGCGACTTTGTATTTGTTGGCGACATTGGACGCCCCGACCTATTGGAAAAAGCTGCAGGTATGGTAGGTACACAAGATAAAGGTGCCGAACAAATGTACCAGTCCATTAACCTCTTTGCCAACTTACCAGAATTTATTCAAGTATGGCCAGGCCATGGCGCAGGATCTGCGTGTGGTAAAGCACTTGGCGCCGTACCTAGTACAACAGTGGGTTACGAGAAAAAAAGAAACTGGGCATTTAGTTATGGAACCAACAAAGCTGGCTTTATTGATTTCTTATTAACAGATCAGCCAGAGCCGCCAAAGTATTTTGCAAAAATGAAGGAACTCAATAAAGTAGATCGTCCTTTATTAACAGAAGTTCCTACCATTAAAGAATTATCTGCTGCCGATTTAAAAGCAGCTACTGCAAAGGGCATCAAATTAATTGACACCCGCAACAAACAAGATTTTGAAAAAGGATTTATAGAAGGGAGCATTAACATACAAGGCAACAATTCATTTGCCACTTGGATGGGTTGGTTTGTTTCTTACAATGAACAGTTTATACTGGTAGCAAGCCCTAGCCAAATGGATGACCTTACCAGAAAATTAATGCGTATTGGTCTTGACAATATTTATGGTTTTGTAGACGCTGCAAAAATCAACGAACTATTGGATGCTCCGTTGTTAACATCTACCATGGTAAACATTAGTGATGTTAAAGCCAACACAACCGCTGAGATCATTGATTTAAGAGGTGTGGCCGAATACAACAGTGGTCATATTGCAGGTGCAAAAAATGTATTTGTAGGTACGCTATTACAAAACTTAGATAAAGTTCCAAAAGACAAGCCTGTAATTATTCATTGTCAAGGTGGTGATAGAGCAGCTATTGGCTATTCATTACTTGTAAAAGAAGGTTATACCAACGTTTCTAATTATAGTCCTGGTATGAATGAGTGGATTAAAGAAGGACAAGCTGTGGTGAGCTAACATTAAAAGTTATGCAAATAAAAAAGGCCTTCGAAAAACGAAGGCCTTTTTTTTAAAACTATAGTTAAGTGAATTACTTCTTTTTAGTTTCTTTAGCAGCTGTTGCTTCTTCTTGCTTTAACTGACGTGTCATTACTACAGAAGCAATAGGAATACGTGGAGAGTTCATGATCTCAAGACCAGGCGCTTTCACGTCTTCTACTCTAATGTTTCCATTAAGTGCTAAGCTAGTGATGTCTACGTTAATCGTTTCCACTAAATCTTTAGGTAAAGCTTTCACTTTTAAAGATTTGATTTTGATAACGAGCTTACCACCTTCTTTAACACCTACCGATGTTCCAACAAATTTAAGTGGTAAGGTTGCTACTACTTTTTTGTCGTCTACTAGTTCTAAAAGATCAAGATGGATTAACGCATCTGTTACTTTGTCAAACTGAAGATCTTTTAAGATACATCTGTACTTTTTACCGTCCACGGTAACTTCAGCAATTTGGAACTCACCAGTGTACACTAAAGGCTTAAATGCCTTTGCAGAAGCGTAAAAATTTACCTCCTGAGCACCCCCGTAAATTACAGCTGGCACGTTTTCTTGAGAGCGAATTTGGCGGGCGGCTTTTTTGCCATGATCGGTCCTCAAGTGTCCTTCGATTGTAATTGTTTTCATATTAAAAATTTTGGACGGCGAAGGTAAGGAAAAAACCTTTTAACCGCGCTCTTTGAGCTGAGAATGTATGAAAAGGCTCGTAATGCTCTTATTTTCATAGGCATTACGGATAGCGATGGCAAACAAATCAGCCACCGAAATCACCTTAATTTTAGCACTTTCCTGCTTTAAAGGGATGGTATCACATACCACAAGCTCCTCTAATACACTGTTCTCGATGTTTTGATAGGCGTTTCCGCTTAATACGGGGTGGGTAATCATGGCTCTAACGCTTCTGGCACCCTTTTCCTTTAAAAGACCCGCAGCCTTGGCTAAAGTGCCCCCTGTGTCGCAAATATCGTCTACTAAAATGATGTCTTTACCGGTTACGTCGCCAATAACCACCATACTGGCAATTTCATTGGCACGCTTGCGGTGTTTATCACAAATCACCATTTCGGCATTAAAATAGCTAGCAATTTCACGCACACGGTTGGTACTTCCTACGTCCGGAGCGGCAAATGCTAGGTTTTGTAATTTAAGGTCGTTGATATATGGGATAAAAATGGCTGAACTATCTAGGTGGTCAACAGGCACATCAAAAAAGGCCTGAATTTGAGCCGCGTGTAAATCCATGGTGATAACACGGTTGGCACCCGCCGATTCTAATAAAGTGGCTATTAATTTAGATCCGATGGCTACCCTTGGCTTGTCTTTGCGGTCTTGACGCGCATAACCGTAATACGGAATGACAGCAATAATTTTATATGCACTTGCTCTTTTAGCTGCATCAATCATGAGCAGCATTTCCATTAAATTATCGGTAGGTGCAAAAGTGCTTTGTACTAAAAAAACATAATCGCCTCTAACGCTTTCTAAAAATACGGGCTGGATTTCTCCATCACTAAAACGCTGGATATTTACTTTGCCTATTGGGGCGCCAAAACGTTGTGCAATTTTTTGTGCAAGCTCCTGAGAACCAGTGCCTGAAAAGATTTTTACGGAAGGGTTCATAGTCGTGTAGAATATGCAAACGAAGGTATTATTTACCTGTTTAAGTTTTAAACAGACTTATGCCTATTTTATTGACATTATACCCAAAACCCCTAAAAATAAATTTGGTTGAAATGATAGCCCTGCTTATGCTTGCGCCGTCCCCTAATTTATGCTTGCGCCGTTGGGCCGCCAAAATTCATCGGGATCTCTATTTGCTCAAGGTCTTTGATGGTACCGTTGCCGGCTTCGTAACGCTCAATGTTTTCGGCAAGCGCTTTCATAAAACGCTTAGCGTGTTGTGGGGTAAATATCACCCTCGATTTTACTTTACTTTTTGGTGTGCCTGGCATCACATTTACAAAGTCAATTACAAACTCTGCATTGCTGTGCGTAATAATAGCAAGGTTGGCGTAACTACCTTCTGCTACTTCTTCTGAAATTTCTATGTTTAACTGATTGCCGGGCTGTTGGTCCATGGTAAAATTGTTAGCTTAATGTTGTGGGGTAAAATTGTGTAGCAAAAGTAACCGAATTTTTTAAAAAAAAGCGGCCCCGAAATTT
>JAIYCS010000092.1 GCA_027487895.1 Sediminibacterium sp. | reverse complement strand
GGATTTGTATAGCCAGTCACTTCATTATGGCTATTCTGTGTTTGAAGGCATTAGGTCCTATAAAACAGAAGATGGTACCACAAAAATATTTAAAGCCACCGAGCATTTTGATCGTTTCAAAGCTTCGGCCGAGGCCATTAACCTCCCGTATACGTATAATACACAAGATTTAATAGCGCAAACCTATAAACTACTTGAATTAAATCATTTAGGTGACGCATATATTAGACCTGTGGTATACGCGCCGGCTAATATGTCGTTTACGCAAAACACCGAATCTTTTATTTTTATTCAGGCATGGGAAATGGGCCCATTTTTAGGGGATAAAAGAATTCGTGTTATGACTTCTTCATTTCAGCGCCCCAATCCAAAAGGTTTTAAAATCCATGCAAAAGCAGCAGGCCATTATGTAAACTCTATTATGGCAAGTCAGGAAGCAAAGGCGGCTGGTTATGATGAGGCACTTCTTTTAGACATGCACGATCATGTAGCAGAAGCGCCCGGTGCCAATGTGTTTTTTGAAAAAGATGGCGTACTATATACACCAAGTTTAGGGAACATTTTACCAGGAATTACACGCGCTACTGTTTTTGAACTATGTGCCACACATGCTATTCCATTAGTTGAAACTAGTTTTGGTATTGATGCCATTAAAGGAGCAGATGCTGCATTTTTTTGTGGAACAGCAGCAGAAGTGATAGGTCTCGAATCGATAGACGATGTTCCATTCACAAAAAACTGGGACGACACCGCAAGTAAAAAAATTCAATCTGCGTATCAAAAATTAGTACGCACAAATTAATAAATATGGCCAACGAATTAAATAAGTATAGTAAAACACTCACGCAAGACGCAACACAGCCTGCTGCGCAGGCCATGTATTATGGTATTGGATTAACAGATGCCGATATGGCAAAACCGCAAGTTGGTATTGCGAGTATGGGATACGATGGTAATACTTGCAACATGCACTTAAATGATTTAGCGGCTGTTGTAAAAAAAGGCGTTTGGGATGCTAATATGGTAGGCCTCATTTTTAATACCATTGGTGTAAGTGATGGAATGAGTAATGGAACACCTGGTATGCGTTACTCGCTAGTGAGTAGAGATGTTATTGCCGATTCTATCGAAGCGATTTGTGGCGCACAATATTATGATGGCATTATTGCAATTCCGGGTTGTGATAAAAACATGCCAGGTAGTTTAATTGCGATTGGCCGTTTAAATAGACCTTCTATTATGGTGTATGGTGGAACCATCGCACCGGGGCATTATAAAGGACAAGATTTAAATATTGTTTCTGCATTTGAAGCACTCGGTCAAAAATTAGCCGGCGAATTAGACGAATCAGATTTTAAAGGAATTATTCAGCACGCATGTCCGGGCGCTGGTGCATGCGGGGGTATGTATACTGCCAATACCATGGCATCAGCTATTGAAGCGCTGGGCATGAGTCTTCCGTATTCTTCTTCTAATCCTGCATTAAGTCCCGAAAAAAAGCAGGAATGCGTAGATGCTGGAAAAGCGATACTTCATTTATTAGAAAAAGACATTAAGCCTTCAGATATCATGACGCGTAAGGCATTTGAAAATGCCATTACCATTATTATGGTGCTTGGTGGTAGTACCAACGCAGTGCTACATATGATTGCGATGGCAAAAAGTGTGGGTGTAGTTGTTACGCAAGACGATTTTCAGGATATAAGTAATCGTGTTCCGGTACTAGCAGATTTTAAACCGAGTGGGAAATATTTGATGCAAGATTTACATCAGTACGGTGGTGTACCTGCTGTGATGAAATATTTATTACAACAAGGTTTGTTACATGGGGATTGTTTAACCGTTACTGGAAAAACAATGGCCGAAAATTTAGCAGCTGTTCCTGATTTAGATTTTGATCAACAAAAAATTATTAAACCACTTTCACATCCCATTAAACCTACAGGACACCTTCAAATTTTATACGGCAATTTAGCAACCGGCGGTTCTGTTGCAAAAATTAGCGGTAAAGAAGGTGAACTCTTTGAAGGGCCAGCGCGTGTATTTGATGGCGAAGAGGAACTCATTGCAGGGATTCATTCGGGGCGAATAAAAGCTGGAGATGTAGTAGTGATAAGACAAGTAGGCCCAAGGGGTGCACCTGGCATGCCTGAAATGTTAAAACCTACTTCTGCTATTATTGGCGCAGGACTTGGAAAATCGGTAGCACTCATTACGGATGGCCGTTTTAGTGGTGGTACGCATGGATTTGTGGTAGGGCATATTACGCCAGAAGCTTTTGTGGGTGGATTGATTGCACTTGTAGAAGATAATGATGTTATCGAATTAAATGTTGCTACTAAAAAAATGACATTGAAAGTAGATGATGCAACCATTGCCGCGCGCCGAGCAAAATGGGTAGCACCCAAACTAAAGGTAACAAAGGGTTTGTTGTTTAAATATGCGCAGTGTGTAAAAGACGCGTCGCAGGGTTGTGTAACAGATGAACTTTAAAAACTAAAATGATGCAAGCAGAATTAACAAAACCATCTTTAGCTACACCTGAACATCCGATAGAAATATCAGGATCACAGGCAGTACTCGAAGCATTTATTGCAGAAGGAGTAGATACTATTTTTGGTTATCCTGGTGGTGCCATCATGCCCATTTATGATGCACTCTATGATTACCATGACAAGCTCAAGCATATTTTAGTGCGCCACGAGCAAGGAGGTATTCATGCAGGCCAAGGCTATGCGAGAAGCAGTGGCAGAACTGGTGTGGTATTTGCTACGTCAGGTCCTGGTGCCACTAATTTAGTAACGGGTTTAGCTGATGCGCTTATTGATAGTACACCACTTGTTTGTATAACGGGTCAGGTATTTGCACATTTATTAGGTACCGATGCATTTCAAGAAACAGATATCATCAATATTACAACACCTGTTACCAAATGGAATTATCAAGTAACAGACGCCACAGAAATTCCACAGGTTTTAGCAAAAGCATTTTTTATTGCAAGTACCGGAAGACCAGGCCCTGTGCTTATTGATATTGCAAAAAATGCACAGCTACAAAAATTTAGTTATACGGGCTATACAAAATGTGATCATATCCGAAGTTATAGGCCGAGGCCCATTGTGCGAAAGTCATACATAGAAGAAGCAGCTGCACTTATTAATGAAGCTAAAAAACCATTTGTAATTTTTGGACAAGGTGTTATTTTAGGAAGGGCCGAAGAAGAATTTAAAGCCTTTATAGAAAAAGCAGGGCTCCCTGCTGCATGGACCATACTTGGTTTAAGTGCATTACCAACGGATCATCCGCAAAATGTGGGTATGCTTGGTATGCATGGTAATTATGGCCCTAACGTTTTAACCAACGAGTGCGATGTGTTAATTGCAGTGGGTATGCGTTTTGATGACCGCGTTACCGGAAGGCTTGATAAATATGCAAAACAGGCCAAACTCATTCACCTCGATATTGACCCAGCAGAAATTGACAAAAATGTAAAATCTACTGTGCCTGTTTGGGGCGATTGTAAAGAAACACTTCCAATGTTAACCGCGCTGGTTAATGAAAAAAAACATACCGAATGGCTCAATACATTTCATGGGTATACCAAGGAGGAGCACGAGATTGTAATTGATCAAGAACTTCATCCTACTAGTGGTGAAATTACCATGGGCGAAGTAGTAGAAGCTTTAAACGAACTCACAAATGGTAACGCTATTATTGTAACCGATGTTGGACAACATCAAATGGTTGCATGTAGGTATGCAAAATTCAATGAATCAAAAAGTAATATTACTTCGGGAGGGCTTGGTACCATGGGCTTTGCACTTCCTGCGGCTATTGGTGCCAAATTTGGTGCCCCGCACCGTGAAGTAGTAGCTATCATTGGTGATGGTGGATTTCAAATGACACTCCAAGAGCTTGGAACCATTATGCAGGCGCAGGTATCTGTTAAAATGCTCATTTTAAATAATCGTTTTTTAGGCATGGTGCGTCAGTGGCAGCAACTTTTTCATGACAAGCGTTATTCATTTGTAGATATACAAAGTCCCGATTATGTGCAGCTCGTAAAAGCATATGGTATCGAAGGTAATAGTGTGGATGATCGTCAGTATTTAAAAGAGGCACTTCAACAAATGCTCGACTCAAAAGAATCTTACTTATTAGAAGTAATGGTGGGTAAAGAAGACAATGTATTTCCAATGGTACCACAAGGTTGTAGTGTATCAGAAATCAGGTTAAAATAATAATTATGAAACAGGAATATACCATCACCGTTTACACCGAAAACCAAGTGGGTTTATTAAACCGCATTGCTATTATTTTTTCCCGTCGGAAAATTAATATCGATAGTTTAAATGTTTCTCCTTCCGAAGCAGAAGGTATTCACCGTTTTACCATTGTAATCAATGAATTTGAAGAAGTGGTACGCAAACTGTGTAGGCAAATTGAACGTCAGGTAGAAGTGCTTAAAGCCTACTTTAATACCGGTGACGAAATTGTGTGGCAGGAGCTAGCACTCTATAAAGTACCTACCGATGAAGTAGCCGAAAAATTACAAGTAGAAAGACTACTCCGCGAGTTTGGTGCCCGTGCAGTAGTGATACGTAAAGACTATACCATTTTTGAAACAACGGGTCACCGTGAAGAAACAGATAAACTACTAGCCGTATTAGCGCCTTATGGCCTCATAGAATTTGTACGAAGTGCCCGCGTTGCTATTATTAAAGCAAGCAATGGCTTTCACGAAAAGCTAAAAGAATTTGAAGCTGTTGAACCTGCTTCTGAACTCATTGAAAACGAATTTTTAAACAAACAAGCCGAGGTATTCTCGATGTAAAATTTTAATAAATAAAAACAGCAATCATGGCAAAATTAAATTTTGGAGGTGTTGAAGAAAACGTGGTAACACGTGAAGAATTTCCGCTAGCAAAAGCGCAAGAAGTTTTAAAAGATGAAGTAGTAGCAGTTATTGGATATGGTGTTCAGGGTCCAGGCCAAGCGCTTAATCAAAAAGAAAATGGTGTAAACGTTATTGTAGGTCAACGTAAAAATTCTAAAAGTTGGGATAAAGCGGTAGCAGATGGATTTGTTCCCGGTCAAACTTTATTTGAAATAGAAGAAGCATTAGAGCGCGGCACTATTATATGTTATTTATTAAGTGACGCTGCGCAAATAGCCATGTGGCCAACTGTAAAAAAACATTTAACCCCTGGTAAAGCACTTTATTTTTCTCACGGATTTGGTATTACATACAAAGAGCAAACAGGTATTATTCCGCCAGCAGATGTAGATGTGTTTTTAGTAGCACCAAAAGGATCTGGAACTTCACTCCGCCGTATGTTTTTACAAGGCCGTGGCTTAAATTCTAGCTATGCCATTTTCCAGGATGCAACTGGAAAAGCATTTGAGCGCGTAGTAGCATTAGGTATTGCTATTGGTAGCGGTTATTTATTTGAAACAGATTTCAAAAAAGAAGTGTATTCAGATTTAACCGGCGAGCGTGGTACTTTAATGGGTGCTATTCAAGGTATTTTTGCTGCTCAGTACGAAGTGCTCCGTAGTAAAGGACATACCCCATCAGAAGCATTTAATGAAACGGTAGAAGAGTTAACACAGTCTTTAATGCCATTAGTAGCAGAGAATGGAATGGACTGGATGTATGCCAACTGTTCTACAACCGCACAACGTGGTGCATTAGATTGGTGGAAAAAGTTTAGAGATGCGACTAAGCCTGTTTTTACGGAACTGTATGAGAGTGTAGCTGCTGGTAAAGAAGCTGCAAAATCTATTGAGAGTAATAGCAAACCTGATTACCGCGAAAAATTAGAAATTGAATTAGCTGAACTACGCGATAGTGAATTATGGCAAGCTGGTAAAACAGTAAGAAGTTTACGTCCAGAAAATCAAAAATAATGAACGCGCTCATGCACGATACCAATGTTTTTCAATTAGATTTTTCTGGCGCTTACGCGCGCTTAAAAGATGTTGTAAAAAAAACGCCACTTACGTACAATCATAATTTGTCTCGTAAGTATGGCTGTGACGTGTATTTAAAAAGGGAGGACTTACAAATTGTTCGCTCCTATAAATTAAGGGGCGCTTATAATATGATGAGTCTTTTGCCATCCAACCAGCTTGCTAAAGGCGTTGTATGTGCAAGTGCTGGAAACCACGCCCAAGGATTTGCATATAGCTGTAAAAAGCTAAATGTACAGGGCGTGGTTTTTATGCCTATTATAACCCCCAACCAAAAAGTAAGTCAAACTAAAATGTTTGGCGAAGGCTTTGTAGAAGTTAAATTGGTAGGTGATACATTTGACGATTGTGCAGTAGCTGCAAAAAAATATACCGAAGAACACGGACTAACTTTTATTCCACCATTTGATAATGTCAGAATTATTGAAGGCCAGTCTACGGTTGGTATAGAAATTTTAGAAGAACAGCAAAACATTGATTTTCTTTTTTTACCTGTTGGCGGTGGTGGCTTAAGTGCTGGTGTTGGCGCTTATTTTAAAACCTTTGCGCCTCAAACCAAAATTATTGGTGTTGAACCAGAAGGTGCACCTTCTATGCTTACAGCGATAAAAGCCGGAGAGCCAGTAAAACTTGATAATATTGATAGTTTTGTTGATGGAGCCGCCGTTAAGCGTGTAGGTGATGCTACTTTTGAAATTTGCAAACAGGTCATTGATGATATGCACCTAGTTCCAGAAGGAAAAATTTGTTCTACTATATTAAAATTATACAACGAAGAAGCCATTGTGGTAGAACCAGCCGGCGCTATTTCTGTTGCTGCCCTTGATGATTATGCCGACCAAATAAAAGGAAAAAAAATTGTGTGTATTGTGAGTGGCAGTAATAATGATATTGAGCGTATGCAAGAAATTAAAGAGCGCTCTTTACAATATGAAGGTCTTAAACATTATTTTTTAATTCGCTTTGCACAAAGGCCGGGCGCCTTAAAAGAATTTGTGAACCAAGTACTTGGCCCCACAGACAATATTACCCGCTTTGAGTATATGCAAAAAAATAAAAAAGATAGTGCACCAGCCCTTGTTGTTGTTGAGTTGCAATCCCCAGAAAATTATCAAGTGCTCATTGATAATATGAAATCATATAACATCAATTATACAGCCCTCAATAAAAACGACAATGTATTTGCTTACCTTGTTTAATTGTTCACGGTTATTTCACTCATAAAAAACCAACCTGGTGTACCTTTTCCTTGATGCCAACTTGGTAGCTTCTTAATGGGCTGTCCCGTAATTTTCAAATATCTGTATGATGAACTAGGATATTTTAATTCTAGCATTTGAGCAAATGGAGCATCATTCATGGTTGGCATTTCGGGTTTAATATTTGCCAGTGGCTTCCATGTTTTATTATCATTGCTTCCCCAGGCCATAAGAGATACTGGTGGTAAAATATAAGATGTAGTAGAACGAAGAATATTTACCATAATTCTACTAGTTGGTATACTGCTTCCCATATCAAGTATTACCGTAGCTTCATTGTTCTGATAGCCTAGCCATTTACTTGAAAAATCGGTGTAGTCAGCTAAATCTAAATCCGTTAAAACAGTAGCCGCATTCATATTGT
>JAIYCS010000118.1 GCA_027487895.1 Sediminibacterium sp. | reverse complement strand
GGGTTTGTTGTTGCGCTTGTTGCGTTGTTTGTTGTTGCGATTTTTGCGTCGCTCGTTTTTTTAGATTCCCAGCTATTGCCTAGATTTGGTGCGTTTGCAAGTAGCGCTTTAAAATAATCTAAATCGTTTGCGCCAATGCTGTTTGAAAATGAGCGGACACCTCTTGTGCTAGCGATGGCATTTAAGGAGTCCAGAATTTTTTTTGTGGCGTTATTGGCGCCGGAGGCGCCAATAACAGGAAAGCCTTTGCTGTCCCATTTTTGCATGGATATAGCACCCGCAGTAAAGCCCTGAACTCCAGGGTTTGTAAGCGAAGCACTAAACACATTGCCAGCAGCAAACACGCTGTCAATTGTTGAAACAGTATAACAAAGAGGTCCTGGGGTTTTTGCGTAAAACAGGTTATTAAGGAGGAGCACATTTTTAGGGTCAACGCTACGCTCTGTATCTTTTCCTTCACTAATACTAAATGGTGTACAGTTTAAAAAAGTATTATTGGCAATAACAGCGTCTCTTACCGGTAAATAACGGTTGGCTGGTGAATTAAATACACCTGCCATTATAGCTAATGGCGATCTAAATCCTTGCCCTTTGCAATGACTCATGAAATTATTTACAATCCAGTTGCCTTCGTTGATAACCCTTACGCCGCCGGTGCCTTCTTTATCGTTTCCGTAAAATAAATTCCCTTCTACGGTATTATCGTTGCCATGCCTTAATACCACAGCTCCTTGACATTCTTTAAATACATTGCCTACTACTTTATTGCCACATGATTTAATCGAAACAATTTCAGTTTCACCATCACAGTATTCAAAAAAATTATTTTTTATAACCGTATTGCTATAAAATGTGCAGTGCTGTGATACGCCCACCCTAATCATTTCTCCAGCGTTGCTACCAAGTGGTTTTCTGATACCAAAATAATTGCTATCAATACTATGGTTGTTGATTCGGCTTCTGTCATCATCAAGTAGTACGGCAACAAGTACACCTAAATTTGTTTTATCGGTAAAATTGCAGTGGTCTACTCTGTTGTTTTTTCCAGATAAAGTGAGCCAATGATTTTCATCTAAACGAAGGGGGTTATTATAGCTTTGAATGCTTGACGCCGTTATTCTAGAGTTGTTAGCCACCTCTTTTCCATGGCTAAATTGCCAAACATGATTTTTGCCAGCGAAACCATTTTTAAAAACAATCCCACTTACTGTAATGTACGTGCCTGTAATATGTAAGTAGCTGTTGCCTGTAAAATGCACGCCACCCAGTACTTGCGCCATAAAAACTACCGGCTGACGAGCCGTTCCTTTGGCACTAATTATAAGGTTGCAATTAGGGTAGTTGCCACTTTTAATAACAACAGTATCGCCAGCTTTAGCTTGTAAGCCAATGTTCAATAATTCTTGCGTAGTGTTTACGCTTAATTTATTTGCCCATGCCTGTAAAGTGCTGAGCAGCATAGCTACAACAAATAGTTTTTTCATGTTTTTATTTTTATCGTCTTTTTGATGACGCTCTTATAAAAAGTTTAGGCTTGATAATTATCTCTTGATCAGACATGCCAGCTGCACCACTCATCATTTCTATATAAGCCCTAGCAGTTGCTTTACCAATTTCAAACGCATACATTTCTACACTAGAAATAGCAGGCGTTACGAGACTTACAATAGGCTCATTATTAAAACCAACAAGTCCAATGTCATGTGGCATAGAAAGCCCTTTTTCTTTAATGGCTAGCATGGCACCAATAGCCATACGATCACTAATTGTAAAAATTGCATCCGGTCTATTTTTAGAAGCTAGTAATTCTTTGGTTGCTTCGTAGGCGTATTGTTGGTTAAAGTCACAGTGAATTATATGGCCTTTATCAGTACGAAGGCTATGCGCCTTAAGGGTTTGAAGATACCCTTCCATTCTTTTATTACTAATGTTTAAATTTTCCGGTCCTGCCAAGATGGCTATTTTTTTATACCCCTGTTCTATCAAATGTTCGGTTGCTTGAATGCCTCCATCTATATTATCAAGTCTAATTTTTGGTGCAGCAATATTGTTTACAATTCTATCAAATAATACGAGTGGTATTTTTTTGTCTTGTATTTTTTTAATGTGCTCAAAAATTTTAGTTTCACTAGAAACCGATACAATAAATCCATCTACCAAACTATCAAGTAGTCTTTTTGTATTTACAATTTCTCTACCGTAGCTTTCGTCGCTTTGACAAACCATTACGGTGTAGCCTGCTTCTAATGCAACCTCATCAATTCCTTTTACCATAGTAGCGAGCACGTAATCTAAGTTGGGAATAATAACGCCAATAGTATTGGTTTGTCTATTTAGTAAACTGAGTGCCAATCTATTAGGCTGGTAGTCAAGCTTTTCTGATAGTGCTTTTACAGCAGCTTTGGTTTCTGCTTTAACATCGGGCGCGTCTCTTAGGGCTCTACTTACGGTAGAAGTAGAGATATTGAGCGCGATCGCAATGTCTTTTATGGTGGTTTGTTTTTCCATAGTGTGGTATAAAAATAAGAGGCAATAAATACAATTTACGGGAAAAAACCGGTAGCGTTACCGGTAAGGTTATCGGTCATTTAAATGATATAAAATCTAAATAAAAAGTAATAATGATAGAAAATATCTAAGTAAATAGCTAAAAATATAGACAAAATAACAGGTACTCCATGTTCAGTTCCGTTCTATTTGCCCTTAATATTACTCAACGATTGACCGCTTTTTAATTGCTTTATGAAAAAGACAATAGTATTTTTTCTAATTTCCTCGGTTGCCATTTTGATGCATCCAACTTTGTTTGCACAAAAGCACCCACTTGCTTTTGCTACAGCAAATGACATTGCGCTTGTTAAAAAAAGTATCCCTACCAATACAATACTCAAAGCATCTTTTGATGAAATCAAAAAATCGGTGGATGCAAATTTGGGAAAAGACATTGATGTACCAGTGCCAAAACACGCAGGTGGCGGATATACGCATGATAGACATAAGGACAACTATACTATCATGTTTAATAGCGGTATGCTATATCAGTTAACCGGAGATGTTAAATATGCAAAACTTGTAAAAGATTTATTTTTCAAATACGCGGTATTAAATCCTACTTTAAAAAATCACCCAGAGGCAACAAGTTCTTCGCCGGGTCGAATTTTTTGGCAGGCATTAAACGATGCTAACTGGCTTGTTTACGCAGGTCTTGCTTTTGATTTAATTCATGATTATCTAACACCCGCCGAAAGAGCTCAAATTATAGCTGGGGCCTTTAAACCTGAGGTAGATTATTTTACAAAAGAAATTACACCCTGGTTTGATTTAATTCATAACCACGCTGTATGGGCCTGTGCAGGTGTAGGAATCGTTGGTATTGCAACAGACAATGATGAGTATGTGCAAATGGCATTGTATGGATCAAAAAAAGACGGCAAAGCCGGATTGACAGCGCATTTAGATGGACTCTTCTCACCAAATGGCTACTATAACGAAGGTCCGTATTATACCCGCTATGCAGTGCTTCCTTTTTACTTGTTTGCGAACGCCGTAAATCATTACAAGCCTTCACTACAAATTTTTGAAAGAAGAAATAAAATTTTGAAGCAAGCATTAGAAGGGGCTTTAGAGCAAACCAATCTAGACGGTGGATTTTATAGTTACAATGATGCATTAAAAGAAAAAACCTTTGTTTCAAACGAAGTAGTCGTAGCAATTAATATTGCTTGGGATGTATATGGTGCCAATGCCGCTTATTTACCTGTTGCAAAAGCGCAGGGCAGGGTAACACTTAGTAAAGGTGGCTTAGGGGTAAGTGAAGCACTTTTGAAAAATAAAAATATTGCACCTTTTTATCCTTATAAATCGGTTGTGTTTACGGATGGTGCCAAAGGAGATTTTGGAGGTGTTACCTTACTTAGAACAGGGAAAGATAAAAATCTAACATCCTTAATATTTAAATACAGCTCTCATGGATTGTCTCATGGTCATTATGACAAACTAAATATTAATTTATACGATAACGGTAACGAAATTTTACAAGATTATGGTGCTGCACGTTTTATAGGAATAGAACAAAAATATGGCGGCAGGTATTTGCCTGAAACGAAGTCTTATGCCCAGCAAACCATTGCACATAACACTGTTACAGTTGATGAAACCAGCCATTTTAATGGGGTAGAAGCGCAAAGCGAAAAGCACCACCCTATTCCACTTTATAATGTAGTTGGGAATTACGCTGTGCAGGCAAGCGCAGCATTGGATACAAATGCTTACAAAGATGTTAAGCTCCATAGGAGCGTTTATTTTATTACCCTACCAGGTACATCAAAGCCACTCATGGTAGATTTTTTCAGAACCATATCAGATAAGGTGCATCAATATGATCTTCCATTTAATTACATGGGAAATTTAATTTCTACCAATTTTAAATATACCACTCATGGTAATTCGTTGCAAACACTCGGTTTAAAAAATGGTTACCAGCATATTTGGAAAGAGGCTTCTGCAAATGTAAAGTCGCCACTTAGTCAATTTACTTTTTTAAACAACCAAACATTTTATACTATTTCTGGATATGTAAAAGATTCTGCACAATTATTTTTTACAAGAACAGGTGCGAATGATCCTAATTTTAATTTACGCAGAGAGTCGTCGTACATTACACGTACGCGTGCTAAAAACATGTTGGCTTTGCATGTATTAGAGATACACGGTAATTTTAATGCTACATCTGAATTCACTACAAATGCATACTCGCGCGTGTCATCTGTTATACCGGTTGTGGATACAGATGACTACAGCGCTGCAGAAATAGTAATTGACGGTAAACACTTATTGGTATTGCAGTCCAACAAAATATTTGATAGTAAAAAAATACATCAACTTACCATTAATAGCAAGGCGTACAATTGGGAAGGGCCTTTTGTGGTTTACTTGGAAAATAAAAAATTATAAAACAAAATAGATATGTCAGTAGAATTAAATGGAGCGAAGCGAACGGGTTTTATTATGAACGAATCGGTTTCGGAAGAGCAAATGGCCCCGGGTTTGTCAAGAAAAATTATGGCGTACGACAATTCAGTGATGCTTGTTCGTGTAGAGTTTGAAAAAGGCGGGGTGGGTGCGCTGCATCAGCACCGCCATGTGCAACTTACCAATGTAGAAAGCGGCGTATTTGAAATAGAAATTGATGGCAACAAACAAATATTAAAAGCGGGTGACGTGTTCCATGTGCCTTCAAACGTAATTCATGGCGCTGTTTGTTTAGAAAAAGGAGTACTCGTAGATGTCTTTTCTCCTATGCGTGAAGATTTTTTAAATTAATAGAATGAGAAGTTCAATAAAATATTTCTTACTTGTTATTTTTTGTTTACTGCAGCCTATTTTGTATGCGCAAACAATCAATGTATTTTCCTTAAATAAGGAGGTGCTTGCTGCTAATAAGTTAGCGGTTGCAAATAAGGATTCTAAAAAGTTAGCTTCTTATAATGTATTAATAGAACTCGCCAATAAGTCTTTGCAGTTTAAGCCAGTTAGTGTGATGGAAAAATTAAATACACCTCCAAGTGGCGATAAGCACGATTACATGAGCTTGGCTCCTTATTTCTGGCCTAATCCGGACACCAAAGACGGATTGCCGTATATCAGAAAAGATGGCCAAACCAATCCTGAAGTAAACGATTATAAAGATAAAGAATACATGCCCGCTCTCTGTGCAGAGGTTGAGAAATTAGCCCTAGCTTTTTATTTTACTGGCGACGAAAAATATGCAAAGCATGCCACTCGTATTATACGTGTTTGGTTCTTAGATGACGCTACAAAAATGAATCCCAATTTAAATTTTGGGCAAGCGGTAAAAGGACAAAATGATGGCAGAGGTGCAGGACTGATTGATACCAGACATTTTATAAAAGTGATTGAGGCTGTTGGATTAATGCAAAGTTCTAATTCTTGGACGCCTTCTGATAATAAAGCATTGCAGGCATGGTTTGCTTCTTTCTTAGACTGGATGCAAACAAGCAAAAATGGTACCGATGAAATGAATGCCACTAATAACCATGGGGTTTGGTATGATGCACAAAGATTATCATTTGCGCTATTCACAAACAATACAATGTTGGCAAAAAAAATTGTAGCAAATGTCAAGAAGCGCATAGAAAGTCAAATGGATAAAGATGGATTTTTCCCCAAAGAATTGGCACGAACAACCTCTTTACATTACTCTTTATTTGTTTTAGAGCCACTTGTTAAAATTGCTCAAATGTCTACACATATTGGAGTTGATTTATGGCAGTTTACAGCACCGAACGGAAACTCAATAAAAAAAGGTTGTGATGTACTTGTGCCATACTTAACAGGTGAAAAAACATGGACAGGTGAACAAATCAAGCCATTTAATTTTGAAGAGCCGCTTGAATTTTTTGCAGAAATTTCTAAGAAGTACAATTGTCCCGCCTGCGATAAAAAAGTAGCTGAAATTTCAAATACTAAATTTATTCCATTACAAATTATTTACTAACCTAATAATATACGATTGATCTAAAAATTTAAAAACTGCCCATATGAAAAAAATGAGAATTTTATTTTTTCTGCTTTTACTCTGCCATACGTCAGCAGTATTTGCGCAGAACAAACTAATTACCGGAAAGGTGATTAATAAAGAAACAGGCGCTCCCTTAGAAGGGCTTTCTGTTACTGCCGAAAAAACAACTCAGGGGGTTGTTACAAAGGCTGATGGTAGCTATAGTATTTCAGTAAAACCTGGAACTAATTCGTTAATCTTTTCTTTTGTAGGTTTTGAAACCCAATCAATCATTATTGGGAAAAACACTGTACTTAATGTTTCAATGATTGCTTCTGTCGGCGAAAGTTCCGAAGTGGTCGTTATTGGTTATGGTACTCAAAAGAAATCAAGTTTAACAGGAGCTGTCGCTAAATACAAGAATGAAAAAATGGATGAGATTCCTGTTTCAAGATTGGATCAAGCCTTGCAAGGTAAAATGGCAGGTGTTCAGGTTCAAAATATTTCTTCCGAAGCAGGTGCGGCTCCTAAAATTAGTATCAGAGGAATTAGTTCAATAAACGCAGGTTCAAGTCCTTTGGTAGTTGTAGATGGACAGCCTATTCCTGATGGGCTAGCCTTTGTTAATCCTGCTGACGTTGAATCAGTAGAGGTTTTAAAAGATGCTGCCTCGGCTGCTATTTATGGATCAAGGGGAGCGAGTGGTGTTATTTTAATTACAACCAAGAGTGGTAAAGCTGATAAGCCAAAGTATAACCTCAAATATTCTTTGGGTCAAAAAAGTGATTACAGGAGATACAAAATTCTTACAACAACTGAGTACACCAATTTATTATATGCCGAGGGGGCGCAACGTTATCAGGATTCTGCAGCGTATACATTGGGATTTACAGCTGCTAATTTGTTGAATTTTAGTAATAATAGAGGCGTGCTTGCAACTGATGCAGAAAAAGCCGCTTACATTATTGAGCAAAATTTAATGGGAGGGCAAGGAACCGATTGGCAAAGTGAGTCATTAAGACCGGGTTTATTTCAAAACATTCAGTTAAGCGCATCGGGCGGTAAAAAAGATGTACAATATTTCATTTCAGGGGGATATCAACGTGATGAGGGAATGATGTTTAAAAGTGATTTTCAACGATATTCAGTTAGAACAAAGCTAGATATTCGATTAAGCGATCGAGTTAAATTAGGGTTGAACCTTAATCCATCTTATTCAAAAAGAATAAGCCCTTCAGAAAATTTTACAAATTTTTATCGTTACCCAACTTTCTTGCCCGTTTATCATAATGAATTAACAGCGAGAAATGTAAATCAATTGGCTCAATGGGCGAATATTCGCCCAGGTGATTTTGCACAGCCTAGACATTTTAGTTCTATATATTATTCAGGCAGAATGCCTAATGGAACTATGTGGACACCGGTTGGGACTTCTGATCCTTTTAGTTCTGCGCAGAACACGCCTAAGTCTTCTACTATTTCACAAGACATATATGTAAATGAGTATCGTTTGCAAGGGTCCGCCGATTTAAATATTAATATTCTACCTGGGTTAGATTTTAAATCTTTAGCTAGTGTGTATACAAATTATACGAATGGGTTGAATTTTTCAAACCGTAATGCTACTGCTGACGGATCAATTAATAGAGGTATTTATTCTAATAATAACAATATTGATTTGTTGTCAGAAAACACCTTCACTTATCGAAAAACACTTAAAAAACATTCAATTAATTTATTAGCTGGCTTCACTACTCAAAAAACAACAATTAGTAGAGAACAAACAACAGGCCTTGATTATCCTAGTGATAACATAAGAACGCTAAACAACGCATCATCAATTGATAGGGCAGGGACATTTGGTATAAGAGATCAAATTGGTTTGGTTTCTTATTTAGGTAGGGTTAATTATGAATACAATAATAAATATTTGTTGTCCGTAAGTTTTAGAACTGATGGTAGCTCCTATTTTGGAGAAGGAAATAAATGGGGTTCTTTTCCTTCCATTTCTGGTGGATGGGTAGTGTCGCAAGAAAAATTCATGAAAAATGTTGATTGGATCAGTCGATTAAAATTAAGGGCTAGTTATGGTGCAACTGGGAACAACAGAATATCTGATTTTGCATACCTAGATTTATTGAGCACGGGTAATTATCCATTTGGAGGTGGAACTGGCGTAAATACATCAGGACAAGTAACTTCTAGAACAAATATTGCCAACCCGAGCATCACTTGGGAACGCACTTTCCAATCAAACTTTGGATTGGATGTTTCTTTGTTGAAGAATAAAATTAGTTTAGCATTTGATATTTATCAATCTAATACAGAAAGGTTACTATTACAACAATCCGTTCAGGCCATTGCAGGTGTTCCTCAGTATTTCAATAATATTGGTAGTTTAAAAAACAATGGTTTTGAAATCGAGTTAAACACGACTAATATTAATAAAAAAGACTTCAAATGGACTACTGCGTTTAATTTTTCCAGAAATACAAATCAAATCCAAGAATTGGGAAGAGAAGCATTTCTGTTAAATCAGGGCGAAAGAACAGAGGTATATCGGGCTAGAGTTGGAGATCCATTGGTACAATTTTTTGGATTTAAAACCGATGGAGTTTGGCTTAGTCAGGCAGATATAAATGCTGCAAGAGCTGGAGGGCTTACAAGTTCCTTGGCCAATGTATTTATACCAGGAGGGTTAAAATTAGTAGATATTAATGGAGATAAAATAATTGATAATAATGACAGAACTATAATTGGAAGTCCATATCCTGATTTTAATTATGGTATAACAAATACATTCAATTATAAGGATTTTGACTTTAGCTTCTTAATTCAAGGGGTTCAAGGAGGCAATGTTATTAATGGAGATGCAAATTATAATGAATCAAGAAGGTACATTACTGCCTACAATGCTAACAGATGGGTGAGTCCAATGTTTCCTGGAGATGGTAAGACCCCTTTTTCAACAATAGGATTTAACTGGATGCTAACAGATTATGTGGTTTCAGATGCATCTTATATGTCTTTGAGAGAGGTAAATCTTGGCTATCGATTACCGGGCAGTGTTTCAAAAGCTTTGAAGTTGAATTCTATGAGGCTTTATTTTGCTGCGCAGAACTTGTTCTTTAAATCAGCAAGTAACTTCCGTGCATTAAACCCAGAAGGTCGAGCAACAAGTGGAGCGTACTCATCTGCTTTAATTGATGGTTATCAGCGTGGTAGTTTCCCAATTCAAAAAACTTTTGTATTCGGAATCGATATCAACTTTTAAATCTAAAAAATGACTTTTATGAAATTCAATAAATTATTCATTCTAACTTCTTTTGTAGCATTAGTTGGATGTCAAAAACTGATAGATTTAACACCTCAGTCAAATATTAATTCTGCTACTTACTATTCTAATGTTAGTGAGGTTAATACTGCATTAAATGGATGTTATAGTGGGATGGTAGCACCTCTAAATGATGAATGGACCCTTTCTGAATTACGCAGCGACAATTCGATACAAGGAATTCCTGCAAGTACATCAACACCAAATAGGGATCTAAGTGATTTAGATATGTTTTTTCCAAGCGTTTCTCATCAGGGAAATTATAATTTTTGGCTAAACAGTTATTATAATATCAGAAACGTAAACTTTGTACTAAATAGTCTAAATGTTAATTATGTACCAAGTAGTGGAACACTTAATCTTGATAAGGCTGCTATTGCTGTCACTGAAAATGATGTAAAAAAATTATCTGCAGAGGCTACATTTATTCGTGCATATCATTATTTTAATTTAGTTAGGTTATATGGCGATGTTTTTTTAGTACATGAGCCAATTAGCCCAGATGTGGCAAAAACAATCAATCGTTCTGCAACAGCTGAAATTTATAAATTGATTATAGCCGATTTACTAAATACTGTAAATAATGGAACAACTGCAAAGTTTGGTGCTATTCCATCAGCCGAGATTGGCAGAGCAAACAGTTGGTCTGCAAAGGCGCTTCTAGCAAAAGTGTATCTAACACTAAATCGTAAATCTGATGCTGCAGCATTATGCCAAGATATCATTAGTAATAGTGGGTATGCACTTCAATCTTCTTATTCGAATATTTTTTCTATCAATAATGAAATGAGTTCAGAAATTTTATTTGCGATTAGATTTAAGGCAGGTGGAATTGGATTGGGAAATTCTTTTTCAAATGCTTTTGCCCCTCTCAATAGCGGTGCCGCAATTATCGTAGGCGATGGACGCGGATTAAACTTCCCGTCTCAAGAATTATATAATTCTTATAGCGCAAATGCTGCTGTCGGAAATGTTCGTTCAGGTAATACATCGGTTACACTTACAGCGCCTAATCCGGCTATCACAGTTGGAATGGCCGTTACAGGAACTCAAATAGCCAATGGAACTACTGTAGCCGCCATTAATGGTACTGCTTTAACGCTTTCTCAGCCCGCTAATGCAACTCTTGCAACAGCGGCTTTATTGATTGGTGGTGATGCAAGAAGAACTGTCAATATTGGAATATTTACAGGAGCAAGGTTTTTTGTTCAAAAGTATATTTCAAATACTACAGTTGCCAACGATTCTGAAAATGATTGGCCTGTAATACGTTATGCAGATGTCTTATTAATGTTGGCAGAGGCGCAAGGAAATAGTGCATCTAGTATTGCCTTAATCAATCAGATTCGAGCTCGAGCAGGCGTGCCTGCATTGGTTGCTGCTTCTATTTCAACTCCTGCACAATTCGAAACAGCATTGGCCAATGAGAGAAGATGGGAGTTTGCATTCGAAAATCAGAGATGGTATGATTTGTTACGATTTAATACGACATTTACTACAATTCGTTCTACTCAAGTAATGAATAATCATTTCGCTGTTATGTATCCTGTCCATTATGGGCTTTATCCAGCACCAAGATTAACGCTTTTAGAGATGCAAGCTTTTGTAACCAATGATCGTATGTTATTGCCAATCCCACAAAGAGAAATCGATAATAATACGCAAATCGTAATTAAGCAAAATCCAGGGTATTAAGTATTATATTTAAAGGGCCAATCGTTTACAAAAATGGTTGGCCCTTTTTTTTATTTCAAAAATGTGTATGAAAAAGATTGTATTGTCTTTAGTTATTGTAGTAGGAATTATAAACTTAGTTAGTGGGCAAGCCATAACTTCTCTGCCATCTAATGTTGTTGACTCCTCAAAATTTAAAACGGTTGTTACCCCAAAGGGTTTTACTACTCAGTTAAATGTCGTGTACACCAAAGTAAATGATTGGGATGGTCGCATGGATTTGTATTTGCCGCCTGCGGAGGGTGCGCCAACACCTGTAATTATTAATATTCATGGAGGCGGTTGGAACCATGGCGCCAAAGAAGAACAAGGCGGGTTTATGCCTTATTTTAAAGCAGGATTTGCAGTTGCAAATATCGAATATCGTTTAACCAGCCAGGCCACTGCTCCTGCTGCAATAGAAGACACAAGGTGCGCACTCATTTATTTAATTAAAAATGCAAAAGCGCTTCATCTAGATCCTAATAAGATAATTATTATGGGTGGATCTGCAGGAGGGCACCTCGCTTTAATGGGCGGCCTTCTTCAAAACAACCACTTATTTGATAGCAATTGTAGTGGAGTAGAAAATGTAAAAGTGGCAGCCATCATAGACAAATACGGTATTGCCGATGTAAATGACTGGGCATATGGTCCTTATATAAAAAGTAAATCTGCAACCAATTGGTTGGGTGCAAAAAAGAATGATCAAGAATTTATCAAAACAGTTTCACCCATTCATTGGGTAAAAAAGACCAGTCCGCCTGTATTTATTGTTCATGGCGATGCAGACCCTACCGTTCCTTATCAAGAGTCTGTTGCACTTCATGCAGCACTCGTTCAAGCAGGTGTAAAAACCGAATTTATTACGATTCCGGGTGGTCTACATGGAAAATTTGATAAAGATCAAAACAATATGCTTAACGATGCGATATTTAAATTTATCAATGAATTAGAAGTGTTTAAAAAATAAGTATCGTTATGAAATTAAAAGGTTTGCGTTGGTGGATTTTAAGTTTGATAGGACTTGCTACTGTTATCAATTATATTGATCGTAATGCACTTGCCATTATGTGGCCTGGTATTTCCTCGGATTTAAATATGAATAAAACCGAGTATGCTTTTATTGTAAGCTGCTTTACCATTGCATATGCTATAAGTCAAGCATTGAGTGGTAAATTATTTGATGCGATAGGTACAAGACTTGGTTTTGTTGTTTCAATTGTGGTGTGGAGTGTTTCTGCTGCTTTTCATGCTGCTGCTAGGGGCATAGCTAGCTTTAGTATTTTTAGGGCCTTATTAGGTTTAGGCGAAGCGGGAAACTGGCCGGGTGCTGCAAAAAGTAATGCCGAATGGTTTCCGGTAAAAGAGCGTGCACTAGCACAAGGTATTTTTAATGCAGGCGCTTCTATTGGGAGTATTATTTCGGCACCTCTAATTGCTTTTTTATATGGATTAATTGGATGGCAAACTACATTTATTTTAATTGGTGTTGTGGGTTTATTGTGGCTTGTTCCTTGGTTGTGGATCAATAAAAAAACACCAGATGCGCATCCTTGGTTAACAGAAGAGGAGCGTCAGTATATTTTAGATGGTCAGCAACCTGCGGATCCATCAGATAAAGGACTTTCATTTAAGCAAGTGTTACAATTGAGACAAAGTTGGAGTATATTATTGTCCCGCTTTTTACTCGATCCTATCTGGTGGCTTTTTG
>JAIYCS010000126.1 GCA_027487895.1 Sediminibacterium sp. | reverse complement strand
TTGGTTTGCCCACCGCCACTACAATGTATCATTCCATGAATATCACTAAAGTGTGTATCCAATATTTTTTTAACAAGTGGTGCATAGGTTCTGGTAGGACTTAAAAGTAGTTTTCCAATTGATATAGGGTTTGCAAAACCATCTATAGCAAGGGTGTCCGTCATTTTATTTTTTCCTAAATAAACAACATCACGATCAAGTGTTGGCTCAAATGTTTCAGGATATTTAGTGGCATAGTAATAACTAAGCACATCATGTCTTGCACTGGTTAAACCATTACTGCCAAGTCCACTGTTGTATTCCTTTTCATAAGAGGCCTTGCCAGAACTTGCAAAACCAACAATCACATCCCCAGCAGCAATATTTTGATTGGTAATTAATTTAGACTTTGGCCATCTACTTTGCATGGTTCCATTTACTGCAATGGTTCTTACCACATCCCCTACATCGGCAGTTTCGCCTCCTAAATAATGAACCTGTACACCATAACTAGCAAGTGTATCAAAAAAAGATTGCGTTCCATTGATAACTGATTCTAAAACAGATCCTGGAATTACTTTTTTATTGCGATCGATGGTCGAAGAAAATAAAATATTATCCGTTACGCCTACACAAAGTAAGTCATCTAAATTCATGGCAACGGCGTCAATAGCGATTCCCTCCCACACAGACACATCACCGGTTTCTTTCCAATACAAATAAGCTAAAATACTTTTGGTACCAGCACCATCGGCGTGCATGATATTTACATAATTATCATCACCCATCATGTAATCGGGGTACATTTTACAAAAAGCATGCGGATACAAACCTTGATCTAGCTTTTGAATGGCTGCATGTACTTCTTCCTTTTGAGCCGAAACCCCTCGTTTAGCGTATAAAGACATTGGTATATAATAAATATGAACAAAAACCTGTATCCATGGCAAAGGTAAGCAAAAGACAGAAAGAGTATCCCTGCAAATGACCCAAGATTGGAATTTCGGGCTTATTTTTGCCGCTGATTATGAAAGTCCACTACGAACTAGCCCCTTCTTTACCAACATTTAACAATGCCGTGCTTACAATTGGCACTTTTGACGGGGTGCACAAGGGGCATCAAAAAATCTTGCAGCAACTGAAGGAAACGGCTAGTCAGGTAAATGGAGAAACGGTTATCATCACTTTTCACCCCCACCCACGCAAAATTGTTTCTTCGGTACCCGGCGACGTTAAACTTTTAACGACGCTGCAAGAAAAAATTAGTTTACTAGAAAAAGCAGGTATTGATCATTTGGTGGTAGTGCCTTTTGATCATCATTTTTCCAATTTAAGCGCCAGGGAATACATCACAGATTTTATTGTGGCCTATTTTAAACCGCACACCGTAGTGATTGGTTATGATCACCGCTTTGGAAAAGGCCGATTGGGTGATTTTCATTTATTAGAACAAGTTGGAAAAGAACAAGGATTTGTAGTGAATGAAATTTCTGAACAGGTATTAGAAGAATCGGTGGTGAGTTCTACAAAAATAAGAGCATCCATTGCAGCGCATGATATTGAAACCGCTAATACTTTTTTAGGGTATCCTTATTTTTTTGACGGCCTTATTGTAGAAGGAAATAAAATAGGTCGAACCATTGGCTATCCAACCGCTAATTTACATATTGCTTCTGAAGAAAAATTGATTCCGAGCGATGGCGTTTACGCAGTTCGCGTTACGATCAATGAAGAAAAAGAAGTGTACGCTGGCATGATGAATATTGGTGTAAGGCCTACTATCGATGGTAAAAAAAGAGTGGTTGAAGTAAACATCTTTGATTTTGACGCCGATATTTATGGCGCACAATTAAAAGTGGAACTCTATTATTATTTAAGAGGCGAGGTAAAGTTTGAAGGATTGGAAGGTTTAAAAGCACAGCTTTTACAAGACAAAAACAAAGCCGCAGCCTTACTGCAAGGCGCTGCTTAATCAATTACAAATTAAGCAATCATTTTTACGGCCAACTCCTTTAGCAAACCCGCGTCAGAGGTTCCAGCATCATGCACACCAATGCTTCTTAAATTATATTGATGCAGCAGTAGTAATACTTTTTCGATACCCTCATAATCATAACGGCGCGCAGTAGCAATATATTCTTTTACAAAAAACGGATTGACACCAAGCGCCGCAGCTGCAGACTGCTCTGTAATGTTTGGAAGGCTATATAGCATAAAAACTTTGCTAAAATAATTATAAAGCGCAGGGAGTATCATTTGTATAGGCGCCGCTTTAGGGTTAGCCTCAAAATAATGAATGATGCGAATGGTTTTAGCGAGATCTCTTTTACCCAGTGCATCCTGAAGTTCAAAAACATTAAAGTCTTTACTAACGCCAATGTATTTTTCGATATCGTCTTCGGTAATATTTTTTCGACCAGCTAAGTTTACGGCTAATTTTTCTACTTCATTTTGCAGTCTACTCAAATCATTTCCAATATGATCTACGAGCAAGTGAAGTGCTTTAGGTGCGATGGTTAATTGATGTGAAGCCACCATTTGATTCACCCATTCTGGTAGCTGGCTATCATACATTTTTTTGGTAGATAGCATCTCCCCTTTTGACTTTAGGGTTTTTGCTAATTTAGAACGGCCGTCTACCTTTTTTTCTTTGTAGCTCACCACAAAAATGGTAGAAGCCAACGGATTGTCAATGTATGATTCTAGCTTTTCTATGTCGCGCATTTGCTGCGCTTCTTTTAAAATAACCACCTGCTTATCTGCAAACATGGGGTAGCGCATACAAGCATTCACCACCGATGACCAATCGGCGTCTTTACCATAAAAAATAGACAGGTTAAAACTAGCTTCTGCCTCGGGTAAAATTTTATGCTCGGCGTAATGCACCACCTGATCAATAAAAAAAGGCTCGTCTCCTTCTAGCCAATAAATAGGCTTGAAGTTCCCTTTTTTCCAATCAGCAATGATTTTTTCGGCAGACATACTGCAAAGATGCTAGAAAATTGTATCAAAATGCTAAAACTAGGTTGGTTTCAAGCGATTTTATTTAATTTGCAGCAAAACAAATACATATGTCTACAAGCAACGGAAACAATAGTAACAATAAAGGAATCATCGTATTTTTAGTGGTAGCCCTAGTTGGTAGCTGGGCTTATTTTTTATACAGCAACAACCAGCACCAAGACACCGTTACCCTAATGGAAACTAAAATCCAATTTGTGGATAGTAGCAGAGGCGCTATACAAGAAGCCTACGATTTAGTGGCAGCAAAAGCCGACTCACTAACACTGAACAATAGTCAATTACAAGGAGCATTAGCCGATAGAGGTAACGAAATCCAGCAACTAAAATCAAATATCAGTGCGATTATTAAAAATAAAAAAGCATCTGACGCGGATTTGTCTTTAGCTCGTCAAATGATTCTTGAATTAAATGGTAAAGTAGAGGGTTTGTTTGCTGAAATTGAAAAGTTAAAAGGCGAAAACAAACAACTCACGGTTGCCAACGAGCAATTAAACACTGAAAAGTCTCAACTCACCAACGACAAACAAAATTTAGAGCAAAACTTATCTGCTACTAAAAAAGAACTCGACGAAAAAGTAGATGTAGCTTCTACCCTACATGCATCAAATATTGGTATCGCAGCACTGAATGTAAAAAACAATGGTGCTGCAAAAGCAACCACTTCTGCAAAACGTGCCGACCTTATCCGTATTTCATTTACCCTAGACCCTAATAGAATTGCGGCATCAGGCAATAAAGACATTTATGTATGTGTTACCGGACCTGATGGAAAAGCCATTTCTGAAGGCGCTTCATTTAATACCCGAGAAGAAGGAAACAGAAGCTACACCAGTAAAGTGAGCGTTAATTATGAGCAAGGTAAAGCGAGCCAAGTTAGCTTTGACTGGAAACAAACTGCAGCATTTCAAATGGGCAATTATAAAATTGAAATTTATAACAACGGATTTAAAATTGGGGAAGGTGTAACAAGTCTTAAAAAAGGCGGCTTGTTTTAATTGACCATGAAACAATATCGGTGGTCGGGCCTACTTGTTTTTATTGCCATACTTTTTGTATGCGCCACTATATTTTATTCGACTTACGTAGCAAGTAAAATTGCCAATACCGAAAAAAAATATGTGCGTGAATGGATAGAAGCACAACAAACTATTTTAAGTAGTAAAGACAGTAGCAACCTAAATCTTGCTACCCAAATTAGCGCCGACAATGAAGACATCCCCATCATTGAAACGACTGAAAAAGGGATTCCAACAGGCAACACGCTTAACTTAGACTCTGCAAGTATTGCTTCAGACAGCTTGTATCTGTTAAATACATTAGAAGAATTTAAAAAGTTTTCTAAAGCCCCTATCGTTGTTGTAATTAGTGATTCGCCCTATGTTGCCAACCACTATTTCTATGGCCCCAGTAAGCTATTGAAGGAAGTAAAGTGGTATCCCTATATTCAACTTTTTATTGTGGCCTTATTTGTTTTTATTGCCGTGAGCACATTACGATCACGCTATAAAAATGAGCAGGATAAATTATGGCTAGGAATGGCCAAAGAAACAGCCCACCAACTAGGAACACCTGTTTCTAGCCTACAGGGATGGATTACTTTATTAAAAGAAAAAGAAACCAAAGACCCCATTGTTTTTGAAATTGAAAAAGACATTGAAAGGCTACAACTTATTTCGGACCGTTTTGGGAAAATTGGAAGCGCACCCCTACTAACACGCAGCAATCCGTTTACTGAAATTGAAAGGATGGTGGCTTATATGAAACTCAGATCCAGCAAGCAGGTAGTTATGGAATGTACACTTCCTAACGAAGCTTTTGTAATGCTATCCGTTCCGCTATTTGACTGGGTACTAGAAAACCTCATAAAAAATGCACTTGATGCTACAGAAGGCGCAGGTAAAATTACCATTTTAGCTACGGTGCAAAACAATCAAGTGATTATTACAATTACAGATACCGGCAAAGGCATGGATAGTGAAACTGCGAATCAGATTTTTGAACCGGGTTATACCACTAAAAAAAGAGGTTGGGGACTCGG
>JAIYCS010000132.1 GCA_027487895.1 Sediminibacterium sp. | reverse complement strand
TTCCTTTTTCATTCAAATGCACACGGTCGGTGGTTAAAATTTTAGACTCCTGATTGGCAGGATTGTTAATGGCATTATAATCCATAAAAACTTTGCGCACATCAACGAGTGGCAAATTGTTTTTGGCACTAAAATCACGAATCCATTTGCTGTATAAATTTAAATCGCCATCTAGTTGATTGCTATTGTCTGTTCTTTCACCAATTACCCCAGGTGTACACACGACTACTTTAGCACCCGATGCCTGAATTTTTTTAACAAGGGCTTCATAAAAAGGACCAAACTTCCAATAATCGGTACCGGTTCCTGAAGACGCTTTATGCCACACATCATTTACACCAATATAAATAACAACGATATCCGGATTTTTTGCGAGTACATCGTTTTCCATACGTAGGTACAAATCATAGACTTTATTGCCGCCTATTCCCGCACCTACCAATTCATATTTTTGAGCCTTACCTGCATTTGCAAGCATCTGCTCCATTATTTTAATATAACCCCCAGGCTTAGCCCCTGCCTCGGTGATTGAGTCACCAAAAAAAACAATCTTTTTCTTTTTGTCATCTCTAAAAGAGAGTAAAAACAAGCAACCAATAAACACAGATAACAAGAGTAATTTTTGCATGGGTTTAAAATTTTGTCCTTTAAATATAAAACATTTGAACAAAGTGAGTGCCATTTAGGAGCATGCTGCCAAATTATAGTCTGATTTTGAGGGTTTTAGCCAAAAACGAGTCTAAAATATTTGGAAAATTTTAAGTTGCACCCTATTTTTGCAGCCCATTCAGAAATGAATGACCGGATTGCCTGATAGTATAATGGTAGTACGACTGTTTTTGGTGCAGTTTGTCTTGGTTCGAATCCAGGTCGGGCAACCAACTTAAAAAGCCGCAATTTTATTGCGGCTTTTTTTATGCACTAATATTTGCATGATTATTTTTGAATGAGTGGTATACAAACCGCTAAACTTTCTTTCCAATCTGGCTGATCCACACCAAAATCTTGAATGATGGAAATGCAATCCATGAGTGAATAATGAGGCCTTTTAGCAGGCGTTGGAAATGCCTCTGAGCCAATTTTAGCAACCGTGCAATTTGATTGAATCAATTCACCAATTGCTACCGCAAAATCATACCAACTTATTGCACCACTATTGCTGTAATGATAAATACCACTATGCGCATTACCTGCTGCTTTTTGAGCAACCATATGCATAATAGCAACCGCTAAATCCGCAGCATAGGTTGGCGCACCAATTTGATCACCCACCACATTTAAGGAAGGGCGCTCCCCCATTAAACGTATCATGGTTTTTACAAAATTATTGCCAAACCTGCTATACACCCATGAGGTTCTAATAATGATACTTTCTGGATTATTTGTTACCGCTAATTTTTCACCCTCGGCTTTTGACGCCCCATAATAATTGATAGGATCTGTTGTATCAGAAGGCAGGTATGGGCTTGTGCCATTACCATCAAAAACGTAATCGGTAGAAACGGTAATAAATAAAGCCCCCATTGCCTTACAGTAGGCTGCTAACTTTCCAACAGCAACAGCATTAATTTGAAATGCTGCATCCCTGTCTGTTTCCGCCTTATCAACGGCCGTGTATGCTGCACAGTTAATTACAACTGCAGGTTTGTGCTCTGCACAAAAATTATCAATAGAATCATTAGACGATAAATCGAGCACTGCTCTATCAGCAAATAAAAAATCATACTGTGCATCAAATGATGGCGCAATTAATTGAAGCTCGGAACCTAATTGTCCATTTTTTCCTGTAACAACAATGAGCGGTTTAGACATGATTAGGTGATTTAAGAAAAATTTTTAGGCTGCTTGGTCCACTCCGACTTTGGTAGTGATTTAAAATAAGCATATGTTTTTTGAAGGCCTTCGGCACGAGAAACGATTGGCGCCCAATCTAAGAGTTCGGATGCTTTGGTAATATCTGGCTGACGCTGCTTTGGATCATCTACTGGAAGTGGCTTGTAAATGATTTGAACATTTGCATCTGTTAATTTCAATACTTCTTCTGCAAAATCTTTTAATGAAATTTCGTGGGGGTTACCAATATTTACAGGCATCGAATAATCACTTAGCAATAACCTGTAAATACCTTCAATTAAATCACTCACATAACAAAAGCTTCTTGTTTGAGAACCATCCCCAAAAACGGTTAGATCTTCCCCTCTAAGTGCCTGACCAATAAACGCAGGCAAAGCCCTTCCATCATTGAGTCGCATGCGAGGACCATAGGTATTAAATATGCGAACAATTCTAGTTTCTACGCCATGAAAAGTATGGTAAGCCCTTGTGATAGATTCCATAAAACGCTTGGCTTCGTCATACACACCTCTTGGGCCAACCGGATTAACATTACCCCAGTAGGATTCTGGCTGCGGATGCACCAGCGGATCTCCATATACTTCACTGGTACTAGCCACAAGTATTCTAGCGCCTTTATCTTTTGCAAGGCCTAAACAATTATGCGTACCAAGTGCGCCTACTTTTAAAGTTTGAATGGGTATCTTTAAATAATCGATGGGGCTTGCTGGTGATGCAAAATGCAAAATATAATCAAGTGGCCCATCAATGGTAATATGCTTTGTAACATCATGTAATACAAATGAAAAATTAGGTAAGCCTTTTAGGTGCTCAATATTTTTTTCGTCTCCGGTAATTAAATTATCCATCGCTATTACAGTTGCGCCTTCAGACACAAATCTGTCACACAAATGAGAACCTAAAAATCCAGCTGCTCCTGTAATTAATACCGTTTTATTTTTCATCATACTATTTATACATTAAATGCTTGCTCTACCAATACTATAATACGTAAACCCGAGCTCCTTCATTGCATGGAGTTCGAATAAGTTTCGTCCATCAAAAATTAATTTTGAAGGAAGCTTTTTTACTATTTCGTCAAAATCAGGTGTTCTAAAAACACTCCATTCTGTTGCAATAATTAGGGCATCTGCATTTTCAAGTGCTTCATATTGATTGGGTGCATAATGTATTGTATCACCCACCACCTGCTTTACATGTGATGTAGCCTCTGGGTCAAAAGCCGTTACAGTAGCCCCTCTTTGCAAAAGAGCGTCAATGATGGTAAGCGCTGGCGCTTCTCGGATATCGTCTGTGTTGGGTTTAAATGCGAGACCCCAAAGTGCAAAATGTTTACCAGCTAAGCTGCCCTCAAAATGATTTTCCATTACATGCACCAAGTGCATTTTTTGTTTTTCATTAACGCGCTCAACTGCATTTAATATCTTAAAATCATAATCATGCGCAGCCGCAGATTTGATTAAAGCTTGCACGTCTTTAGGAAAACAACTGCCTCCATATCCAATCCCAGAAAACAAAAACCGTTTGCCAATTCGATCATCAGAACCAATACCCCTTCTTACCATATCCACATCGGCACCCATCCTTTCACAGAGTTGTGCAATTTCATTCATGAAGGAAATTTTAGCTGCTAAAAAAGAATTGGCAGCATATTTTGTTAGTTCGGCACTGGCTTCATCCATATAAATAACCGGATTGCCCTGACGCACAAAGGGTGCAAATAAATCACCCATTAATTTTTTTGCGCGATCAGAACTTGTGCCAATAACAACGCGGTCTGGTTTCATAAAATCATCTACGGCAACGCCCTCACGTAAAAACTCAGGATTGCTTACCACATCAAATTCGCCACTATAATTTTTTGCAATAGCGGCGTGCACTTTAGCAGCTGTACCAACAGGAACGGTGCTTTTATCTACAATAACCGCATAGCTTTTTAGCAAATGACCCAAGTCATCGGCTACTTTTAAAATGTATTGTAAATCGGCGTGGCCATCGGCACCGGGTGGTGTAGGAAGTGCTAAAAAAATAATGCTAGCGCCTTCTATCCCTTCCTTTAAATTGGTTGTAAACTGTAATCGACCTTCTTGCAAATTGCGCAAAAAAAGTTTTTCTAGCCCTGGTTCGTAAATGGTAATTTCTCCACCTGATAAACGTGCTACTTTTGAAGCATCAATATCTACACAGGTTACTTTGTTGCCTGTTTCAGCAAAACAAGTACCTGTTACAAGCCCTACATATCCCGTACCAACAACTGCAATCTTCATAAATTATTTATTGATAAAATTTAAAACGGCCTCTGTAATATAGGTCAACTGTTCCATGTCCATTTCGGTATGAATAGGTAATGAAATAACACGGTTTGTTAAATCATCAGTGATGGGTAATAAAGTATCCGGTAAATTAAATGAAGCGAACATTTTTTGTTTGTGCCCCGGCACCGGATAATAAATCATAGAAGGAATGCCTTTTTCAGATAAATACGCAATCAATCCATCCCTATCGCCATCAAATAAAATGGTGTACTGATGAAACACATGCGAACTGTATGAAGCAGTACTAGGCGTTGTAATGACAGCACAATTTTCAAAAGCTTGGTTGTACAATGTTGCAACGTTTGCCCTTGCTTGATTGTAGCGGTCTAAATGTTTTAATTTAATATTTAAGATGGCCGCCTGAATACTATCAAGTCTAGAATTACAACCAACAATGTCGTGGTAGTATCTTTTTTCTTGACCATGGTTGGCTATCGTTTTTAACGTATGTGCAAGTGCGTCATCATTTGTAAATAATGCACCGCCATCACCAAAAGCACCTAAGTTTTTACTCGGATAAAAAGAAGTAGCGCCAATATGCCCCATGGTACCCGTTTTTTTAACGGTACCATCTTTAAATGTGTAAGAGCATCCAATAGCCTGCGCATTGTCTTCAATCACATACAAGTTGTGCTTTTTTGCAATTTGTAAAATCTCTTCCATGGGCGCCGCCTGACCATACAAATGCACTGGAACAATGGCTTTAGTTTTGGACGTAATGGCTTTTTCTAATGCAGCCGGATCCATGCAAAAAGTTACTGGATCAACTTCTACAAAAACAGGTTTTAACCTGAGTAATGCCACTACTTCGGTGGTAGCGATATAGGTAAAGGATGGTGTAATTACTTCGTCTCCAGGCTCAAGTCCAATAGCCATCATGGCTATTTGTAAGGCATCGGTACCATTAGCACATGGAATCACGTGCTTGACACCCATGTAAGCGGCAAGGGAAGCTGCAAAGTCTTGAACGGCCTTCCCGTTAATATATGCTGCGCTATCAAGTACTGCATGAATGGCAGCATCTACTTCGTCTTTAATTTGAAGGTATTGGGTTTTGGTATCCACCATCTGAATGGGTCTCATGTGCCAGTATTTATAGGGCCAAAATTACTGCAAAAAAGCCTTTGTTTGATGCTTTGTAACGAACCTTATTCTAGTATATAAAATGGGTAAATGGGCTTTAATTTGTTTATTTGCAGAATAAACTATCAAATCTTGCTTTTCCTCTACCAAATATTCATTGGACTATACCCTTTAGCCGCCAAAATACTTGGATGGGTCAATCCAAAAGCAAAACTGTGGCATACAGGTAGAAAAGAAATTTTAAAGCAAATTGCCGACGCCTTAGCCTCTAATACAAAAAGGGTTATTTGGATGCACTGTGCCTCACTTGGTGAATTTGAACAAGGACGTCCGGTTTTAGAAGGATTACAAAAGAATGATCCAAATTACAGTATCCTACTTACCTTTTTTTCACCATCTGGTTATGAGGTTCATAAAAATTATAGCGGTGCAGATTTTGTATTTTACTTACCCATGGATAGCGAAAAAAATGCGCAGCAATTTTTAACTATAGTAAACCCATCCTTGGCCATTTTTGTAAAGTATGAATTTTGGCATTACTATCTTACAGGTTTACAAAAACGACAAATTCCTACTATTTTAATTGCGGGTATTTTTAGAAAAGATCAATTGTTTTTTAAATGGTATGGTCGATTTTATAAAAACATATTACACTGCTTTAGTGCTATTTTTGTACAAGACCAGCGCTCACAATCTTTACTTCATTCTATTGGCATTAATAATGAGGTATATCTTGGCGGCGACACTAGATTTGACAGGGTCATTGAAATTGCAAACGCCTTTTCGCCTATCGATCCAATTGCACATTTTTGCAACAATAGTTTGGTGCTCGTAGCGGGAAGCACTTGGTTTCAGGATGATGAAACCATTGCGCATTTTGAAAAGGCAAACCCGCATATTAAATTTATTATTGCACCACACGATATCACCCATCAAAGACTTCAAAACTGCTTGACACTTTATAAAAATGCAGTTCTATATTCAGATTATGTACAGGGATTAAACAATTCGACGCAAAACTTTAACACACTTATCATAGACAATGTAGGCATGCTTAGTAAACTATACCATTATGCTTCTATAAGCTATATTGGTGGCGGATTTGGTGCAGATGGCATACACAACTGCCTAGAAGCAGCCGTACACTACAAGCCCGTATTATTTGGACCTGTTTATGATAAATACATTGAAGCTGTAGGGCTCATCGAAGCAGGTGGGGCAGTTAGTATTAAAGATGCGTTAGATTTTGAATCCGTTGCAAAAAATTTATGTAGCAACGAAGTAAGTAGACATGCAATGGGACAAATTGCTGGTGACTTTGTGCACGCCCACAAAGGCGCTTCTGCAAAAATTATACGTTATATTCAGGAAAACCGTCTTTTAACAAGTTGATCAAAATGTTTGACAGTTGCACTGTCCTCGTTCCAACCAATTTTTAATTTTAATTCACGTTGTATCCAAAATTGAGCCTCTGGATAAATCGCAAAACCGTCAATTGTTTTGATACTTCTTTCGTACATAGTTTCATCCCCTCTAAAAAGTTCTTGCACAAACAAAAAACGATCATTGATACCAATTCCTTTTTTTAATTCTTTGATGGGTTCGTTGTTAAGCAGGGCCCCTATTTCCATTTGATTGGCGCGAGGTTTTTCGTTAAGTACAGGCATCGAATGGATCGACTGCATGAGTTGATGAATCTCATCAAACTCATTTTTCTTAGGCTGCAATGCAAGGGTTGGAATTTCGGTAGATGTATCAAACAACCAACCACTATTCATTTCAGAAATAGCGGGGCCTTTTGATGCATTCATAGGTTCAATTGGCTCCCGAATGTCTTGCTCAACCGGAACGTCTATTGAAGTATTTGTAGGAATATCTATTGGCGTAACAGATGAAGCGTCATCCGGGATATCGAGGGGCAGTTTGGCCTGAACCAACTGCTCAGGCTTAGAAGTTCTGGCACCTCTAGGCATGACCACCGAAACACCCATTTTACTTGATTTTTTGGGCTCTCCCAATGGGTTGTTGGCATTATCCAGTTCGGCTAAAAGCATATGAGCAGCGGCCATTAGCTCTTCGCTACCAGCGCCCTGATCAAAAAGATCTTTTAGTTTATGAATTAACGTACCAACTCTTTCCATTCTATGTAATACATTTGGGGTCTTAAATGGGACTGGTATCCGCTCCTATTTAACGTCTAATCTACAAATTTATTTGATACATGTTTATAGAACCTAACATAACAGGTGACAAAAGGGGCTGGATTGAGGTGATTTGCGGCAGTATGTTTAGCGGAAAAACCGAAGAACTCATCAGAAGGCTGAAGCGTGCTAAAATAGCCAATTTAAAAATTGAAATATATAAGCCCGCACTCGATACCAGATACAACGAATCAGAAGTGGTTAGTCATGACGCCAATAGTATCCCTTCTATTCCTGTAGACCATGCGCAATCCATTTTATTACTCGCTGGCGATGTTGATGTTATTGGTATTGATGAAGCGCAGTTTTTTGATGCAGAAATTACCATGGTTTGTGAGACATTAGCTACAAGGGGTATTCGAGTAATCGTAGCAGGACTCGATATGGATTATTTAGGAAAACCCTTTGGTCAAATGCCTAATTTATTAGCCGTTGCAGATTACATTACAAAGCTTCATGCTATTTGTATGAAGTGTGGCAATATTGCACACGTGTCATTTAGAAAAACTGCCAACGAGAGCCAAGTATTACTCGGAGAAAAAGATACCTACGAACCCCGTTGTAGAAAATGCATGCATGAAAAATAAAAACGCCATACTTGCTTTATTACAAAAAGATTTGCTGCTAGAACTTAGACAGCAGTATACTTTGTATGGCATTGTGCTTTATGTGGTAACCACCATTTTTGTGGTATACTTGTCGATGGGTCAACCAGATGATCAGGTATGGAATGGACTATTTTGGGTGATCCAATTATTTGTATGCGTTAACGCTGTCGCCAAAAGTTTTTTACAAGAAGGAAGTGGACGCATGTTATACTTCTACTCTATCACTAGTGCTCAAAATTTTATACTTGCTAAACTTATTTTTAATCTAGTGCTCATGCTTGCCATGAGTTTATTAAGCCTAGCCGTTTTTACATTATTACTTGGCAATCCGCTCACGCATGCACTTGTATTTACAGGTATTGTTTGCCTTGGTGGTATGAGTATTAGTTTGGTATTTACTTTTTTAGCAGCCATAGCAGCTAAAGCACAACAAAACGCTGCAATGATGGCTATCATGGGCTTTCCGCTCATTATTCCACAGCTGCTACTACTCATGAAAATTTCAGCAACAGGCTTTTCGTCTGTAATTCAAGGAGGCTTTGTGCAAATGGTTGCAATGCTAGTAGGTCTAGATATTTTAGTAGTTGCACTTGCACTTATTTTATTTCCATTTTTATGGAAAGATTAAGACCGCACCAATGTTTTCATTAAAATCTTAAGTGTCTTACAGTTTGCCCTTTATTAATAAGTTGCTTTAAAGAATCGATGCCAATTTTTAAATGATTTTCTACAAAAGCACTGGTAACTTTTACATCGCTCGCTTCTGTTTTTACACCCTCTGGTACCATGGGCTGATCACTTACCAATAAGAGTGCACCCGTTGGGATTTTATTGTAAAAACCAACCGTAAAAATGGTAGCCGTTTCCATATCAATTGCGTGGGCCCTAACACGTTGTAAATACTCTTTAAATACATCATCATGTTCCCATACCCTCCTGTTGGTCGTGTACACCGTACCAGTCCAATAATCAACGTTATAATCCCTGATAGTAGTAGATATCGCTTTTTGTAGTGCAAAGGCTGGCATGGCTGGCACTTCTGGCGGGAAGTAATCGTTTGATGTTCCCTCTCCCCTTATAGCAGCAATAGGCAATATTAAATCGCCTAAACTATTTCGTTTTTTTAGACCACCGCATTTACCTAAAAACAATACGGCTTCAGGCTCGATAGCCGTTAATAAATCCATGACTGTTGCAGCGCCCGGACTACCCATACCAAAATTGATAATGGTTATGCCACCGGCTGTTGCGCACTGCATAGGTCGGTCTTTTCCAATCACTTCCACCCCATTCCAAGAAGCAAATAGATTGATATAATTGCTAAAATTGGTAAGTAAAATATACTTCCCAAAATTTTGAAGCTGCTCTCCGGTATACCTTGGAAGCCAGTTATTTACAATTTCTTCTTTCGTTTTCATAGGTTGTTATTTTAACCCAGTGTGGGTATATTTGAAAAAAGTTAATTGGCTAAATTACAAAAAAGCCATGACAATACCATTCTTATGATTCAAGTAGAGTATCCAAAATTTGCGCATCAAATTAAAAGCTTGGATCAAAAAGAACAAATTTTTGATCCCTTTCGAAAAATTTGGGTGCGACTAACCCCAGAAGAATGGGTGCGTCAAAATTTTTTACAGGTACTCGTTCAAAAGCATCATGTCCCAGCTTCCCTTATTGCCGTTGAAAAAGAAATCAAATGGGGAGAAACAAAAAAAAGGTTTGATATCCTTGTTTACAAAGACACCAAACCTTGGTTAATTGTTGAATGTAAAGAAATGAATGTTCCCCTGAGTGAGTCTGTGCTTAGGCAAGTATTACACTATAACAGCAAACTAGAAACACATTTCATTGTAATCACAAATGGAAATGACACTTTTGGTTTTGATGTACGAAATACACAACCAATTGTAATGACAACACTCCCAAGCTATACAACCGATTAAGGGAAAATACCAAGCTCAGCGTAAGACGTTCCCACCTTATTAATAGCACATACATAAGCTGCTGTGCGCATATCAGGAATTGAAGGATTGTCTTTCCAAATTTGCATAATTTCTCTAGTTGCAGTAATCATGGTTTCTTCTAGACCACTATGCACCAAATCCACTTCTTCCGGACCATGCATAATAAAACCACGCTCCGCAGCTGATACTTTTTTACCAGTTAGTTCTTCAATTTGAGAAAGAATATGAGTATTTAAATTTTCGGTGAATCTTTTTTCCATACGGCCATAACGCACGTGACTTAAATTTTTAAGCCACTCAAAATAAGACACCGTTACACCCCCTGCATTTAAATACATATCAGGTACCACAAGTGTTCCTTTCGCTGCAAAAATTTCATCTGCTTCTGGAGTTAAAGGACCGTTGGCTGCTTCACCAATAATTTTAGCTTGAACGCGTGGCGCATTCTCACCATTGATCACATTTTCAAGTGCAGCAGGAATTAAAATATCACAAGCAAGCTCTAAAGCATCTGTACTCTTTGTAATATTAGTAGCTCCAGGGAAATTTAAAATAGAACCTGTTTTTTTACGGTGTTGAAAAACATCTTCTTCGTTAAGGCCATCTGCATTAAAAATAGCACCTTCGAATTCTGCAATCGCAATCACTTTAGATCCATGTTCTCTAAAAAATTTGGCACTATGGTAACCAACATTTCCTAAACCTTGCACGATAACGGTTTTGCCAGCTACGCCTACTGTTAAGCCACGCTTTTCCATTTCGTCTTGCATGTTACACACTTCGCGGATACCAAAAAACACACCAAGTCCCGTAGCTTCTTTTCTTCCTCTTACGCCACCTTGTGTAATGGGCTTACCGGTCACACAACCAGCAGCATCAATTTCGCCAGGTTTTAAAGACGCATAAGTATCAACAATCCATGCCATTTCACGTTCACCAGTACCATAATCAGGTGCGGGAACATCAATACCAGGGCCAATAAAATTCTTCTTTACAAGCTCAGCAGTATACCTCCTTGTGATTTTTTCTAACTCATATACCGAGTGTTCACGTGGATTAATTTTAATACCACCTTTACCACCTCCAAACGGAACGTTTACAATAGCACACTTGTATGTCATCAATGAAGCAAGTGCCATAACTTCGTCTTGGTTTACTTCTTCACTGAAACGAATCCCTCCTTTACACGGAGACTTGTGCTGTGAGTGCTGGACACGATATGCTTCAATTACTTCGATTCTGCCATCATCCATTTTTACTGGAAAACGCATACTATACACACTATTACAAGCTTTGATTTGTTCTAACAATCCATTTTCCCATTTGGTAAATTTGGACGCTTTGTCAAAACTTTTTTCTACACTTTTAAAAAAACTATACGGCGCATTACTAGACATAACAATCGTTTTATTTGTTTTCTAATTTTGAGATTTTTTTATCAATGGAATAAACGTATAAAAAAAGACCAGTTACAATGGTTACTACTACAGCCATTACAACATAAATTTTTCCGTTGCTTCGCATTACATCTGTGCTTGCATTTGCAGCTGCATCTTGAGCATGAACTGAAATAACACAAACATGTGCAAACAATATAAGAAGCAATGATTTAAAATATTTTTTCATTATTTATTTTGCTTTAAGTATTTCGTATCTAATTTTTAAGGTACTAACCCAAACACCAAGTAAGGTCCAGCCAATAACTGCTGGATAAAATACCGAACGCATATTGGCATCCATATCTTTACCGTTAATACCTGGGTTACCTTCACTACCCTGACCGCCAGGATGTAACGACTCTGTAAGTCTTGGTAAAATCCAAAGGGTTGGGAATAGCATGAAAAATGCAAAAATGTTGTACACAGATGCAACGCGTGAACGTTTGTCTTCGTCTGTCATACTTCCGCGTAAAACAAAATAAGCAAGGTAAATTAGCATCGCAATGGCTGCGCCGTTTTGTTTTGGGTCCCCACTCCATGGGCTTCCCCATTGGTAGTTGGCCCATATGGCACCCGTAGACAAACCTAGAAAACCATATAAAGTTCCTGTTGCGGCAAAAGCTTTTGAAGAAAAATCATCGATGGGTGAAGTGGTGCGCAAATACTTAGCCGCATACCACACCGAAACAAATAGTAAAATCATCATGGCAAACCACATGGGAACATGAAAAAACATGTTTCTAATAGAGTGCTCGAGCCTGTCATCTAATTTAGGGACCTTGACAATAAAACCATAAATACTAGTGTAAATAAGAAGCAAAAATGCAACCCATTTCCACCATGCTTTTCGAATCATATTCAATCATTTAGATGACCAACAAAAGCTAGTAAACTAACAATTGTAAGTGCAAAATTAAGCTAACCCATACAATAATGAACAGTATTAACAAATATTAATCCACATTAGCATAAAATTGGCTAAATTATTTGTTTAATCTTGTGCTAAACTATAACACAATGGGTGTCCCTTTGTTGCAAATTAGAGATTTGACCGTTTCTTTTGAAAAAGAGAACAAAAGCTTTACAGCAGTAAAGAGCCTGAGCCTAAGTGTTTGTAGGGGTGAAATAAGGGCACTTGTTGGGGAATCGGGGTCTGGTAAATCGGTAACATCCATGAGCATTTTACAACTCATTCCTAGCCCACCTGTATCCTATAAAAATGGTTCTATTTTGTTTTACAAAAATAGTAGCGAACCCATCAACATACTCAAAACTACCCCTTCAGAAATAGAGGCAATTAGGGGGCGTAATATTGCCATGATTTTTCAGGAGCCAATGACTGCACTAAATCCTGTAATTACCTGCGGTGAGCAAATCATTGAAGCCATCATGCTGCACCAACAGCTTTCAAAAGAAGCCGCAACAAAAGAAGCCATTTCACTATTTAAAAGCGTTAAAATAACAGATCCTGTAAAGGCAATTGACGCATACCCACACGAACTCAGTGGCGGTCAAAAGCAGCGCGTGATGATTGCCATGGCCATGAGCGGCAAACCAGATTTACTCATTTGTGACGAACCCACAACAGCACTAGATGTGCAAGTGCAAAAAAGCATTTTAGAACTACTAAAACATTTGCAACAACAAACAGGCATGGGTATTTTATTTATTACCCATGATTTAAATGTAGTAGCTTCTTTTGCCGACACCGTAACTGTTTTATACAAAGGAGAAGTTGTGGAAGAAAATACAACAAAAGCATTATTTGAAAACCCTACACACCCTTATACCAAAGCGCTTTTGGCGTGTAGGCCAGGGTTATATCCAAAAGGATACAAGCTTCCTGTAGTATCTGATTTTTTATCCAATCCAAACTTCAAAGCACCTCCTATTGTCACTGAAACAGAACTGCCACAATCAAACAATCAAGCCAGTTTGTTGAATGTAAATAATGTATCTATTCGCTTTCCTATCCATACCAATATTTTAGGGAAAGTGACAAAAAGTTTTACCGCCGTAGATGACATTTCTTTTAACATTAAAGAAGGTGAAACCCTTGGCTTAGTAGGTCAATCGGGATGCGGAAAAACAACACTTGGCAGATCCATTGTTGGATTACAAACCATTAACGAAGGATCAATTATGTATAAAGGAGAAACCATCGCTACTCCTAACAAACCTTACAATCCAAATTATAAAAAAATAATTCAACTCATATTTCAAGACCCCTACAGTTCTTTGCATCCGCGTATGCGCATTGGTGATGCTATTGCAGAACCACTTCTTGTTCATCAAATAGTTAAAAACAAATTAGAAAGAAAAGAAAGGGTAATTGAAATGCTTGAAAAAGTAGAACTCCCCGCCGATTGTTACAATAAATACCCACACGAATTTAGTGGTGGTCAGCGTCAAAGAATTGTAATTGCCAGGGCACTGATTATGCAACCTAAATTTGTTATTTGCGATGAGAGTGTTTCGGCACTAGACGTAAGCGTTCAAGCACAGGTGCTAAACCTATTAAACGAACTTAAAGCGTCCATGCAGTTTTCGGCACTATTTATCACCCACGATTTATCTGTGGTGAAATATATTAGCGACCGAATTATGGTTATGAACAAGGGTAAATTAGAAGAAATTGGACCTGCCAACACGGTTTACAATTCTCCCAAAAGCCTTTATACACAGGAACTTATTGCAGCCCTGCCTTAATTTTGGCAATTTTTACCTACTTTTGCAGCCTTCACTAAAAAATCATGCCGTAACATGAAATTATCACAATTTAAGTTCGATCTACCGTTAAACCTGATCGCACAAAATCCAACCAAAAGAAGAGAAGACAGTCGCCTTCTAGTAGTAGACAGAAAAAGTGGTCACATGGAAAATAAGAACTTCCGTGACATTTTAGAATACTATGATGATAAAGATGTTTTTGTCGTAAACAACACCAAAGTATTTCCGGCTCGTATGTACGGTCGTAAAGAAAAAACAGGTGCTAAAATTGAAGTTTTTTTACTCCGTGAATTAAACAAGCCAAACCGTTTATGGGATGTCATTGTTGATCCCGCAAGAAAAATAAGAGTAGGTAATAAATTATATTTTGGCGACAACGAAGAACTTGTTGCAGAAGTAATTGACAATACTACAAGCCGCGGACGTACTATTCGTTTTTTATGGGACGACGATGATGAAAGCTTCAAAAAAATGTTAGAATTTTTAGGTGAAACCCCATTGCCTAAATACATCAAACGCAAACCTGACGAAGAAGATAAAGAGCGTTACCAAACCGTATATGCAAAGCATGAAGGTGCAGTTGCTGCTCCTACCGCTGGTTTACACTTTAGTAAAGAGCTCATTAAAAGATGTGAAATATTAGGTGTTCGCTTTGCTGAAGTAACACTTCATACAGGCCTTGGTACATTTAGACCGATAGAAGTTGAAGACTTAAGCAAACACAAAATGGATGCCGAGTACTATCAAATCACAGAAGAAGCCTGTAACATTGTAAACAAAGCCAAACAAAATGGCCGTCGTATTTGCTCTATTGGCACCACTACCATGCGTGCCATGGAAAGCAGCTTTACTGCCGAAAAATTATTGAAGCCTAGCGAAGGATGGACGAATCACTTTATCCACCCTCCCTATAATTTTAATGTTGCAGATAGCCTTGTAACCAACTTCCATTTACCTAAAACAAGCTTACTCATCATGACATGTGCTTTTGCTGGTTATGATTTAGCGATGGAAGCTTACAAAAAAGCCATCAAAGACAAATACCGTTTCTTTAGTTACGGTGATGCGCTTTTAATTATCTAATGCTGATTATCTAGTATCCAAATAATGCTCAAAAACCTAGTTAGCTTCTACTACCAATTGAAGTCTAGCTAGGTTTTTTTCCATTAAGGTACCTAGTATTTTATCATTCATGAGTGAGCTTAAACGCTCCCATGGGTACCATGCAACGTCTTGTTCAAATTGCCACTGAACAATGGTAACAGCCTGTCCAGCGCTATAGATCAATCTAAATTTTGTCGTATAAATTACTTCTGCCGTTTTCCAATTGGCAACAATTAAGGAATCAGAAACTGATGTGATTTGTATTTGTTGACGCTTGTTAACAGAGGAACTATCCATGCCTTCCATCCATAACTGCCACTGATTTTTATCTTGCATCAAAGGTAGGATGGCAGCAGGTTTTGCTTTAACATTTACAGCCCTGGAAACTACATTATGTGAAGGCAACAGCAAACCACCGAGTGTAAATAAAACAAAGAAAACAACGGCACTAATAAGCCCTAATTTAATAAAACGCATCTTAATCCCATTTAAATGTTTTAAAAGCAATCCCATAAACACCCACAATCCACAATCCTAGAATTAAAAGTTCTTTACTGCATGCAGCTAAAGAAGCGCCTTCGAAAGCAATGTTACGCATGGCGTTATTAAAGTGTGTTAAAGGCAGTGCATTACAAATTGGTTGAAGCCATGTTGGAAAAGCTTCTACTGCAAAAAATGTACCTGCTAACAAAAATTGCGGTAAGGTAAATAAATTGGCAAATGGTGGAATGGTACTTTCATTTTTAGCAAGCCCACTCACAATAAATCCAAAACCCATAAATAATACAAGGGCTATAAAACTTAAAAGCATGATTGTTAAAAAAGTAGTGAGTCCGTGAACGAGCGTAAATCCAAATGCAAAATGACCCACCCCTATTACAATAATAGCAGTCAACAATTGAAATAAAACCCTACTCAATGCTTCTCCAAGCACTATATAAGCGCGCTTTATTGGTGTTGCATAAAAACGCTTAAGCACTAGCTGCTGACGCAAATTAAAAAACAAAAAAGCGACACCAAAAACACCGGAGCTTAACAAAGAAAATCCTAGCTGTCCTGGGAGTATAAAATCGATTGTTTTATAAGCTCTTCCTGGTATTTGCGAAATAGTTGCATCGACGCGTGCAATGGTTTGATTGGTAGCAAAATACTTTTGATTCATCCCTGCTATCACACCATTTAATACAGATTGTAAAAGCTGAATATTCTGAGGCATAACAGCGCCAGAACTTGTTATTTTTATGGCATACGCCGGACTTGCTACACCCGTTTTGGATATTAATACTTTTGCAGTGATTCTACCTTTTTCTAATTCCTGTAACAAAAAAGCATCCTCACCCTTCACTATTTTGATGCTGTTAATTTGTGAGAGGGCGGTATAAATGGGGCTAGACGTATCTGAACCCTTATCAATGGCGATTTTTACGGAAGTTTTACCGTTGCCGCCACCTATAAATCCAAACACCAAAATAAAGATTAGCGGAAATGCGATGCTAAATACAACCGCAGAAGGGCTACGCAAAATAGCTTTTAAACTACCTTTTGTAATGGCCAACATGGCTCTTATTTGACTATACTTTGCAGGCATATAAATAGTTTAAGAACGCTAAAAATTAATGAACAGTAACCGTGAAAGGTAATTTTGCTTGAGGCACTCCTACCATTGCTTTTACTTTTTTAACTTGTTGCATCATCATGAACTGATCAGGACCCAACTCAGATTCTATCAATTGCAAAGAAACCGTTCGCTTGTAATTATTAAATAGCTGTTCTAAAATGTTCTTTTTTTCGGGATACTCTTTGATTTTGAAGCTTTTAACTTTTGCCATCGCAGCTGCTGCTTTAATGGCATCAGAGAGCGTGCCAATTTCATCAACAAGACCAACTGCAACACCCCTTGTTCCTGTCCAAACGCGACCCTGTGCAATGCTATCAACGTATTGCATATCTCTTTTACGACCTACTGATACACGTGATTTAAAGGTATTGTAAATTGAATCGGTAGAAGCCTGCAAAAATCTTTTTTCAGGCTCTGTTAAGGCCCTATCCATACTCCCCATATCGGCATATGGACCCGTTTTTACCCGGTCGGTAGTGATACCAATTTTATTTTTCAAAAACGATTCGATATTTGGAATAATACTAAACACTCCAATAGAACCCGTAATTGTTGATTCGTTGGCAAACACTTTATTGGCGTTACATGCAATGTAGTACCCGCCTGATGCAGCAACATCGCCCATAGAAACAACCACTGGCTTTTCTTTTTTAGCAAGGCTAACTTCTCTCCAAATCACATCACTCGCAAGGGCACTACCACCTGGCGAATTCACACGAAGCACAATGGCTTTCACTGATTTATCCAATCGCGCTTTTCTAATCAGTTCTTTGTAATCATCACTAGCCACCTGTTCATCGGTACCCGATCCGCCAACGATATCGCCACTTGCATAAATGATAGCAATTTTTTCTGAAGCTGTAGATTCATTGAGCGTTACAGATTTTGCATATTCGCCAAAATAAATAAAATTAATTTTTGAATTGATGGGCAAATTTAGACGACCCGTTATTTCGTTTTTAACTTGATCGTCATATTTTAATCCATCAATTAAATTATATTTTACAGCATCGGCAGCTGTTTGAATTTTACCTTCAACAGCCAATGCTCTTATTTGCGCTGTATCTAAATTACGAGCAGCAGCTGTTTGGCACAAAAATTGATTGTACAAATCACCCAACCATACACTTGTTTGCAAACGGTTGGCGTCTGTCATTTGTGTTTCACGAAGTGGCTCAGTAGCACTTTTAAATTTTCCGGCATAAATAATTTGTGGCTTTATTTCTAATTTATCCAACATGCCTTTTAAGAAAATTAAATTACTAGAAAAACCAGCCCATTCAAGACCACCCTGTGGGTGTACAAAAATCTTTTGTGCCACATTAGCAATGGCATATCCTTTTTGAGAAATGGTTTCACCGTAAGCCACTACAAACTTTTTCGACTTCCTAAAATCTAGTAGCGCCTTTCTTAATTCTTCGGATGCACCAAATCCATTTGAATTATTACTTGCTAATATATAAATCCCTTTTACATTGGCATCCGTTTTAGCGTGATCAATGAGTCTAATCATTTCATAAAGTGATGGTACTTCAAAATCTTCATCACTGCTTAAAGCTGCAAATGGATTTTCTTGTACTCTTTCTTTAAAAGGCTTAGACAGGTCTAATACCAAAACAGCATCAGAACCAATAACTGGTTTATCGGAACTTGAAGCAGATGCTGCAAAACCAATAAGAACCATTACGCCCAGAATGGAGAACACAATTAATGCGAGTAAACTGGCAAAAAATATTTTAAAAAAGCTTTTCATAGCATCAGGTTAAAATAAAAGACAACAATATTGTTCACAACTGTATTTAAAGACGTGAAATTAAAGATATTTGAGGCGAATAATGGGGTAATTTATGAACACAGCATATTTACTGATAGGCGGGAATTTAGGGGACCGAGCGGCTTATTTAGCGGAGGCGGTAAAACAAATTTCGGTAGTGTGTGGTCGTGTTACTTCCATTTCCTCATTATATGAAACAGCCGCCTGGGGCAATACCAACCAGCCTGCCTTTTATAACCAGGCCATATGCGTTGAAACCACTCTGGAACCAGAAAACCTTTTGGCGCGTCTATTAACAATAGAAATTGAAATGGGCAGGGTTCGTGAAGAGAAATACGGCCCCAGAACCATTGATTTAGATATTTTAATGGTCAATGACATTGTTTTAGATAGCCCAACACTAACCATCCCCCACCCTCAACTCCATAACCGCCGATTTGCGCTGTTACCCCTCATTGAAATTGCACCAACGCTTCTTCACCCTGTTTTAGATAAAACCATGCAAGAATTGTTGTTAAACTGCCCCGACATAAAAAAAAAAAAAAAAAAATAAAGGCAAAAGCCAAGTTCAGCTTTATTTTTACCCATTGAGAAGGAACGTATATGAAGCATCAGTTTATTACAATTGAAGGGAACATTGGAGCGGGGAAAACTACCCTATCTAACATACTAGCACAAAAACTAAATGCGAAACTCATTTTAGAGGAATTTGCCGACAACCCATTTTTGCCAAAATTCTATGAAAAGCCAGATCAATATGCATTTCCATTGGAGCTGTTTTTTATGGCCGAAAGGTACAAGCAACTCAAAGATTTTTTACATACCCAAGACTTATTTCAGGAAGTAACCATATCGGACTACTTGTTTACAAAATGCTTGTTGTTTGCAAAAGTGAATTTACCAGACGAAGAATTTAGGCTATATCAAAAACTATTTGATATCATTCACCAACAAATAAGTATTCCGGATATTTTAATTTATTTGCACGCCCCCGTTCAAAAACTACAACAAAATATTAAAAAAAGAAATAGAAGTTACGAGCAGGATATTAAAGACGATTACCTATTTAATTTACAAGAAACATATACCAGCTATATCAAACAACACAATATTAAAACCATATTTATAGACGCAAGTAATGCCGATTTTATTAGCAATGATGCGCATGTGCAAGTGGTTTTAGACGCCCTAGAAAAAGATTTACCACAGGGGCAACACTATTTTAATTTACCATAACAAGTACCCAAGCATAATGCAACAAGAAACGTCTTCAACCATAACAAAACATGACCCGTTTGAAGCCATGCGGATTGCAGAATTCAGACATCTCATGTTTGGACGTTTTTTATTTATTATGGGACTTAGAATGATGGGCACATTAGTAGGTTGGTGGATTTATGAATTAACCAATGAACCATTTGCGATTGGTCTTATTGGCTTATCGGAAGTAATTCCTGCTGTTTCACTATCTCTATACGCTGGACATATTATTGATATCAGTGAAAAAAGAAAACTCTTATTAACTGGCGTTGCACTTTATTTTACCTGCGCATTATTTTTACTGTTATTATCTACCAGTTTTACGGCTAGCCAAATAAGCAAACATTGGATTGCCTTTAGTATTTATGTTGCCATATTTTTTACCGGCGTATTTAGATCTTTTACAGGACCCACATTTGGCACCATCCTATCTGCCATTGTTCCCAAAAAAACAATCCAAAATGCAACAACCTGGGGACAAGGCGTTTGGCTAGGCGCCTCTGTTACAGGACATGCCATTGTTGGTTTTTTAATTGCTCTTTTAGGAAATACGGGTTCTTTAGCCATTATTTGTACCCTCGTTTTTGCTGGCTATTTGTTTATGTACCAACTAAAACCCAAGCCCTCCTTAAATGAGCCAGGTGAGAAAAAAACACTAGAGAGCGTTAAAGAAGGACTCAGGTATGTATATCAAACCAAAGAATTATTTGGCGCCCTAACGCTTGATTTATTTGCCGTTTTATTTGGCGGCGCCGTTGCAATGATTCCCGTTTTTGCAAAAGATATTTTAAAAGTAGGGCCTATTGGTTTTGGCTGGCTCAATGCAGCATCAGATATAGGGTCGGTGATTGTAATTATTTTACTCACTGCGTTTCCCTTAAAAAAAGCACAAGGAAAAAAACTACTGATATCGGTGGCCATTTTTGGAATTTGCATTATTGTTTTTGCCCTTTCAAAAATCTTCTGGCTCACATTTGCCGTACTACTCATTAGCGGTATTGTAGATGGCATAAGTGTTGTGATACGTGGCACCATATTACAACTCAAAACGCCCGACAATATGCGCGGGCGTGTAATGAGTGTAAATTCTATGTTTATTAATAGCAGCAATGAATTTGGCCAGTTTGAAAGTGGCGTTGCAGCTAAAATGATGGGCGTTGTTCCCAGTGTTGTTTTTGGTGGATGTATGACACTTTTAGTGGTGATTATCACTTGGTTTAAAGCGCCTACACTCAAAGAAATGGAATACTAATCCGGTATTACTAATTTATTATTACTTCTATTAACATCGGCCATTCGTAGTGATGGATCAATTTCGATGGACTTAATATCTTTAATAGATTTAGTTATGGCAACTTGATAAACTGGATCTACCCATTTCCATGCAGCATGCACTGTTCGTGGCGCATTTCCCTCTACTGGTTTTTCACCAAATTGTAAATTAAGCGGTACATAATGCATTTCTTGAGACCCGTCTTTGTAGGTTACTAAAACATCAATTGGCATTGGCATTTTCCCTACACGTTTAATGGTAATGTTTGTTTTATCATTAACAAGGTTGATATCACCAACTGCATAATCAATTGTTTTGGTAGAATTAATCCAGTACTCTTTGTACCAATCTAGTTCTAACCCACTTCTTTTTTCTGCAACTCTAATAAAGTCATTGGGATTTGGATGCTTAAAACGCCATGCATTGTAATAATCTATTAACACTCTGTCTCTAACAGAGTCACCAATAACATAACCCAATTGGCTCATAAACACAGCGCCTTTACTGTAAGATGATGTACTATACGAAAGATTGGTATTGTAATGATCCGAATGTGTACTTGCCGGTTCATCAAAAGGACTCTTTGTTAAACTAATATAACTCCTGTAAGAACCATCATACGGAAAACCCTTAGTTCCATTGAGTTCTGCTAATACGCGTGTACTTGCATAATCGGTAAATCCTTCATCCATCCATGGATACAACGACTCATTAGAACCCATTAGCATTTGATACCAGGTATGCATCCACTCGTGAATAGCAGTACCAACGCTAGCACTTTTTATAAGTGTGCCCATCGGGTATTCCATTCCACCATCACCTCCCTGAATAAATGTGTATGTCTTGTACGGGTATGCACCAAATGTTTTGGCAATAATGGGATAGGCATTGTTTACAACATCCGCCATTTTTTGCCAATTGTTTTCTAAAGAATCTACCGCTTTATAAACAACCCTTAATAAAGGGCCTCCACCAGCAGGTTTACGGGTAATCATTTTATAAGTAGGATCGGCAGCCCACATAAAATCATGCACATTATAGGCCTGCCATTTCCAAGTTTTAGTATCACCAGTAGTGGTGCTAAGTTTTGTATTTGGGGCTTCGTAGCCCATACCAATTTCTTGCGGATTTTGCAAGTCGCCGCCTGCAGCAACAAAATAGTTTTTATCGATGGTAATGTTTACGTCAAAGTCACCCCACACACCGTAAAACTCTCTAGCAATGTACTGGTTAGCATGCCAACCCTGATAATCATACTCAGCCACTTTTGGATACCATTGGCTCATGCTGTACCTGATCCCTTCTTTATTATCTCTTCCACTTCTTCTAACTTGGAGCGGCACCTGCGCTTCAAAAGATACTTCCAATTGCACCGATGATTTTGGCAATATTGGTTTTGCCAAAACAACTTCGAGTATCGTCTCGTGTTCTTTTAATACTTGTGCTACACCATTTATTTTTACAAACTTTACGTTTTGGTAGCCTATTTCGGAAGGCGTTAATTTACTGATACGGTCTTTAACGCGTGCATCCCAGTCAAGTCCATCACTCATCCTGGAAGCAGGTCTGATTTGAATTTGACCAAGCTCTCTACTTCTGATATCCATGCTACTACCGGGTTGAAAGGCATTCCAATAGGTATGAAAAAATATTTTATTTAATGTATCTGGCGAATTGTTGGTGTATACTATTTTTTCGATGCCATTCATTTTATTGGTAACCACATCCATATTTACGTTAATCGTATACTTGATGCGTTGTTGCCAGCGATCTGGTTGTGCCACAAGCGATGTAGCATGCGTTAGTAATAGACATACAAATCCAAACAATAAAATCTTTTTCATTTTTATCCAATTAATAGTTACAATAAAAATAAGGAATTATTCGGCGCCAGCCACTACAATAACAATTTCGCCCTTCACTGTTTTTGACTCAAAGTACGCAGCCAAATCTTGTAAACTGCCTTGTTTGTTTTCTTCAAACATTTTAGTAAGCTCCCTACTAACACTAGCAATACGGTCTGCACCAAAATAGGTAGCCAGTTCTTTGAGGGTTTTCACAAGCCGCATGGGGCTTTCATATAAAATGATGGTGCGGGGTTCAACCGCCAACTGCTTTAATAGGGTTTGTCTCCCTTTTTTTAAAGGCAAGAATCCTTCAAATACAAATCGGTTGGTAGGGATGCCACTGTTTACAAGAGCCGGCACAAAGGCAGTGGCACCGGGTAAACACTCAACGCGTATACCTTCTTTGATACAATCACGAACCAGTAAAAAAGCAGGGTCAGAAATACCAGGTGTACCAGCATCCGTGATAAGTGCAAAAGTTTTACCAGCCTTTAATTGATCAATCAAATGCCCAACAATTTTATGTTCGTTGTGCTGATGATAGGGCGATAAAGGTTTTTGAATTTGATAGTGCTGAAGTAGTTTAGACGAGGTTCTCGTGTCTTCACACAAGATAACATCTACCAACTGTAGTACTTCAACACTTCTAAAAGTCATGTCTTTTAAATTACCAAGTGGTGTAGGAACCAGGTATAACATGGCTTTTGGATTATTAAGAATTAAGCTAAGAATTCTATTTCGAAATATTCCATCACTGCATTTGCTAGTAATTTTTTACTTGCATTTTCTGCAATAACAGTAGCCGCCTCTTTACTATCTGCTTCGATTTGTAAGCTTATATTTTTTCCAACTCGTACATCTTGCACCCCTGTTAATTCGAGGTTATGCAGTCCACTTAAAACGGCCTTACCCTGAGGGTCTAATAAATCTTTTAAGGGCATTACCTTAATCTGAACATTGAAAATCATAGGTACCAATATTTGAGGGACAAAGATAGAACTACATACGCAATAAACACAATGGGAACTGCAATCCAACCAAAACAAATGGCAGAAACTAGGCCAACTGACGCTAAAATAAGGAGCGGCAATAGCTTTTTAAAGGAGACCTGATTAAATTTAAATGCCATCATAGGTAGCGTGGAAACCATTAAATAACTAGCTCCTAGCACTGAAACATACCAAAACCACTTATTAAGTAAAAGTCCTGTAACGTTAGCTTGCTCTAGAGGGGCATACCAATAAATCATAGGAAAAGAGGCAAATAACAGGCCTATTGCAGGCACAGGAACACCAGAAAAGCCAGATGTCGAAGGCGCCGAAATATTAAACCTGGCCAAACGGTAGGCGGCAGCACAAGGTAAAATAAAAACAGGCAGGAGTTGTAGCCAAGAAGCAGACAATCCATCAATATCTTGCGCAAGAGAAAGTCTTAAAAACTGAAAAGCAATAAGTGATGGCGCAACACCAAAACTTACGAGGTCAGCAAGCGAATCTAATTGCTTACCCATTTCAGATGAACTATCCAAAAGTCGCGCTAAAAAACCATCAAAATAATCCACAACGGCTGCGAGTGCTATACATAAACTAGCCCGATAAATTTGCTGTGGAATTTCAATTAAATTTTCGCCATCAGCGCCTACTGTAATCATGATGCCTGGCATTGTGATATACACAATGGCAACGCACCCAAAAAAAAGATTGAGCAGTGTAAATAAATTAGGAATTTGCTTTTTTATCATGCTATTTATTTCTTTCTTTTTACAGAAGACTTTTTCATGTAAGACTCTATTTCTTCAACAGTGATAGGAATATTTTTCATGAGATCGATATTACCCGTTTTGGTAATCCAAAAATTATTTTCGATCCGAATACCCATTTTTTCTTCTTCGATGTAAATACCTGGCTCAATGGTAAATACCATACCAGCCTGTATGGGCGCGGTTCTTGTACCAAGGTCGTGCACATCAAGTCCTAAATGATGCGAAATACCATGGTATAAATATTTGCGGTACGCAGGATTTTCTGGGTCTTGATTTTTAATGGCCGCTTTTGTTATAAGTCCAATTTTTTCAAATTGCTTGGTCGCTTCTACCCCAACTTTATCGGTGTACTGGACAACTGATATGCCTGGCTTTAAAATTGATTTTGCATAGTTGTGTAAATGTAAACATGCATTGTACACTTCTTTTTGACGTTTGGTAAACACACCACTCACTGGTACTGTTCTTGTCAAATCGGCACAATAACCGCCATACTCGGCGCCAAAATCCATGAGAAGCATCTCTCCTGCTTCACATACCTGGTTGTTGGAAACATAATGAAGTGTTCTTGCCCTGTCACCACTTGCAATAATGCTATGGTAAGCCGGACCTGTTGCGCGCATCCTTAAAAATTGATGGTAAATTTCTGCCTCAATTTCATATTCGGTAACTCCTGGCTTGATAAAGCCTAGCAAATGTCTAAAAGTATGATCTGTAATATCAATGGCCTTACCAATAACAGCCACTTCTTCTTTTGATTTAATGGCTCTTAATTTGTGCATGATTTTTGCTGCACGCTCATATCCATGAAGCGGATAGTTGGCTTTCATTTCTGCAACAAACCTGTAATCTCTACTTGCAATAGCTGTAGATTTTCTATCATTTTCGTTGGTATCTAAATATATCGTGTCGGCTAAATGAATCCATGTTTGAAGCATCGCATCAATACTGTCTAACCATACAATGGTTTGGATGCCAGATATGGCGGTCGCATCAGCAACACGCAATCTTTTACCATCCCACTTTTCTTTTAACTCGTTAGGCCTTACAAGTACTAGCACTTCACGGTATTTTGGATCGGGGCAATTTGGAAACAATATAACCATTGAATCTTCCTGCTCAATTCCAGACAACCAGTATAAATCGGTGTTTTGTTTAAATGCATGAAGGGCATCACCATTAGAAGGCCACTCATCATTGCTTACAAAAATAGCAATGCTGTTAGGCTTCATTTCTTTTATAAACCGCTTACGGTTATCAATAAAAATTTGCTTGTTAAGGGGTAAATATTTCATAGATGAAATTATGAGCGCTTGTCAATAATGCACTAAAAATAAGAAAAGAATTAGAATTTCACCGAAGGACATCTTACACCCCTTGCTAGTGCCGAAGAAACTACCCCGGTTTTGATAATCGACAACTCATAAGCACCTCTTGTATTATTGGCTGCTTTTAGGGTTGAAACCGTTGCATCGTAATTAAAAGTAAAGCGGGTATCGTTTAATTGAAAACCAAAAACAGGAATAATAGCATCGCCATTTCGCATGTAAAGGCCCAAAATCATTTGTCTAGATCCATCACCACTTAAATCACGATTGGCATTTACACCAAGCACTAGTTCAGAGGCTGTATTCATTTTACTCATGTACACATTTGGATTAACAATCCATTCTTCTCCAATTTTTAAACTTGCATTTAAAAATGCCGTGTAACGCATATCAATACTTGCATCAGAAACAAGTGGATCAAAAAAACTTTCTCGAGGCCTATTAATATGTTGTGCGCTAAGTCCTGCATTTATGTAAAATTTATCGGAAGCAAAATAGGCATAATTAATACCGGCTTGTAAATCGGCGTAAGATGTTTGACTAAATGCAAAAGGCTCGTTGGATGGAATAGTAGCATCAAAAAATTGACCATTCCACTGATTATCAAAAGATAGTTTAGCAATATCAATGCGCTTACTTATAAAACCACCCGTAAACCCAATACTTAATAAACTACTATAGCCAAGCATTTGATGGTAGGCCACAGAAGCATAGGCACTTGTATTTAGTAAATTTCCAGACCCAGCTGCGTCTCGATATAAAGCACCACCCACTCCCATCCATCCATTTTCGAATTTTCCGGTAAAAATTTGCGCATCGCCCCACACAGACATGGTTTTAAATGGCGTACCCACTGCACCCCACTGGTTACGGTAGTTTGCGCCAATCCTATAGTCATTATCGGGATTAAACCCTGTGTTAGCTGGGTTTACCAAAATAGGCGCATTAAAGTACTGACTAAAATGCAAGTCTTGTGCGTTTGAAGACAGCGAGCCTACAAACAAAACAAGAAATAATATGTACTGCATTTTAGATTTCATAGGCTATCTGAGTAGTGTAATATCTCCTTTTTTAGCTAATTTTTCTCCAGTATAAAATTCAACTACTGCACTATAATGATACACATCTTGCGCCTGTAATTTTCCTTTAAAATATCCATCCCAACCGGTATTTATATCTGAGGATGCAAAAACAAGTTCACCCCATCTATTAAATATTTGGAAACTTACTTTTGAAATTCCAAAGCCTCTAATAAATACGCGGTCATTGACCCCATCACCATTTGGTGAAAATGCCGATGGAACACTATATCCTACTTCTACAGTAGCATCAATTTGAATACAGGTTGTATCGGAACATCCCGTTGCATTTGTAGCAACTAAACAAGCATTGTAACTGCCCGTTTTTTGATACTGATAAGAAATGATTGTATCTCTTTTTGAAGTTGCAAACGAATTACCATCACCAAAAATCCATTTATACGTTACAGCACCTATAGATGTGTTTGTAAATTGTACCGGCGTATTGGGTCTTGAAGGATTTGGAGAATACGTAAATGCAGCTGTGGGTTTGTTAACAACTACAAGATTTTTAATAATAGTATCTCGTTTATTACACGTATTTGCATCCACCGCAATTAACTGAACAGCATAGGTGCCAGGCCTAGTAAAAGTGTGTGTAGGATTGGTTTGTGTAGAAGTTCCACCGTCGCCAAAGTTCCAGAAAAACTGTTGTCCTGCAGTAGATGTATTTCTAAAACTAGCATTAAACGGCGCACATGCAGCTGGTGGTAAAGTAAAATTAGCAATGACGTTAGGTGCTAAACTTATTTGTTTTATTAAGCTGTCTGGACTGTTACAATAATTGGTATCATTTAATGTAAGCTTTACATTGTAAGCCCCACCCACAGAATATGTATGTCTGATAATACCTGTTCCGGCAGCTAGTTTTGTTCCATCTCCAAAATCCCAAGTAAAACTTTTATTGGAAAAAGGTTTAGAAGAAGGACCTGTACTTGTGTTATTAAATTCAAAAACCAATTGATCACAAGGTGGCACTTTAGCAAAATCAAATGACAAGGCAGCATTATCATTTCGCACATTCATATTTATGTAGGTGGTATCTGCTACGTTACAGGTACTTGAATCGATGGCCACCAATGAAACTCTAAACATGCCAACTTTGGTAAAATTATGCGCAATTTTTGCTGTAGTAGATGTTACGGAAGGAGAGCCATCTCCAAAATTCCATACATAAGATTTTCCTTGCGCTAAAGTATCGGTAAAATCTACGGTCATAGGAACACAACCAGAAGTGTCTCTAACGGTTCCTTTAATGGATGCTTTTAAACCTGCGCCAACACCCGCCAAATTAAACGCGAGTTTTATAGCCAATAAATTACATTTAGCAGAGCTAGGATCTGCAGATAAATTATTAGGAGACCAAACACCCGCAGAGCCTCTTAAAGCGGTTCCTGGAGCCGGGTTAGAGCCAAGACAGGAACACACCGATTGATAGATGGTTCCATTTTTATCAAACCTACTTGTTCCGCCATCTACGTGATCACCAAGTGGCCCATTGGCACCTGATATAGAACCAAAAAAAGTGGCGTATAAAATATTTTTAGCGCTTTTTTCAAGTACAAAAAAGTAGAGATCTTCACCATCTGTTGTAGTACTCAATTGCCCAGTTCCAAATGTTGCGAGCCCTCTGGTACCTGCAGATGGAAATCCAGGTGCTAATGTTCCACCCCAACCAGACACGTATACATTTTCACAACGATCCACCAAGAAAGCGGTTGGAGAAATATTAGGTAAACTACCGGTAGCTGTACCAAAATTAGCAGAGTAAATGAACTGTGTTAAATCGGGTTGTAGTTTAGAAATAAATTGTTTTCCGGATGCTTGGTTACCACCACTATTAAATGGAGAATTGATAACTGGCCAAGCTACAGTTGTTGTACCCATAATATACGGGAAACCAAATTTATCAAATTGAATTCCGTAAATTATATCTTCTCCTGAGGTTCCAAAATAACTGGTTACAATTTGTCTTGTTCCATCCGGACTAATAATGGTTACATAGCCATCCACTTTTCCCTGATTGGTTGCAAATAAAACACCTGCCTTGCTTCCGGGCAAATCAGCACTTGCGGTAGCACCTGCCACGTAAATAAACCCAGTTATTGGATTAATAGCAAGTACAAAAGCAGCATCATCATTATCACCACCAATAAACGAACTAAAAATAACAGCGTCCAAATTTGGTGTCATTTTTACAAGTACGCCATCCTGAAAACGAGTGGTTGTTTTTTTACCGGGCGTTGTTTGAAAACTTCCGGGTGTTGTTCTGAAATCTTCGGACTGCGTTGCGGAAGCCAAAATAATATTACCAGCACCATCCACAATAACTTCACTGCGTGCATCATCACCATAATTTCGTCTAGTGGACTCAGACACCTGCGGCTTTATATAATTGGGCCTAATATTTACACCATCATCGGCGGTGCCACCCATACGCACAGATCCAATAATGGAACTGCCTGCCCCATTTAATTTTGTAATAACAATATCAAATAAACCACCTAATGGACCATAGGTTGAAAGTCCTCTAACGGGATAGGTATTACCTGAAGACGTTCTTCCTGCAATAATTAAATTTCCATTTGCATCCACTACTAAACTATGGGGCTGCTCATTTCCTCTTCCTCCAATGAAGGTTGCATACATTCTGTTAACGCCACTAGGATCAAATTTCATAATCCCGATATCCATCGCTCCGATATCGCCTTCTGGCACACCTCCAGCAAAGGTGGTTTGAAACGCCCCATTACTAACAGGAAACGTACCAAAACTGCCAAATACAATGCCGCCTGCATAGAAGTTACCTTGCGGGTCGTAGGTGGCTGTAAAACCCCAGTTATCGGCTGTACTACCGGTATAGCCATAAAACACAATGGAAGGATCAATCACCAATGTTTGTGTTTTATCATAATCTCCAGCGATAGAAAATTTGACAATATTTCCTTTTACAGAATAGTTGCAATCCACTTCTTTTTTCCCCTCATTTTTTAATTGATAAGAGTAGGGTGCTAATTCGGAAACAGTGGTTACCCTTGTTTTAATTTCTAGTGCGCGGTTTTTTAATTTAATACCATCTGCACCATCAATGTATAAAGCAATTTTTGAAACGTCGGCACCAGGATGTACAATAATGTCATACTTTAATTGCGCATCGTTTGTGTAATACCTAATATCAATACCAGGATACACTTCTTTGTAGACAACTGCTTTATATATTTTACAACCACTTGCCCACTTACTAGAGTCGTTGCCAATAAAATAATTATTGTAAGAGGTTTGTATTTTTTCAGGAACGATTGTTGGATTTGGATTGGCATTTAAAAAGCGAACTTCGTATGCATGCGAATGGAGTACACCATCGAAATTTTCTGGTATTGTTGATACGTGGTTTTTTTCGCGGGGGTGCGTGTTTAATGCTGCTAGGTCTTGAGGATTGTGAACGAGCACACGGTACCCATTATTTTGAAGCGCAAATGCACCCGCAAGGGTTTGCGCTTGGTATTTAATAGCTGCTGGCCACTGGCCTTTATTTTCAACGAATTCCAGATACTGCTGCGCGCCCACCTCTGCAAAAGAAGCGGTAAATAAAAACAATAAAAGACCAACTAATCTGCGCAGCAACATCCTTTTTATTTATAAGTTACGATATCTTTCCCCACCCCGATCTTGATTTCTGAGACTGAAGGTAGTTTTTCAATTGTAAATTTTTTGCCAAATTGAGGGTATGGTCTTCTTCTACTAGCTTTTCAGCTGCTATTTTAGCCACTTCCAGCACCTCTTTGTCATTAACAATATTAGCGAGCTTAAAGTTCAATGCCCCACTTTGTCTAGTACCCTCAATATCGCCAGGACCCCTTATTTCTAAGTCTTTTTCGGCAATTTGGAATCCATCATTGGTAGCACACATGATTTTGATGCGCTCTCTTGCATCGTTGCTTACTTTTTGACCTGTTAATAAAACGCAAAAACTTTTTTCGGCACCCCTTCCCACACGCCCCCGTAACTGATGCAATTGCGATAAACCAAATTTTTCGGAGCTTTCGATGACCATCACGGATGCGTTGGGCACATTCACCCCTACCTCAATAACGGTGGTGGCTACCATGATTTGTGTATCTCCATTTACAAAGCGGGCCATGTTGGTTTCTTTTTGATCGGAAGGTTGTCTTCCATGCACCATGCTTATTTTATAATTTGGCTCAGGGAAAAAACTTTTTACTTGTTCATACCCTTGCATGAGATCTTCGTAACTAAGTTTTTCGCTCTCTTCAATTAATGGATAAATAAAATAAGCTTGTCTGCCTTTTTCAATTTCTGTTTTTACAAAATCCATAACGGACGCGCGCATCATTTCATTTCGGTGCACAGTTGTAATGGGTTGTCTGCCAGGCGGTAATTCATCCATGACACTATAGTCAAGATCGCCATAAGCAGTCATAGCAAGGGTTCTAGGGATTGGCGTTGCGGTCATCACAAGTACGTGCGGCGGCACAACGGCCTTCTCCCAAAGTTTAGCGCGCTGCGCTACACCAAAGCGGTGCTGTTCATCTACAACAACAAAACCTAAATTTTTAAACTGAACTTTTTCTTCAATTACAGCGTGTGTGCCAACTACAAAATGTAGGGTACCATCTTGTAAACCTTGCATGATTTTTTTTCTTGCAGCTGTTTTTGTACTACCTGTTAAAAGTGCAAGTTCTACACCCATATCTTTTAATAATTCACTAAGTCCTTGGTAATGCTGCTGCGCTAAAATTTCGGTGGGTGCCATTAAGCAACTCTGAAATCCATTGTCTGCGGCAAGGAGCATACTAAGTAACGCTACGATGGTTTTACCACTTCCCACGTCTCCTTGTAAAAGGCGGTTCATTTGACGACCCCTAGCGGTATCGGTTCTAATTTCTTTGAGCACTCTTTTTTGAGCACCCGTTAATTGGAAGGGCAAATACTGGTTGTAAAACGTATTAAATAAGTCGCCTACTTTTTCAAATATGACGCCCCTGCTGGATTGATGCCTAGATATACGCACTAAATTCAGGCGCACTTGTGCCACAAATAATTCTTCAAACTTTAAACGCCTTAACGCTGCTTTATAGGCCTTGTCAGAAACTGGAAAATGAATATTGGAATAAGCTTCATAACGGTTCATGAGCTTATAATCGGACAGTATGTGGTCAGGTAAATTTTCAGGTATATCTGCGGGCTTAATCATGGAAAAAAGCTGGTACGTAAGTTTTGCCAACTGCCTTCCATTAAGCCCACGGGCCTTTAATTTTTCGGTGGCCGGGTATACGGGTTCGAGGTAATCTTTGCCCCCTTCTTTGGCCGGGGTAAAAATTTCAATTTCGGGATGCACCATTTGAGGCTTCCCATTAAAAAAGCCTGTTTTACCAAAAACCAGGTATTTCTGACCAGGTACCAGGTTCTTTTGCACCCAGTTAGCACCCTGAAACCATGCAAGCTCCAGTGTACCCGTTTCATCCACAAGCTGGGCTATTAGGCGCCTAGCTCTTTTATCACCCATTAAAGCAGGTGGCTGAAGTATACCAACTACCTGCACAAAGTCGGTGGCGGGGCTGATGGAGCCTATCTTGTGCACCTGGGTTTTATCGATATGCCTATTCGGATAATGTTCTAATAGATCCGAAAAAGTGTAAATCGAAAGCTCCTTTTTAAGTAATTCCCCCCTCAAAGGACCAACGCCTTTAAGGTATTCGATGGGTGAACCTAATATGTGATTGGAAGCTTGAATAAGGGGCAGTTTTAGGGTATTTGTATAGCAAATATCATGAAAAAGCGCCTTATCTTCGCGGCTATGGAAAAAGAGGTGGTTTTAAGTGGTATCAGGCCTACAGGATTCCTTCATTTAGGCAATTATTTTGGCGCCATGCGTAATTATGTGCGCATGCAAGATGAGTTCAATTGTTACTTTTTTGTAGCAAACTGGCATAGCCTTACCACACACCCAGATACCAAAGAATTACAAGCAAATGTTTTACGCGTGATTGCCGAAAATATTGCTTGTGGATTGGATCCAGAAAAAGTGGCTTTATACGTACAAAGTGACGTTCCTCAAATTGCAGAACTTTATTTGTATTTAAACATGATGGCGTATAAAGGTGAACTTGAAAAAACGGTAACCTTTAAAGAAAAAGTTCGTTTACAACCAGAAAACGTAAACGCTGGACTCCTTACCTACCCTGTATTACAAGCCGCTGATATTTTAATTCACCGCGCTGTAAAAGTGCCGGTTGGAAAAGACCAGGAACAACATTTAGAAATGGCCCGCAATTACGCAGAGCGATTTAACCATAGATACGGAGAGGTTTTACCATTACCATATGCATTTAATTATGGCGGCGAACTTGTAAAAATTATGAGTTTAGATGGCGAAGGAAAAATGAGTAAAAGTGAAAATCAAATGAACACACTTTACTTAGCAGATGAAGATGAGGTGATTCGTAAAAAAATCATGAAAGCCAAAACAGATGGCGGCCCTGCCGTTCCAAACGCACCAATGCCTGCGTATATCGAAAACTTATTTACCCTGATGGGTCTTGTTAGTACACCTGATACCGTTCAAAAATTTACCGATGATTACAACAACAGTAGTGAAGGCAATTGTATTATCCGTTACGGCGACCTTAAAAAGCAACTAGCAGAAGATATGGCTGCTTTTATTAAGCCAATTCGTGAAAAAGCCGCTGATTTGCAAAAAGACACCGCCACCCTTCAAAAAATCATGAAACTAGGCGCCGAAAAAGCAGGTGAAAGCGCCTCAAAAACGCTAACGCTGGTTCGTAGCGCTATTGGCATGAATTATTATTAAAAAAATCAAACTATAATTATCTTTTTAAGATACTCATTTCGTACTTTCAACCCCTATGGCAAAAGCTAAGAAACCCAAACACATCGCTATCGCAGGTAATATCGGCGCAGGTAAAACAACACTCACCGAAATGCTAAGTAAGCATTACCGCTGGATACCACAATTTGAAGACGTAGACCACAATCCATACCTGATGGATTTCTATGAAGACATGCCTAGATGGAGTTTTAATTTACAAGTGTACTTTTTAAATGGTAGACTCAACCAATTATTAGAAATTGCAAGAGGTACTGAAACCATTATTCAGGATAGAACCATTTACGAAGACGCTAATATTTTTGCGCCCAACTTACACGAAATGGGTCTTATGAGTAAGCGCGACTTTGACAACTATTACGCGTTTTTTACCACGCTTAAAACCATGGTACAACCTCCGGATTTACTCATTTATTTAAAAGCATCTGTTCCTACCCTCGTATCACAAATACAAAAAAGAGGAAGAGAATATGAAGAAAACATCAGACTCGATTACTTAAAACGCCTCAACGAATATTACAACAAATGGATTGATGGATATCAAGAAGGTCCATTGCTCGTAATTGATTGTGATAAAAATAAATTTGGTGAAAATGAAGCTGACCTAGGTGATATCATTGGAAAAATTGATAGCACATTATTTGGCCTCTTCTAGTTTTTCTTTCTTAATCATATAATAATGGCAAACGGCGTCGTTACTGCTTCTATTGTAGAACAGTTTAAGCAACTTATTGGAAATGATTTTGTAGTAGCAGATGAAGAAAGCTTGCATAAGTATGGCAAAGACGAAACCGAGAATTTATTGTATTTGCCTGCCGTTGTTGTAAAGCCAAAAACAGCAGCTGAAATTTCAGCCATCCTAAAAATTTGTAACGAAAATTTATTACCCGTAACGCCAAGAGGTGCAGGTACTGGACTCACTGGTGGCGCACTCCCACATTTAGGCGGCGTATTATTATCTACCGAAAGATTCAATCAAATACTTGACATAGACGAGCGTAATTTGCAAGTAACCACCGAGCCAGGTGTGATTACCGAAGTGTTGCAAAATGCAGTTAAAGAAAAGGGACTTTTTTACCCACCCGATCCTGCTAGTAAAGGAAGTTGTTTTATTGGTGGTAACATTTCTGAAAATAGTGGTGGCCCCAAGGCGGTAAAATATGGGGTTGTAAAAGATTATGTGTTAAACCTAGAAGTGGTACTAGCTTCTGGTGAAATTATATGGACGGGCTCTAATGTTTTAAAAAATGCCACGGGTTATAACCTTACACAATTAATTGTAGGTAGTGAAGGAACCCTTGGTATTGTTACTAAAATTGTGCTGCGTTTAATTCCGCATCCAAAATTTGATTTACTCATGCTGGCTCCTTTTAATAGCCTCGAAAAAGCGAGCGAAGCAGTGAGTGCCATTTTTAGAGCAGGCATTACGCCAAGCGCTATGGAGCTTATGGAAATAGACGCCATAACCCTTGCCAGTAAAATGTTAGATAGTTCAGCGGTTCCATTAACAGATGGTTTGGCAGCGCATTTAATTATTGAGGTAGACGGCAATAACCTAGATGTTTTAATGAACGAAATGGAAGCCATTTCAGAAGTATTAAATAGTTACGAAGTAGGTGAAATATATTTTGCAGAAGACGCGGAGCAAAAAAATGAACTTTGGAAAATTCGCCGAAAAGCAAATGAAGCGTCTGTTATGGCAGGTTATACCATTGAAGAAGACGCTGTTGTGCCAAGAGCCGAACTACCTAAATTAATTAGAGGTGTTAAAGAAATTGCTGCTAACAACGGTTTTAAAGTGGTTTGCTATGGTCATGCGGGTGATGGCAATTTGCATATTCGCATCAACCACCCTACCATTAAAAATAGTTACAACAATTCAGAAATGACGGCGGCACTCATGCCACTTTTTGAACTTATTGCAAGTTTAGGAGGCACCATTAGTGGAGAACACGGTGTGGGACTCATTCAAAAACCATTTTTGAAAACTGTTTTTTCGGAAACGCACCTAAGACTCATGCGTTCCATCAAAAAAACATTTGACCCCAATAATATATTAAACGCTGGTAAAATTTTTGACCTAGAAAGTCATTAAAAACTTTGCAGTAAAGCCGCGGCTTCTTTTGCTGTTGTAGCAACCATTAAACGGTGTTCAAAATTTTCATATAAAAAACCTTGGGCTTGCATCATACGCATATGAGCAATTAAGTGATCATAAAAGCCATTACAATTAAGCAGGATTATTTTTTTGTCGTGGATTTTTAAAGTGTTCCATGTAAGCATTTCAAATAGTTCATCGAGTGTGCCATTTCCACCTGGTAAAATGAGTGCTGCATCGCAAAGTTCATACATCATCTTTTTTCTTACGTGCATATCTGGTACCACATGCAGTTCGGTAATGCCTTCGTGCTGATGTTCCCATGTCGTTAATACTTCTGGAATAACACCAATAACTTTTACACCAGCAGCCATGGCACCATTGGCAACAGCGCCCATTAGGCCCTTATTGCCACCCCCATAAACAAGGTCCATGCCAATAACACCCAATAAATTTCCAAAGGCAGTTGCCTCCTGAAAAAACGCAGGGTCTAACCCATCTTTGGAACCACAAAAAACAGCCACTGTTTGTATAGACATATATCAGATTCTTATGCGTAAAAAAGGCTCAATATCCGTACCTTTAAGGCCTACAATTTAACAAAAAATAACGATTGCTATGTCGCCCATTGTTTTATTTTCTTTTGTAATAGTATACTTCCTAATTCTACTTGTTGTAGCTAAAATAACGGGTAAAAATAGCACCAACGATTCTTTTTTTATTGGTAATCGAAATAGCAACTGGATGCTTGTGGCATTTGGCATGGTGGGTACTTCACTGAGTGGGGTAACATTTGTGAGCGTTCCTGGTCAGGTGGGTACACTTGTAGGTGGTACCAATTATGTAAATGCTTTTTCGTATTTACAAATTACGCTGGGTTATGTGATAGGTTATTTGATCATTGCGTATGTATTACTCCCACTCTACTACAAGCTTAATTTAACTTCGATATACAATTACTTAAGCACGAGACTTGGGGTGGCATCTTATAAAACAGGTGCTTCATTTTTTATACTGTCAAGAACCCTTGGTGCCACTGCAAGGCTTTATTTAGTGGTACGTATTTTACAAGACGCGATACTACAAAGTTTTGATGTTCCTTTTTGGGCAACTACCATCATTATATTACTGATGATCTTATTGTACACCTATGAAGGCGGCGTAAAAACCATTGTTTGGACCGATACACTCCAAACATCATGCATGCTTTTAGGTCTTGTAATTTGCGTCTTTTATATCCTCAACCAACTCCATGTAGGTTTCTTTGAAAGCTTATCTACCATGGCAGACAAGGGTTATACCAAAATCTTTTTTACAGAGCCCTCTAGTAAGCTATTTTTTGTAAAGCAAATATTGGCAGGTGCCTTTGTCACCATTACCATGACAGGTATGGATCAGGAGATGATGCAAAAAAACATCTCTGTAAAAACATTAAAAGATTCTCAAAAAAATGTAATAACCCTTGGTTTTACCATGCTAGTTGTTATTACGCTGTTTTTATTTTTAGGCGGCTTACTCTATTTGTACGCAAGCGCTAATGGCCTAGCTGTTACAGGCGACAAATTGTTCCCAAGTATTGCTCTTGAACACATGCCACCTGCCATGTCCATTATTTTTATCATCGCCCTTATATCTGCATTATTCCCTAGTGCCGACGGGGCTATAACAGCACTTACGGCAACATTTTGTATTGACATTTTAGGCATGCAGCGCCGACAAGATTGGGATGAAGCAAAAAAGAAAACCATTAGACAGCGTATACATATTGGATTTGCCCTTGTGTTTTTATTGTTTGTAATGGTATACAAGTGGATTGACAATCCAAGCATGATTGGGGTTATATTAAAAGTAGCAGCCTACACCTACGGCCCACTATTAGGTCTCTTTACATTTGGCATTCTTTTAAAAAGAAATGTATTGGATAAATGGGTACCACTGGTTTGTATCATATCCCCTTTACTATGTTTGGCTATTGACCTCAATCAAAAAGCATTATTTGGCTCTTTTGAAATTGGACTTGAACTACTCATCATAAATGGGCTCATCACTTTTATAGGACTACTGCTTATCTCTAAAAAAGAAACAGCGATATAAGTATTCATGGCATTACCATTTATTATAGATAAGGCAAATTCATATTCGGATGTTTTTACAACACCCGCTGATCCTTTATTGCAAATCATATTAGATGAAACAAGGGCTACACACCCTAAGGCCCATATGTTAAGTGGCGAAGTGCAAGGACAGTTATTAAGCATGCTATCAGGCATGAAACGTCCCATGCATATTTTGGAAATTGGCACATTTACAGGCTACAGTGCCCTATGTTTAGCCAAAGGACTGGGTCCAAATGGAAAGCTCCATACCATCGAAAACAGAAAAGAAGACGCAGATAAAGCAGCACGCTATTTTGCACAGAGCCATAACGCCCATAAAATTGAACTACATATTGGAGATGCCAAGGAAATCATTCCCACCCTGCCTTATAAATGGGATATCGTATTTATTGACGCTGACAAAACCGGCTATATCGAATACTATGAAATGGTGGTTCCACTTTTAGCGACTGGCGGGATTATTATTGCAGACAATGTATTGTTTCATGGAGAAGTATTAGAAGAAAATATTTCCGGAAAAAATGCAATGGCCATCCATGCATTTAACGAACACGTAAAAAATGATCCGCGCACATCACAAGTGCTATTAACAATCAGAGATGGTATGCTACTGATTCAAAAAAACGAACTATGAAATTAAAATTTATATACACACTCCTAATTACCTTAACAATATCATTGAGTGGTATTGCCCAAACCATCAGCGCAGAAACAGCCGCCTATATCAATCAATATAAAAACATTGCGATGCAGGAACAAATTAGAACGGGCGTTCCTGCTGCTATTAAGTTGGCACAAGCCATATTAGAATCACAGACCGGCAAGAGCCGCCTTGCCACTGAGGCCAACAATCATTTTGGTATTAAATGTAAAATAGAATGGAAAGGGCCTAAAATATACCACAATGATGACGCCAATGGCGAATGTTTTCGGGTATACGAAAATGCAGAAACATCTTTTATAGACCACTCTAACTTTTTAAAAACAAGAACACACTACGCATTTTTATTTAAACTCGATGTTACTGATTTTACAAGCTGGGCCTTTGGACTCAAACAAGCTGGCTATGCCACCAATCCAAATTATCCGGCACTACTTATTAAAGCAATCAATGATTATGATTTAGCACAGTACTCATTAATTGCATTGGAAAACAAGAAAAAAGGAATTGATTTTGTTATTACCCCAGCTCCGGTTACAAAGCCAGTAATTGTACCTTCAAATACGCCTGAGCCTACAAAAACTGTAACGAAACCTGCTCCAGAAAAAGAAGTCGTTGCAGAAGTACCAACCCCTGTAGTATCGCCATCCCTACAAACAGCACCTACCAAAGAAGTAATTCCTGCACCAGTAAGCTTACTTGAAAATACCAAAGTAACCATCAATCATACAAAGGCGGTAGTTGCAACAAAAGGCAGCTCTCTACTTGCGATTGCCAACAACAATAAAATTAGTTTAAGTAAAATATTCGAATACAATGAACTATCGGAAATGAACATCTTAGATCAAGACCGTATTTTATTTATTGAAAAGAAACAAAAATATGGTGCATCTGAAATACATTCCGTAACGGGAACTGAAACTCTCTATAGTATTGCTCAAAAAGAAGGCGTTTTACTGAGTTCACTACTAACGCTGAACCCTAAAATTTCAAAAGACACCATTTTGCAAGTTGGTCAAAAAATTAAATTAAGGGCAGAAAAAACCGTCAAACCTGCAACAAAGAATTCTAAAAAAAGAAAGAAAAAATAAGGCTATGTCTAACATTCAACTACACGGAAAAAGTTTCGAAATATTTTTACCTGAAGCACTTATTCAAGAAAAAATTGCCGCATTAGCCTCCGAAATTAATACAGCATATGCTGGCAAAAAACCTTTATTCATTGCTGTGCTAAACGGCTCATTCATGTTTGCCTCAGATCTATTCAAATCCATTTCGATAGAAGCTGAAATTTGTTTTATAAAACTCGCTTCTTACAAAGGCACTACTTCTACAGGCCAGGTAATTACAGCTATTGGACTTGACGTAGATCTTACCAACAGACATATCATAGTACTCGAGGACATTATTGATACTGGTAAAACACTGCATACGTTTTTACCTCAACTACACAACCAACAACCTGCATCCCTAAAAATTGGGGTACTACTGCACAAGCCTGATGCTACCGTGTTTGAAGTGCCGATCGATTATTGCTGCTTTTCTATACCTAATAAATTTGTGTTAGGTTATGGATTAGACTATGATGGTTACGGCCGAAACAGTAGGGATATTTACAAACTTGCCGAATAAAGCAACTAAAAAATTAATTAAAAGCCTCTTTAACCCTATCAAAAAAGCTTTTATCACTTTTGCTAGGATTGGGCTTGAAATTATCACTTGCTTGTAATTTTTCAAGCATTGCTTTTTCCTCGTCATTAACTGTTTGAGGCGTCCAGATATTTACATAAATGAGCTGGTCTCCTTTTGCATAACCCTGCACTTCTGGGAATCCTTTTCCTTTGAGTCTAAATATTTTTCCGCTTTGGGTTCCTGCAGGAATTTTAATTTTAGCGCGCCCATCAATGGTAGGCACTTCTACCTGTGTTCCAAATACAGCGTCCACAAAATTCAAGTGTAAATCAAAAGCTACATTTAATCCATCACGTTGTAATTCTGGATGTGTTTCTTCTTCAATTTGTATGATTAAATCACCAGCACTTCCTCCCCTTTCACCCGCATTTCCTTTACCATTCATGCTTAGTTGCATGCCTTCTTGCACACCAGCAGGAATATCAATAGAAATGGTTTCTTCGCCATACATTCTTCCCTCACCTTTACATGTTCCACATTTAGCTGTAACAGTTGTTCCTTCTCCATTACAAGACGAGCAGGTAGTAACTGTTTGCATCTGACCTAAAAAAGTATTGGTGAGTTTACGCACCTGTCCACTACCACCACAAGAACTACAAGTTTGAACACTGTTTTTATCTTTAGCACCATTACCACCGCATCCTGTACAAACAACGTGCTTTTTAACTTTTACATTTTTATTGACACCTTTTGCGATTTCCTCAAAATTTAATTTGATTTTAATACGCAAATTACTTCCGCGTTGTCCTCTTGCTGCTCTGCCTCCACCGCCTCTTGATCTTCCACCTCCACCAAAGAATGAACCAAATACATCGTCACCAAACATGTCTCCAAATTGGCTAAAAATATCATCCATATTAGAGCTATGAGATGCGCCACCACCCGTTCCTGGGCCAAAAGCATTATGACCAAACCTGTCATACTTTGCTTTTTTATCGGCGTCACTTAAGATCTCATAGGCTTCTGCAGCTTCTTTAAATTTATCTTCTGCTTCTTTATCTCCCGGATTTCGATCTGGGTGATATTGCATAGCCACTTTACGGTATGCCTTTTTAATTTCATCAGCAGATGAAGACTTGGATACACCTAATATTTCGTAATAATCTCTTTTAGCCATTGCTTGTTTATTTTCCTACCACCACTTTAGCAAAGCGGATAATTTTATCGTTTAAATAATAACCTTTCACTACATCATCAATTACTTTTCCTTTCAAATGCTCCGAAGGTGCTGGAATTTCGGTAATGGCTTCATGTTTTTCTACATCAAATTCTTCATGAATACTTTCCATGGCTTTTACGCCTTTGGCTAACATAGTAGCACGCAATTTATTAAAAACAAGCTGAATCCCTTCTTTTTGAACAGCGATATCATCGGTGCTTTGTAACTGCTTTTCGGCACGGTCACAATCGTCTAAAATATCAAGCATCGATACAATAACGTCTTTTCCAGCGGTTTGAATAAGCTCTAAACGCTCTTTGGCAGTTCTTCTTCTGAAATTATCAAATTCTGCCATTAAACGGAGGTATTTATCTTTTTGCTCCTGTACTTCGGCCTCTAGCTTAGCGATTGGATCCTCATTTGTAACCGGCTCATTCAAATGCTCGGTTCCTGGCATATTTTCATCGGTATTGAGCTCATTTTCAATATTTTGCTCCATTTCGTTTGGTATTGAATCTTCCATAACTATTGCTTATTGTTTTACCCCTTAATCATGGCAAAAATTTTGCCGTTGCAAAGAAAAGGGAAAAATTGGCAGATTAATCCGCCTTATCTTCGCAGACATGACAAAGTTGTTTCTAAAAAAGAAGATTGCGGCGCGTATCGCAAATGGTCACCCCTGGGTATTTGGTAATGAAGTAGACAAAATTGACGGCCCTATTGAGCCAGCTGCCACAGTAGATGTTCACTACGCCGATGGCAAATTTGCCGGCAGAGGCTATATTAACCCAAAATCTCAAATTTTGGTTAGGCTACTTACCAGAAAGCCCGAAACCATTGATGCTGCCTTTTTTCACCGCCGAATCGCAGAAGCATGGGCTTACCGTCAAAAAATTGGCTACACCGAAAACTGTCGACTTATTTTTGGTGAAGCAGATCAAATGCCTGCCCTTATCATTGATAAGTTTAACGACTACTTTGTTTTGCAAACTTTGTCGTTAGGCATGGACCATTGGAAGCCTGCCATTGTTGATGCACTCAATACCATTTTTACGCCCAAGGGAATTTATGAAAGAAACGATGTGCCTGTAAGAGAACTAGAAGGGCTAACGCAAATAAAAGGTTTTTTATCGGAGCCATTTGATACAAATATTATTATCAACGAAAACGGATTACGTTTTCATGTAGACATACAAAATGGACAAAAAACGGGCTACTTTTTAGACCAACAAGACAACCGAAAAGCCATTCAACATATTGTAAAAGGCGCCGATGTTTTAGGCGCATTTACCTACACGGGAACATTTGAAATTCATGCTGCACACTATGGTGCAAAATCTGTACTGGGTTTAGATATTTCTGAAAATGCTGTGGCGCAAGCTAATAAAAATGCAGCCCTTAATGGACTGGATGCTATTTGCAAATTTGAAGCGATGAACGCATTTGATGTGCTCAAACAATGGGGTAAAGATGGTAGACAATATGACGTTGTAATGCTTGACCCACCTGCGTTTACAAAGAGTAGAGAAAGTATTCAAAAAGCCATTACCGGGTATAAAGAAATTAATTTGCGTGGCATGAAATTAATTAGAAACGGAGGTTTTTTAGTAACGTCTAGCTGCACCAATCTAGTACAGCCAGAACTCTTTTTGCAAACCATTGAAATGGCAGCAAAAGATGCACGCAAAAAAATTAGACAGGTTACGTTTCAAGCGCAAGCGTCTGATCATCCCATTATTTGGGGGATGGAAAATACCAATTATTTAAAATTTTTGATTGTTGAAGTAACAGATAAATAAGCTACTTGTTTACCTGAAATTTACCAGACTCAATGAGCCTGCCTGCTTGATCGCGGAGTTGGAAAATGTACAAGCCGCGGGTATAATGATCGTCTAAAGTAAAACTTACTTTATTAGTTGATAAACGCTGCTCGCTCATTTTTTTTCCGTAAAAACTATAGATCGAAATTACAGAAGTAGACTCTACCGACTTGTCAAATTCAAAATTGATTACGGTGGTAGCTGGGTTGGGATAAAAGCGGGTTACTTTACTTGTAGCAGGTGCATTAAAAAAAGAGTCATAAAAACCATTACCCCCAGGTGTAAAACTGGAGGTAATGATAAATAATATACAAACTATAATGAAGTTCTTTTTTTGCATGCTTTTGACCTAATGGTACAAAGATACAACAAACTAAATTAAGCTAGTTTAGCTAGGTTTTCTTGGATCGCTGCAAAGTTTGGCAGGTCACCAGGGGTAGGACAAACTTCGGCGTATTGTATAACACCTTCTTTATCAATTACAAAGGCAGCGCGCTTGCTAACACCTTGCATTTCAAATGCAGGGAATACGTCATATAAAACGCCAAATGCCTTAGCAGCTTCTTTGTTAAAATCGCTTAATAAAGGGAAATTTAGGTTTTGCTCTTCTTTAAACTTACCTAGGGCAAATAAAGAATCTACCGAAACGCCATACACAGTTGCACTGGTGTTATTGTATAGTGCAATATTGTCTCTGATAGAACAAAGCTCTGTGGTACAAACGCCAGTGAAGGCTAAAGGAAAAAATAATAAAACTACATTTTTACCTTTTTGGTCTGCTAAATGAACCTGATTTTTATCGGTGTCAAATAAACTAAAATTAGGGGCTGCGGTGCCTGTTGTTAAACTCATGATTTTTGTTTTTTATTGTAACAAGTATGAATAAAGATTGTTTATTTTTTTAAAGTTTTTAGCTTTTGTTTGTTCGCATAGGATTCTAATGAATCTACTAACTCTTTGTACGCAACTGGATGCGCTTCGTAATAATGATAACTATCAAAAAACTCTTTTTTGGTGATCTTATGAATCGCAAACACCTGCTCATACAATGGAATGTCTTCTTTGATCCTTAACATGAGCGTATCCCCTACTAATTTTCTTGCATACCACTCATCGGCCTTAAGCATATCAAACATAACAACCTTCATGGTGTTAACGGGTAATACATTTTTAGGCGTCCCGTTGTTACATGAAACAAGGAGCACCCATGCAATTACTAGTATATAAATGGTACGATGGATCATTGAAGTGCTTCTTTGTATTTTGGCGCATTGGTAGGATCAAGTACCGTTAATAATTCTACAGCTTTTACCCGGTCAGCTGCTTTTGCTTTTTTAAAAATGCCTGATAATTCAGTGTATTTACTTTGCAAAAAAAACTGCTGGATCATGCTATTTTGATTGTCCGCGGCAAAGGTTTGGAGTTGAATAAGGGCAGCTAGTATTGAACTTTGTGCCTGTGTTTCATTATCTATTAAATGATCGAGACCACCACGGTAATACCCGTAAAAAATATCGTGAATAACATTGTTACGCGGATTGGTAACATTTTCGGCGAGCCAAAAGCGGTTGCGAAGTCCATCAAACATTTTCCAACCTTGTATCCCTTTTCCTTCCGGTGCATTATTTACAATATTGAGGGCTTTTCGAAAATACGCTTCGCCACCCTTTAAGGAAAATGAATCGTAATCTAACCCTATAATCATGTAGGCGTAGTAAGCAAAAATAGCGGGCAAATTGGCTATGCCAGCATCGGTTCCTTGCACCCTAGCTTCATTGAATTCGAGAGGTTGAAATTCTTGGTATTTAAACGTAACATCGGGATCCTGGAAATTAACCATGCTTGCTTTATAACTAGACCCATACACCGGACGCGCTGCCTGAATGCTCAGTGTAGCTTTGTATACATTGGTTTCAACAATAGACTCGATGTTAAGAATAAAACTACATTCAATTTTTTCTTGTGGCTTGTACAAATCAGAGGTCCACTTTCTATTGTTGAGTAAGTTGGTTAACTGGGTTTGCAGTGTACTGAATATTCTTTTATCTACAGTGGTAGCAACCCTATTTGATAGTACGGTTACCCTAGCCTGTAATTCCTGGGCTTTAGCCCCCGAAAAAACAAGCACCAACAAAAAGATAAATATTGTTTTAATAAACTTCATATCAGCTCTAATAACGTACTCTAAAATAACAAAAAAAGACAGTTATTACACTGTCTTTTTGATATAATAGGTTTGTATGAATTAACGGAATAAATCGTTCTCTTCATTTTTTCTATAATACACTTTGCCTTCCATAAATTCTTGTGTTGCTAAAATTGCTGGGTTAGGCATTTTCTCGTAAGCTCTAGAGATTTCGATTTGCTCTTTATTTTCATGAATTTCTTCAAGGCTATCGGTGTGGCTAGCAAACTCTTCCAATTTGTTGTGCAATTCTTCTCTGATAGACACATTGATTTGATTGGCTCTACGTGCAACAATCGCAATTGACTCGTATAAATTACCAGTTTTTGCTTTGATATCTATTAGGCTCTTGGTTTCAACCACGCTTGGTGTATTGGCACTTAATTGTCTTCTTAGCTTACTCATTTTTTTGTATTGTTTAAATAATTTGAAGATGCTGTTTTATATTTATTCACTTCGTCTACGTATTTACTGGTGCTGTAGCGCTCTAAAAAATCATCGGCTTCTACAATCACTTTTGCATAACGCTCTTGTTGCTTTTCTTCGTAACTCATTTCGGCGTATTTATAATAAGATACCACTACTTGGCATTTATATAAATCTGCTTTTTTAGAATCCGGAAAATTATCAGACACATTACCAAAAGCCACGGCTGCTGCTTTATAATAACCTAGGTTTAAATAAAGCTGTGCTGCTTTAAATTCTTTTTCTTCTAACTTCTCTCTGCACTGATCAATAATTTCTGTTGCATCGAGGACTCTTTTAGAACCTGGATGTCCGTTAATAAACACCTGCATTAACTGCATGGTTTTATTGGTATTGGTTTGATCTAAATCTACTTTTGGTGATTCTTTAAAGAACGAATACGCACGCATGTATTCTATTTCTTCTAACTTGTTAGAACTCGGAAAGTTTTCCAGGAAATTCTTGAACAAGTTTTCGGCGTTCGAGTAATCTTTTTGATAATAATAAGAATACGCGAATTTATAATACATGTCTTCGTAACGAGGGGTACCTTTCATCACCTGAAAAATATCTTCGTACAATACTTGCGCCTTACTGTAATCTTTTTTAGCATAAAACTGCTCCGCCATTTTATACTTATACTCGACGTCTTTACTCTTTAAGATTTTAGAAAACTTTGAGGAGCAAGAAACCAGTACAAAAGCCGCCAAAAAAACAATTACAATTCTATTCATACAAGTTGGCAAAATTAGTTAATTGTTAGCAAATTAGAAATTTGATTTCTAATATTGATTATCAACTAGTTAAGAAAAATATAAAAAGCTGCCTAACCGGGTGGTTAGACAGCTTTTTGACCTATTCCTAATGAAAGGGGACTAATTAGTTCCCACCTTCACCTTCCTGCAATTTAGCCTTGATGTCAGCAAGTGCGCTTAAATCACCTAAGGTAGACTTCTCTACTTTAGACTGAACCGCCTTTACTGCCTTCTTGGTGTTGTCAGATTCTGCTTTGGCTTCTTTCTTAGCTACTTCTTTTTCTTCAGCTATTACTTGTTCCCAAAGGCGAGCGTGTGATAATACAATACGCTTTTCGTTGCGATCAAATTCGATCACCATAAACTGCGCTGTGTCATCTGCTTTTACCTGTGTACCATCTTCTTTGTTCAAGTGACGGTTAGGCACGAATCCTTCTAAGCCATACTGTAATTGTACAAGCGCACCTTTGTCATCCTTGCGGGTAACAGTACCTTCATGTACAGATCCAATTGCAAAAGTTTCTTCTAATGCATTCCAAGGATCTTCTTCTAATTGCTTATGACCTAATTGTAATTTTCTGTTTTCTTTATCAATGCTTAAGATAATGATATCAATAGCATCGCCCACTTTAGTGTAGTCAGAAGGGTGATTGAAACGCTTCAACCAGCTTAAATCGCTAATGTGAATCATACCACCAATACCTGGCTCCATTTCAACAAATACGCCATAAGGAGTAATGTTTTTAACAAGACCTTTGTGCTTGCTATTTTCTGGGAATTTAGATTCGATACTGCTCCAAGGATCTTGGCTCATTTGCTTAATAGATAAGCTCATTTTGCGCGCGTCCTTATCAAGTGTTACCACTTTAGCTTCGTACTCATCTTGTAACTTAAAGAATTCTTTTGCGTTGATTGGTGTGTTAGCCCATGTAATTTCAGATACGTGAACTAGACCTTCAACACCTGGTTGAATTTCTAAGAACGCACCGTAATCTTCGATGTTAACTACTTTACCTTTCACCACAGAACCTTCTGAAAGTCCTTCTGGTAATACATCCCAAGGGTGTGGCGTTAATTGCTTAAGACCTAAGCTGATACGTTTTTTGTCATCATCAAAGTCTAATACAACCACTTGTAATTTTTGATCCATCTTCACCACTTCGCTAGGGTGAGAGATACGACCCCATGAAATATCGGTGATATACAATAAACCATCAAGTCCACCTAAGTCCATAAATGCACCAAAGTCAGTGATGTTTTTAACAACACCTTCTAATACTTGACCTTTCTCTAATTTGCTCATGATCTCTGCACGTTGTGCTTCGATATCGCTTTCGATAAGGGCTTTGTGTGATACAACTGCGTTCTTAATGGTTTCGTTGATTTTTACAACTTTAAATTCCATTGTTTTACCAACAAACTGATCGTAATCAGTAACTGGCTTCACGTCAATTTGAGAACCTGGTAAGAAAGTTTCCAT
>JAIYCS010000012.1 GCA_027487895.1 Sediminibacterium sp. | reverse complement strand
CCAAATAGTATTTCTGAGGCTTTAACTGCAAAGTCATAATCGGCACTGCTGTGTACCCAAGTGGTTAAGCACTCTGCTAATTTCTTTTGTAATAATCGTAAGTGTGGCGCAGCTTCATGCTCGGTTAATAAAGCGTCTATTTGCGCAACTGGTAAAAGCGTAAATATTTTAATCCAACCTTTTGCATCTTCGTCGGAAGCGTTTAACCAAAACTGATAAAACTGGTAAGGACTTGTTTTTTTAGGATCCAACCAAATGTTTCCTTTTTCTGTTTTACCAAATTTGCCGCCGTCTGCTTTTTTAATGAGTGGACATGTAAATGCAAATGCTTCGCCACCAGTTTTGCGTCTAATAAGTTCGGTGCCTGTGGTGATGTTTCCCCACTGGTCACTTCCGCCCATTTGAAGTTTACAATTTTTGTTTTGGTACAACCAGTAAAAATCGTAACCCTGAATAAGTTGGTAGGTAAATTCGGTAAAGCTCATACCAGTGTCACCTTCTAATCTCTTTTTTACACTGTCTTTGGCCATCATGTAATTGACCGTGATATGTTTACCTGCATCTCTTATAAAAGAAAGAAAATTAATTTCTTTAAACCAGTCATAGTTGTTCACCATAACGGCTGCATTTTTTTTAGAGGCATCAAAGTCTAAAAACCTTTCTAATTGCTTGCGAACACCTTCTTGGTTGTGGAGTAATACTTCTTCTGATAATAAATTACGCTCTTCACTTTTGCCCGAAGGATCACCCACCATACCAGTAGCGCCACCTACAAGTGCATAGGGTTTATGCCCCGCATTTTGCAAATGCACAAGTAGTAAAATAGGCACAAGGCTTCCAATGTGTAAACTATCGGAGGTAGGGTCAAATCCAATATACCCAGATACCATTTCTTTAGCTAATAGTTCTTCGGTACCTGGCATCATATCCTGAATCATGCCTCTCCAACGTAGTTCTTCAATCAAAGTCATAGGGTGTGCTTATTTGTTGCAAAAGTAAGGAATAGTTAGTAGGGGTATTACGGGTTCAAGCCGTTATTTTTGCAGTATGAATAAAGTTGGAGATGGAACACGCGTGTTACATTTTTTAGTAGATACGCTTCTTTTTTGGATACTCGCTGTGCTGCTATACAAATGGTGGAATTTCCATGTATTGTACTGGGGGTATATGCACCTCAATTTTGGATGGTTCTTTTTTGGATCACTCTTTATCTACTATTTTATTTTTGAACTCTTATTTGCCAAAACACCCGCTAAATGGCTCACGGGTTGTAGGGTGGTTTCAGCAAAAAGCGAACCTGGTAAATTCATAAAAGCAAGCCTGGGTCAAATATGTATCCGCTCTTTATCAAGGCTCATACTCATTGATCCATTTTTTATTCCGTTTTTAGGAACCACATTGCACGATTATTTGAGTGGAACTATGGTGGTAGAGTCGTAATTTTGCAGCCTACTTATGGCAAAGATTGGCATTAACATCGCAACTGGTAGCCTTCAAAAGGCTGAAATGATTGTAGGAATAGATTTAGGTACCACCAATAGTTTGGTGGCCATTATTCATCCCGAAACCAAGCAACCCGTTGCTTTAAAGGAGCATGATAGCTCTAGTTTGGTACCCAGCGTGGTACACTTTGACGTTTTTGGCAATCCAGAAGTAGGACAGGGAGCTAAACGTTTTTTGGAAACAGACCCTGCAAATACCATATTTAGTGCCAAGCGCCTAATGGGTAAAAGCTATAAAGATGTGAGCCAAAGTGCGGGTTATTTCACCTACAAAGTCATTGATGACAACACAGATGCGCTTGTAAAGGTACAGGTAGGTTCCAGCTTTTATTCTCCCACCGATTTATCTTCTTTCATACTAGCAGAGCTTAAAAAGCGTGCCGAACATATTTTAAAAACACCCGTAACCAAAGCGGTAATTACGGTGCCTGCCTATTTTAATGATGCCCAGCGTCAGGCAACCCGCGATGCTGGTAAACTAGCCGGACTGGATGTGCTCCGTATTGTAAATGAGCCAACAGCCGCAAGTTTAGCCTATGGCCTAGGACTTGATAAAGAAGGCGAAACAACCATTGCAGTATACGATTTAGGCGGCGGTACTTTTGACATTTCTATCCTCAAAATAACAGACGGAGTGTTTGATGTGCTCTCTACCAATGGAGATACTTATTTAGGAGGAGATGACATTGACCGTGCTATTATAGATTATTGGTTAGCGCAAAAATCAATTGATATTAAAGTTCTGCAAACTAATCCTAACTTATTGCAAATCATTCGATTAAGTGCTGAGGAAGCTAAAAAAACTTTAAGTAGTTCGGATCAATTTGAAACAACCATAGATGGTCAGGTATACCAAATTACAAGGCCTGTTTTTGAGGGATTGATTGCCTCTATCATTAGCAAAACCATTGATTGTTGCAAAAACGCACTAGCCGATGCAGGGCTACATGCCGGTCAAATTGATTCTATTGTGATGGTGGGAGGTAGTACCCGAATCCCAGCAGTTAAAGAGGCAGTAGCTTCCTTTTTTGGAAAGCCTGTTAATGACAGTATCAATCCGGACGAAGTTGTTGCCTTAGGTGCGGCGGTCCAAGCAGATATATTAGCAGGTAATAATAAAGACTTTTTACTACTTGATATAACGCCTTTAAGCCTCGGAATTGAAACCATGGGCGGCCTGATGGAAGTGCTCGTTCCACGTAATTCTAAAGTGCCAACTCAGGTGGGTAGGCAATATACTACGCACGTAGATGGTCAGTCAAGTATGCGTATTTCGGTGTACCAAGGGGAGCGTGATTTGGTAAAAGACAACCGTAAATTGGCCGAGTTTAACCTTACGGGTATACCTGGTATGCCAGCCGGACTCCCTAAAGTGGATATCCAATTTTTATTGAATGCAGATGGTATATTAGTCGTGAAAGCCAAGGAGTTACGAAGCGGTGTTGAACAAATTATTGAAGTTAAACCAGCTTTGGATTTAACCGATGACCAGGTAGAAAAGATGCTTCAAGATAGTATTGAAAACGCGGCTGCCGACATGGTATTAAGAGCCTTGGTAGAAGCCAGAACCGAAGGGGAGCAGCTCCTTGCCGTAACCGAAAAGTTTATGGCTAAGCATCAGTCTCTATTATCAACCGAAGAAGTGACCCAGACCGCGCTTGCGTTGCAAGCGCTACAGCTTGCTATCACAATGGAGGACAAGAACCTTATTCAAGCCAAAATAGAAGCCCTCAACGAAACCACCAGACCATTTGCCGAGCGAGCCATGGACGAAGCAGTAAAGGGTGCTTTAAAAGGTAAGTCCATCTAATTTGAAAATTATTTTTTGGAACCGTTTGATAATTAATAATCATCCCTTATCTTTGCAATCCTAAAAATCACCTAAGGAGGTATCATAGTATGTTAATTATCGACTCAAAAGATTGCGAAAACATCGACAAAGCGCTTAAGAAGTACAAAAAGAAGTTTGAAAAAAGCAAAACGCTTTTACAATTAAGAGAGCGTCAAGCTTTCACAAAGCCTTCTGTTGTGCGTCGTGGACAAGTGTTAAAAGCAATCTACAAGCAACAAATAGCTAGCGGAAAAATCGAAGGGTAATTACTCTTTGTTTCCTAAATCATATTAAGTAGCCTTAAGTACCTTAACTTTAGGCTACTTTTTTTATGCCCAAACTTTTGGTTCATGTCTGATGCGTACGCGGCCATATTGCAACCTTTTCTCGATCATTTAAAATTCGAGAAGCGTTATGCCCAGCATACCATTATTGCCTATCAAAACGATCTTGCCCAGTTTTTTGCATACCTCAGCAGTCAATTTGATGCGCCGCCATTAGAATCCATTACCGCCATGTACATTAGGTCTTGGCTCGCCGAAATGAAAGAAGAGGGGCTAACGGCCAAAAGTTTAAACCGTAAAATTTCGGCCCTTAAATCTTTTTTTAAATACCAGCTCAAAACAGGAGTATTAGCAACTAGTCCAATGGCTACTATTGTAACGCCAAAAGTGCGTAAAAGGCTGCCTGCTTTTGTTGCCGAAGTGGATATGGAAACCTTGTTTGCACATATCGAGTTCCCGGACAATTGGAAGGGGCATACTCAAAAATTAGTGCTCCAATTATTTTATAGTACGGGTATGCGTTTAAGTGAGCTTGTGCAATTAAAAACTTCACAACTTGATCCTTCATTAAAGCAGTTAAAAGTGGTAGGTAAGGGCAACAAAGAAAGACTGCTTCCGCTGGGTCCAGCGCTGCTCCAACAATTACAAGAGTATGTTGCTATTCGTCCTACAAAATTACCTGGCATTGACAACTTGTTTACCAATGAAAATGGTAAGCCGTTACAACCACGTATGGTATATACTTTTGTAAAGCACTATTTAAGTTTAGTAACAACACTGCAGCAAAAAAGCCCGCATATTTTAAGGCATAGTTTTGCAACGCATTTGATGAACAATGGCGCAGACCTTAACGCAGTAAAGGAACTGCTAGGCCACAGCAGCCTAGCTGCCACGCAGGTTTACACGCATAACACCATCGAAAAATTAAAAGAGGTTTTTAAAAAAGCCCACCCAAAGGCCTAAGCCTTTACCGCTCATGTATTTAACTTTTTTTTGTGTATAATTTATAGTAAATTGTAGGATACTACCATTAGTTCTTTTCAATTATTTTAATCACTATTTAAAAAGTTGTTGTATGAACGTTATCATTCAAACGGTGCACTTTGTTGCCGACGAAAAACTAACCCAATTGGTTACTCAAAAAACAAAAAAATTCAATCAGTTTCATGACGGCATCACCAAAATAGAAATCTTTTTAAAACTTGACAATGTGGTCCATCATATTAAAGACAAAGTGGTGGAAATATGTGTTCACGTGCCCAAACACGACTTTTTTGTAAAGGATAGTGCTAAAACTTTTGAAGCTGCATTTGATGGCGCTTTTGATGCGATGGTGGCACAAATCAAAAAACACAAAGAAAAATTAGCGGCATAATGTTTGTGTAATTGCTGCGCAAATTCTGCGGAATTTTTGCGGAATAGCTGCAGTTACTCCAAAATACTGGTTTTAGTAGTACCGGCCTCCCTAACGGGAGGCCTTTTTTTACCCTAATTTAGGCGCCTTGTTTAGCCATTTTGTGCAGGCTTTTTGGTTCCATTTGAGCGGACGAGCCCCAACACCTCAAAAAACAATTAAAAACTCTTAGAAAATTTATGGTCCAAAATTTTGCTGAATAAAGTTTTCCATTACCTTTGCCGTCCCTTAAAAGAGGTTGTTCTTTTTTTATAGAAGTATAATGCCGGAGTAGCTCAGTTGGTAGAGCAACTGATTTGTAATCAGTAGGTCGCGGGTTCGAGTCCCATCTTCGGCTCTATTTTTTTTATATCATATACTTCTTGTAGGGCAGATGGCCGAGTGGTTAAAGGCGACAGACTGTAAATCTGTTCTCTCACGAGTACGTAGGTTCGAACCCTACTCTGCCCACTTAGTTCTTTAAAATAACTGATTACAATGCGTAAGTTTTGTAATACAAGCGGAAGTAGCTCAATTGGTAGAGCGATAGCCTTCCAAGCTATAGGTTGCGGGTTCGACCCTCGTCTTCCGCTCCACGGTTCGTTTGGAGCTACCAGGCTTTAAACGAGGCTAAGCCGTTGTAGCTCAGTGGTAGAGCACTTCCTTGGTAGGGAAGAGGTCGTGAGTTCGATTCTCACTAACGGCTCTAATCTATGTTACAACGCATAATAATAGTTAAAAGCGCAAAAAATTACTTAATTTAGCGCGCCGATAACAACAAGCATAAAACCAGAACACCAAAAAAGCAATTTTTCCGAAAGGAATGATTCGAAATAAATAAAGCCCAAAAGGCAAATTTTTTAAAACACAAATAAAACCGATAAAAATGTCTAAAGAGACCTTTAAGAGGGAAAAACCTCACGTAAACGTTGGTACCATTGGTCACGTTGACCACGGTAAAACCACCTTAACTGCTGCCATCACATCGCTTTTGGCTAAAAAGGGCATGGGTAACGTCGCAAAAAAATATGATGAAATCGATGGTGCTCCGGAAGAAAGAGAGCGTGGTATTACCATTAACACTGCTCACGTAGAATATCAAACCGATAATCGTCACTATGCGCACGTAGACTGTCCAGGTCACGCTGACTATGTTAAGAATATGATTACAGGTGCTGCACAAATGGATGGTGCCATCCTAGTAGTTGCTGCAACTGATGGTCCGATGCCACAAACCAAAGAGCACATCCTTTTGGCTCGTCAGGTAGGTGTACCTCGTATCGTTGTTTTCATGAACAAAGTAGACTTAGTTGATGATGCTGAATTATTAGAACTAGTTGAAATGGAAATCCGTGAGTTATTAACTTCATACGGTTTCGATGGTGACAACACACCAATTATTCAAGGTTCTGCAACTGGTGCGCTTTCTGAAGATCCAAAGTGGGTTGGTAAGATTGACGAATTAATGGCTGCAGTAGATACTTATATCCCTCTTCCTCCACGTCCAGTTGATATGGCGTTCTTGATGTCAGTAGAAGATGTATTCTCGATCACAGGTCGTGGTACAGTTGCTACAGGTCGTATCGAGCGTGGTATCATCAAAGTAGGTGAAGGTGTTGAAATCGTTGGTTTGATGGATGCTCCTCTTACTTCTACAGTAACTGGTGTTGAGATGTTCAAAAAATTACTTGACGAAGGTCAAGCTGGTGATAACGCAGGTTTATTATTACGTGGTATTGAGAAAAAAGATATCCGTCGTGGTATGGTAATCTGTAAGCCAGGTTCTATTACGCCACACACTGAATTTAAAGGTGAGGTGTACGTTTTATCAAAAGAAGAAGGTGGACGTCATACTCCATTCTTTAACAAATACCGTCCTCAATTCTATTTCCGTACAACAGACGTAACTGGTGAGTGTACACTTCCAGCTGGTACAGAAATGGTTATGCCTGGTGATAACACCAACTTAACTGTTAAATTAATCCAACCTATCGCAATGGAAAAGGGTCTTAAGTTTGCGATTCGTGAAGGTGGTAGAACAGTAGGTGCAGGTCAGGTAACTGAAATCATCAAATAAGCCAAAAGCGAAAGCTTTTAGCTGCAAGCAAATAGATTTTATTATATTTGCAAATAATTCTAAAAGCTGTTCCGCTACAAACGGAATAGCTTTTAGCTTTATACGGGCATGGTGCAACGGTAGCATACGGGTCTCCAAAACCTTTGATCTGGGTTCGAATCCTAGTGCCCGTGCTAAGGTTTTATTTTTTAAAATTATTAATTTGTTCTCATGAACAAGATCACAACTTACTTCAAAGAAAGTTACAACGAGTTACTAGAAAAAGTAACCTGGCCAACTTGGAATCAGTTGCAACAAAGTACGATTATTGTACTTGTAGCTACTGTTATCATTACAGCAATGGTGTGGGTTATGGACTTTTCAAGCAACCAATTGCTGAAGTTGATTTATTCATTATTCAAGTAATCTAATCATGGAAGCATTAACAGATATCACAACCCCTGAAACCCCTGCGGTAGCTAAGCCAGAAACAAAATGGTATGTGCTTCGTG
>JAIYCS010000021.1 GCA_027487895.1 Sediminibacterium sp. | reverse complement strand
ATTTCTGTACCAGCATATTTGCCATAAAGTACATTGTCACCAACTTTAACAGTCATTGGTTCGTCTTTTTTACCAGTTCCTACAGCAACTACTACGCCACGTTGTGGTTTTTCTTTAGCTGTGTCAGGGATAATGATTCCGCCAGCAGTTTTTTCTTCTGCAGCAGCAGCCTTTACAATTACTCTGTCATGTAAGGGCGTTACGCTTAATTTCTTAGCCATACCGTATTTGTTTTTTAATGTTTGAGTTAAAAAATCTGTTCCTAAACGTAAATCGTTAACCAGAACAGTACCTATTCATCTATTATTATGCCAAGGGGTTTGCTAGGTCAAAATTTCAGGGATTACCCTGTAAGTCTACCTAAAATGGCGAAAGCCTGTCAGAACGGGCAGCAAAGATGCAGTAAGTTTTGGTTTACAAGTGTCAAATTTTCATTTTTAGGCGGTTTGTGGGCAATTTCTTTCTACATTTGCCCACCCAAATAAGTTCTTACCAGATGATAAGTAGAAGAAATATTCGTGTGAAAGTGATGCAGCTCCTCTATATAATAGAAACTGCAGATGAAGGAGCCAAGCTGCCAAAACCGGTACAAGTGCTTAAAAAACAGCTAGATCTGAGTAATGAGCTATTCGTATACCTCCTTTATTTTATTACAGAAGTAGCCCGCTACGCCGAAACAAGTGCCTTTAACCGCGCGGCGCGTAATCTTCCTTCCAACGACGATTTAAATGTAAACACTAAAATTGCGGGAAACTCGCTCTTGTGGGAAATTATCGAAAGTGAAACATTTAAAGAAGCTCTAGAGGTTTTTAAGCCCCAACACACCATTTCAAAAGACCTACTAAAAAAGACCTTTGATGCTTTAGCGGAGTCCGATATTTATCAGTTATACACGGCCAGTGACGCGAGAGATAAGGCCAAGGAAAAAGAAATTATTAAATTTATTTTTACCAACCTCATGCTGCCTAATGAATCATTTATTGAGCATGTAGAAGAAGTGTTTCATAACTGGGACGATGACGCTGAAATGATGGAGCAGTTGGTATTAAACTATATTCAAAAACCAGCTGGGGTTAACGTACTAGAAATGATAGGCACCGAAAAATGGCAGTTTGCGCAAAGCCTACTAGAAACAACCATTAGTAAAAAAGAGGTAGCTGCCGATTTAATTAAGCCTAAATTAAAAAACTGGGACGCAGAGCGTATTGCCCTACTGGATATGATTTTGATGCGCATGGGTGTTTGCGAATTGTTATTTTTTGAAACCATTCCAACCAAAGTAACCATTAATGAGTATATTGATTTAGCAAAGGATTACAGCACAGCGCAAAGTGGTCAATTTGTAAACGGTATTTTAGATAATATTCATAAAGAATTAACCGAGTCTGGTAAGATTCAAAAGGTTAATTTTAATGCTTCAAATAACAAAAAAAAATAGAGATGAACAGTTTAAGTTTAGTATTGTTAGCCGGTAATCCACAACAAGGTGGGGGCGGTATGGTACAATTAGTAATGATGGGTGCCATTATTTTAGTTTTCTGGTTATTCATGATTCGTCCGCAAGCTAAAAAAGCAAAAGACCAAAAGAAATTTATTGATAACATGCAAAAAGGTGATCGTATTGTTACCATCGCTGGTATTCATGGAACCATCAATAAAATCAATGAAGATGGAACGCTTCAATTAGAAGTTAGCCCAGGTAGCTACCTTAAAATTGAAAAGTCTTCTATTAGCATGGATTGGACTTTAGCGATTGCTAAAGCAAATGCTTAAAATTGGCATTACAGGAGGCATTGGTGCCGGTAAATCTACGGTAGCAGGTATCTTTAAAGTACTTGGTGTACCTGTGTTTGACGCCGATGCCACTGCAAAAAATATATTAAATACGGATCCAGTATTGCGCGATCAAATTGCCGCTACATTTGGATCTGAATCTTATAAGAACGGGTTGCTAGACAAAAAATATCTAGCAACCCTTGTTTTTAATAACCCTGACCAGCTCGCTAAACTAAATGCGCTTGTACATCCGGCCACTATTGCAGCAGCAGACAAATGGGCTTCCCGTTTTTTAGATAGACCCTATATCATTAAAGAAGCTGCTTTACTTTTTGAAGCTGGAACAAACGTTGGCCTCGATTATATTATTGGTGTAACGGCACCGGTTGAGCTGCGTATTAAAAGAGTAATGGATAGAGACAAGGTATCTCGCGAAGAGGTACTAAGTCGGATGCAACATCAATTAGATGACACCGAAAAAATGAAGCGCTGCAATTTTGTTATAGACAATAGTGAAGCTTCACTTATTATTCCGGAAGTGCTTGCCTTACACGCGAGATTTATTTCGTAATTATTTTTTAATTACTTCTTCAATTACTTTTCCTACTGCACCATTTGGCATTTGTACTTTTAAAAGTGCAGCAAGTGTTACGGCAATATCCGTCATGTAGGTTTCTTTGTGTGAGCTGCCTTTATTGATACCATAACCATACCATAAAAGTGGAATATGCGCATCGTATGGATACCATAATCCATGCGTAGTGCCAGTATTACCGCCATCTATATAGCCAGGTTTAAATATGATTTGAACGTCGCCACTTCTGCGTGGATAAAAACCATTTGCAAGCATTTCACGAAGCGTTTTATTGATTGGCGTAGTCATGATGTCTGATGTAGGAAATGCATTGGCTACTGCTTCATTTTTTTTCATGTAACTAGCAATCCATTTTTTTATAGGCGCGTCATCAATTTTTGCAGAATCTAATTTATTGTGGTTTAAATGCACTTGGTAATTGTACATACTTACTATTAAATTTTCGATACCATATTGTGCTTTTAATTGCGCATTCATTTCTTTTTGAATACCCGCGTCATTAACCGTACCACCAGGTAATTTATTTTCAGTCATAAACCCTGGAACATGCGCTACGGCGTGGTCTGCGGTTAAAAAAACCGTGTACTGTCCGTTACCAACTTGTGCATCTAAGAATGCAAAAAACCTGCCTAGCTCTTCGTCAAGTCTCACATAATCATCTACGTTTTCCCATGAGTTTGGTCCAAAAGAATGGCCAATATAATCTGGAGAAGAATAACTCACGGTAAGCATATCGGTGTTGCCGGTTTGGCCTAATTTTTCTGCAATAACAGCCGCCTTGGCCATCTCTGTAGTGAGTGTATTGCCGTGTGGCGTAGAAGAAATTTTACCGTAATCTTTGCCAACAAATTTTGATAAATCGTAAGGGAATCCTAACGCATCCTTACCAAGCGGTTTGCCTTCATACTCTTTTTGATCTGCAGTTGCATAATCGGCGTATGTAGCAGGAGGGAGCGCTGTATTCCAACCTAGTTTGTATAAAGAGTCAACAACTTTTCTATTGTTAAATTCAGTTACCCAATTAGGTAGTTGATTGGTGTAATAGGTGCTCGTAATAAAATTGCCAGAAGCCCCTTCATACCAATAAGCACCTGTTGCACTATGGCCAGCTGGTAAAATAGCACCTCTATCTTTAATGGCAATACCTACCACTTTACTTTTAAAATTAGTGGCAAGTCTTAACTCGTCACCAATAGTGGTGGTAAGCATATTGCGTGGACTCATTTGACCATCCGCCTCTGTTTTACTACCAACACCTTTTACGGTTTTGTCTTCACTGCAATACACACTGCGCATGAGTTGATTGTCCCACCATGCGTTACCCGTAATTCCATGAATGGCAGGAACGGAGCCTGTGTAAGCACAAGTGTGACCACAAGCTGTAACTGTTGGGGTGTAAGGGATAAAATTATTTTCGCAAGAGTAACCCTGGCTTAACAACCTAGTTAATCCACCATTTGCTTTAAATAAAGGTCTAAAACGCACTAAATAATCCCAGCGCATTTGATCTACTACAATGCCCACCACAAGCTTAGGTCTGGCCACTGCAGGCGCTAAACTAGCTTTTTGTGCTGCTGGTGTTGTTGTTTTTTGAGCGCTAACAGCTGTGCTAGCAGATACCAAAAACAGGCCTAAAAGGCTTACAATCAAGTGCTTTTTCATATAAAAATGTGGATTAATATTCGTTTTTAACATATTTCAGCGACTAAGGTACACAATGGTGCATAAATCCAACGCTTATTGAGTGCATAAATAGATTAATTTTGCATCAATTTTTATTGATTACCAAAGAAATAATGATAATATATGGCAGACATCTTTGAGAAACTCCTTAAGAACGCTGGACCACTGGGTCAGCACAGAGAAAGAGCACATGGCTATTTTGCTTTCCCTAAGTTAGAAGGTGAAATAGGTAGTAGAATGAAATTTAGAGGGAAAGATATGATTGTATGGAGCTTAAATAACTATTTAGGTTTAGCCAATCATCCTGAAATTAGAAAAACAGATGCCGATGCTGCTGCAGCATACGGTTTAGCATCTCCAATGGGTGCACGTATGATGAGTGGTAACACGGATCAGCACGAGCAACTAGAAAGTGAATTGGCTGCGTTTGTTTTTAAGCAAGACGCTATTTTAATGAACTTTGGTTACCAAGGTATCATGAGTACCATTGATGCAATTTGTGGCAGACATGATGTGATTGTGTATGATGCAGAAAGCCATGCATGTATTATTGATGGACTTCGTTTACATCCAGGTCACCGTTATGTGTTTAAGCACAACGACCTAGAAGATTTTGAAAAACAAATGCAGCGTGCTACAGCTCTTATTGAAAAGCAAAAGGCGGGTGGTATTTTAGTAATCACAGAAGGTGTGTTTGGAATGGCTGGTGATCAGGGAAAACTAAAAGAAATTGCTGCGCTTAAAGGCAAATATGATTTTAGATTGCTTGTAGATGATGCCCATGGTTTTGGTACCCTTGGTAAAACAGGTGCAGGTGCTGGTGAAGCACAAGGTTGTCAAGACGCTATTGATTTATACTTTTCTACTTTTGCAAAATCAATGGCTTCTATCGGTGCATTTTTAGCGGGTGATAAAGCCATCATCGATTTTATTCGTTACAATATTCGTTCGCAAATATTTGCTAAGAGTTTACCAATGCCACTTGTTATTGGAAATTTAAAGCGCTTAGAAATGCTTCGCACCATGCCAGAACTTAAAGAAAAGTTATGGAGCAATGCATTAAAATTACAAGCGGGTTTAAAAGAGCGTGGTTTTGATATTGGAAAAACAGATACACCAGTAACACCTGTGTACATGAAGGGTGGTGTAGAAGAAGCGACTGCGATGGTGATGGACCTCCGCGAAAACTATAAAATATTTTGCTCTATTGTGGTATATCCGGTAATTCCAAAAGGACACATTATTTACCGCTTAATTCCTACAGCAGCGCACACAGACGCTGATATCCAAGAAACATTGGTTGCATTTACTGAAACAAAAGCCAAGCTAGATGCAGGTGCTTACAAGGTAGAAGCGATTCCTGATATGGCAGAGAAAAAATAATTTGAAGGCATGTAAAAAGGCCCGCCAATTGGCGGGCCTTTTTAGTGATATACTTTGCGACTTTATGCACAAATAGAATTATAAACTTTTGATCAGTTCATTTGCAAACGTTACATAGTCTGCATTTTTACCAGTAGCAATATCAATACATTTTTGTGCACTTGCTTTAGCGCTTACTTTGTCGCCTAGTGCTTTTTCAATTCTAGCTTTTAATAGTAACATCCAATAAGCTTCTTTGTTACCTTCAACTGCTTTGGTAATATTTACAAGTGCCTTGTTGTAATCTTTATCAAACTCGTAATAAAAATTAGCAGCAGTATTGTAAGTGTTAGCCTGAATGTTATCTGCAGCTAAAGCTTTTTCTATTTGTGCACGAACACGGTCTTTTATATTGGTGCTAATAGGAACAGCAACTTGTACATTACCCCATGTCATGTGAAGTTCACAAGTTTCTGCAGCAACATTGATGATTTGCATGGTAAAAGTTTCTGCAAAATTTGCAGCTTTTTCTGCTTTTACTTTTACGTGTACAACATCTTCGGCTTCTTTGTAGCCATCAGTTCCCCAGTTGTTAACGCCTTTATTAAAAATAACATCCCAGATATCTTTACCAGGAACTGCATAAATAACATAAGTACCAGCTTCTAACTCGGTACCACCAATAGTTACTTTGTCTGTAAATTTAATTTTAGTGGCTGCGTTTGCACCAAGGCGCCACATGCTACCAAGAGGCGCTAATTCACTTTTTTCTTTTAAAACAGTACGGCCTTTAACGTTAGGACGAGAATAGGTAAGTTCGATAGAGCCCATACCAAAATCTTGTGTAATTTTTTGGGTAGTACTTGCCTGTGGCATTTTAATTTGAGCGCTTGCAAAAGTTGTAACAAAAGCTGCTACGATGAAGAGTATTTTTTTCATAGGTAAAACTTTAAGTTTTTAGAATAGCAAACCTAATACTATTTTTTAAATGCAGGATGAAACTGTTGTAAAGTATCTCTTAAAAAGTCGCGGTTAAGGTGGGTGTATATTTCGGTGGTGGTGATACTCTCGTGGCCTAGCATTTCCTGAACGGCCCTTAAATCGGCGCCACCCTCCACCAAATGGGTGGCAAAACTGTGTCTAAAGGTATGCGGCGAAATCACTTTTGTGATACCTGCAGTAAGCGCTAGGCTTTTGATGATATAAAATATCATCACCCGGCTAAGTGCATTGCCCCGTCTATTTAAAAACAAAATATCCTGGTTTTTTTCTGAAACGTTCTGATGCGACCTTACCGTGTCTTTATATATTTTAATACACTTGATAGCGTCGGATCCAATAGGTACGAGTCTTTCTTTGTCACCTTTACCAATAACTCTAATAAAGCCAATGTCTAGGTAGAGGCAGGAAATTTTGAGCCCTACCAGTTCACTTACCCTAAGTCCGCAGCTATACATGGTTTCTAAAATGGCTTTGTTTCTAGTGCCTTCGGGGCTCGATAAATCGATGGCGCCAATGAGCTGTTCTATTTCTTCAAAGCTTAGGGTATCCGGTAATTTTCGTCTTGTTTTTGGAGCTTCTAATAGGGTAGACGGGTCAATGGTAATAAGCTGTTCTGTTAAGAGGTATTTATAGAAACTTCTGATCCCAGAAATGATGCGTGCCTGTGTAGTAGCGCCCATACCAAGCTCTCCAATCCATTTTACAAAAGCCTGTAAGTCTTTGAGGGTAAGGGCTGCAGGATTTTTTTCTTGGTTCACTACTTGTAAATACTGCGTTAGTTTGGTTACATCATGTAGGTATGCTTCCACCGAATGGTCGCTTAAAGATTTTTCCAATCTTAAGTACGCTTTATATCCTTTTTTATAGGCTTCCCACATGCGTAGTTATTTAAAGTTGCTGTCTTTACCGGTTAATTTGGAAATGAAGGTAAGCTAACCGATATTGCGACACCAAATTTATTAATAGTAAAGTCAAGAAATGCAGGTGAATCTTAAGTCGTTTAAACAGAAGGCAAAAAAACACGAAAAATCTTTTAAAAGTTTCTTGTCAAAAATTGGTCGTAAGCCCCCTAAAGATTTAGATAAAAATGCACCTGCGATAGATGCCGAAGTTTGGAAAGAAGTAGATTGTTTAAGTTGTGCCAATTGTTGTAAAAGTATGAGTCCAACATTTACAGCTACAGATATCAAACGAATAGCAGCGCATTTTTCTATAACACCTAAAGAGTTTAAAGAAAAATGGCTCGAATACGACGCCAAAGACAATGACTGGGTAAACGTATCTCAGCCTTGTCAGTTCTTAAATTTGAGTACCAACATGTGTGCTATTTATGAGGTAAGGCCCGCCGATTGTGCAGGTTTCCCACATCTTAAAAAGAAAAAGTTTGTAGAATATTTACACGTGCACAAACAAAATATTTCATACTGCCCGGCAACCTTTAAAATGGTTGAAAAAATGATGGAGCGTTATTAGTAGCGTTTTAAAAGTAAACATCCTCAATAAAATAAATTACGGGTTCATTACCTGGTTCTATCATTATGGAGATCACATCAAACTGAATGTTTTTGTAGTTTGGGTGTAGATAATGATAATGGCAAGCCGCATTTTTTAAATGCCTCATTTTTTTAACTGAAATATGCTGTTCGGGGTGGCCAAATTGGAGGCTGGTTCTTGTTTTCACTTCCACAAAATGAAGGGTATTGCCAATTGCCGCAACAATGTCTAATTCCCAGTGATGATGCCTCCAGTTTAGGTCAAGTATGGTATATCCGATGTTTTGGAGGTAGGTGGCAGCCAGTTGTTCCCCAAGTTTTCCTGTTTGTATATTATTGTTGTTCATATAACAAAAAAGGGTATTTGGCGTTTTTATAAAAAAGGGAATATGTCATTTGATTATAGCGTTCATAAATTAACCGGTTCGGTGCAACATTATAGTTGGGGAGGCACTACATTTTTACCTAGGTTACTTAATATCGAAAATCCCAATCATGCTCCATTTGCGGAGTACTGGCTTGGGGTTCATGCAGGAGGACCTGCCTCTATTGAGGTGAACCAACAAGCCGTTTTATTGTCGGAGATTATTGCATCTAACCCTGAGGCAGCATTGTCTGCTCCAGTTTATGAGCAGTTTGGTGGACTTCCTTACCTTTTTAAAGTGCTTGATGTAAAGGATATGCTCTCTATTCAGGTGCATCCAACCAAAGAATATGCTAAGGTAGCTTTTGAAAAAGAGGAGGCCGCTGGCATCCCTTTAAATGCCCCCAACCGAAATTACAAAGACAGGAACCATAAACCAGAGATTATGCTGGCTATGAGTGAGTTCTGGCTGTTACATGGATTTAAATCTGAAGCAAAAATTATAGAAACCCTCGAAAATACCGCAGAATTTCAGGTATTAGCCCCCTTGTTTAGGGCAGAGGGATTACAGGGCTTGTATCAATTTTTAATGGAAATGGAGCAGGCTCAGGTAGATAGTTTATTAGGTCCAGTTGTAAAAAGAGCCTTAAGGTACAAGCAGGATGGAAAAATTGACAAAAACTGCCCCGAGTGGTGGGTTGCTAAATTGTATGAGAATGGAGCAGGATTAACTCCTATAGATAGAGGTGTGTTTTCGATTTATTTATTTAACATAGTTTGTATCATGCCCGGTCAGGGCATATTTCAGGACGCACGTGTGCCGCATGCTTATTTAGAGGGGCAAAATGTTGAGCTTATGGCCAATAGTGATAATGTTTTAAGGGGAGGCCTAACACCTAAGCACATTGATGTGCCAGAGCTCATCAAAAACATAAAATTTGAACATATTGAGCCTGTAATTATTGAAGGTACTACGCCTTGCATGGGAGAGTCCGTGTATCCAGCTCCAACCAGTGATTTTGGTATAGCTACTATCAAGCTAGATGGCAGCTATGCATTTGAGCACCAGGCCCAAAGCCTTGAAATGTTCCTGGTTGCTGAGGGTGGGTGTGTGGTAAACAATCAATTAACCATTAAAACAGGAGAGGCTTTTGCCCTGTTCCCGGGAGCGAGTATTACCTTAAATTCGTCTGGTAAAACCCTTATGTATAGAGCATTTGTGCCCTCTTCAGTAGCTTATTCACAACATGAGGAAAATTGAACGACCCATTAATGTTACTAAGTACTTATTTTTGTTTCGAAACGATAAATACATGAAAATTTCTAGATCAATTATTGCGCCTTTAGTTCTTACTATTTTAGCTAGTGCTCTTTATAGAATAATGCCTAATAGACCCATGGGTTTTGCCCCTCAAATTGCCATTGCCCTTTTTAGTGGTGCAATTTGTATGAACAACAAAAAGTGGGCTTTTGCAATGCCACTTATCTCTATGTTTATTTCGGATTTATTTTTTGAAGTTTTATACATCAATCACTTAACCGACTATCAAGGTTTTTATAGCGGACAGTGGTTAAACTATATTTTAATTGCTGGACTTGCAGCTTTTGGATTTTTAATTCAAACTAAAAAAGTAGCATCTGTTGCATTTGCTTTTTTAGCGGGTCCTACCACTTATTTTGTATTATCTAATTTTAGCGTTTGGGCTTTTGGCGGCGGATGGAATAGACCTAAAACATTTGCTGGACTTGTACAGTGTTATGTAGATGGTGTTCCTTTTTATAGCAATAGCCTTTTAGCAACATTTATATTTGGCGCCGTGTTGTTTGGTGCTTATAGCTTGTTTGCTAAAAACAATAAAGTTATTGCATAGATAGTTTGTTATTTGGTATTGGGTTAGATAATCATTTATCCCTCATACCCGTCATCATCCAATAAATCAGATCCATCTGCAGCCGCAGTAGCTAACTCATCGCAACGGTTATTGTATTTGTTATCTGCGTGTCCTTTAACCCAAACAAATTTGATGGTAAAATCTTTGGCGAGGGCTGCATAAGTTAGCCAAAGGTCTTTGTTTTTTTTACCGCCTTTAAAATTGGTTTTAATCCAGTTGTCGAGCCATTTTTTTTCGACACTATTTACAATGTACTGGCTATCGGTATAAATGGTAATAGGAATGTTTTTTTTGGTAACCGCCATAAGTGCTTGAATCACACCCATAAGTTCCATGCGGTTGTTGGTCGTGTACTTGTAACCACCCCAAAGCTCTTTTACTTTATCTCCCCAAATGAGTATAGCACCATAGCCTCCATTGCCTGGGTTGCCTCTCGAAGAACCGTCTGTGTAGATTACAAGGGGGTGTGCTTTTTTCTCCGTCATAGTTGGGCCTAAAAATACGTTCTTTTGTCTTTTTTATTATATTTAAGTATGCTATATGATTATATAATTATTGGAGCAGGCTCGGCTGGCTGTGTTTTGGCAAATCGTTTGTCAGAAAACCCGGCTACAAAAGTACTTTTAATAGAAGCGGGCGGCCCCGATTCTAAAATGGAAATTAATATACCAGGGGCTTACTCAAAATTAAATCATACAGAAGTTGATTGGGCATTTTGGACAGAACCTTCCGAAGCAATTGACAACAGAAAATTATTTATACCGCGCGGAAAAGTGCTTGGGGGTTGTAGTGCCACCAACGCCATGGCCTATGTTAGGGGTAATAAAAAAGATTATGATGATTGGGCTGCACTTGGTAATGAGGGTTGGGATTATGCATCGGTGCTTCCTTATTTTAAAAAGTCGGAGAACAACCAAAATTTTAACGATGAATTTCATGGTAAGGATGGACCCATGTATGTTTCACATGCCGCTTCGCCATCTAATGTTGCAACGGCTTTTGTTGAAGCCTGCGCAGAGCAGGGGATACAAAGCAATCCAGCCTATAATGGTGCAGAGCAACTCGGTGCTTGTCTTTTGCAGTTTACTATAAAAAATAATCAGCGTCATAGCACAGCTGCTGCTTTTTTAAAGCCGATACTTAAAAGAAAAAATTTAATGGTGTTAACACACACCTATGTTAAAAGAATTTTGTTAGAGTCTGGTGCTGCGGTAGGGGTAGAGGTGAAAAATAAAAATGGTCAAACAGAAATTTACAATTGTAATAAAGAAGTTATTGTTTCTGCTGGTACAATTCAGTCTCCTCAAATATTAATGCTTTCTGGTATTGGCGATGCCAATGAGTTATCTAAACATGGCATTTTTGCTGTTAAGCATTTACCTGGTGTAGGAAAAAATTTACAAGATCATGTTTGGAGTGGTGCAAGTACACTTGCTAGCGTTCCAACAGGAAATGATCTTTTAAAACCTACTAAAATGATAATGGCTGGGCTGCAACATTTGCTTTTTAAAACGGGACCATTATCCAATAGTCCGCTCGAAGCCAATGCTTTTTTAAAGATTGAAGAAGATGGAAGTTTGGGAGAAGGACAGCCTAATATCCAGTTTCATTTTGTGCCGCTTACCATCAAACCTGATTATAGTACAGATATATATAATGTTAATACGTATCCTACCTACAGTGGATTTTCCATAATGTCCATTGTGCTCCATCCAAAAAGTAGGGGTCAGGTTAAGTTAAAGTCTTCAAATCCATCGGAACCGCCAAGTATCCAACTGAATCCATTGTCAGATTTGGATGATCGTGCAATGCTTGTTAAAGGCCTAAAAAAGGCCATTGAAGTGCTCCATTCGCCAGCTTTTGAAGCGTATAAAGAGGGTGAAATGCTGCTTCCGAAAGCGCCTGTTTCTGATCAAATTATTAATGAGCATATCAATAAATCGCTTGAAACCCTATACCACCCTGTAGGTACTTGCAAAATGGGTAATGATGCTCAATCTGTTGTAAATCATGAGCTTAAAGTACATGGTGTGGCTAATTTAAGGGTGATAGATGCCTCCATTATGCCAACCATTGTTTCTGGAAATACCAACGCCGCTGCCATCATGATTGCCGAAAAAGGAGCCGACATGATAATCGGTTAAATTTTTGGCACTATTGTGTGATAATTACACATTGTTTATTAATTTAGCGAGCATTAAAACGATTGTGTTGGCCAAGGAAAAGAATTTGGATACCCTTACTGCTCAAGCGGTAGATGAAATTTCAGTGTCTACTTATGTAGCTAAAAAGGCTACCGGATTTTCGTTGGTGTTCCAGCTTAGGTTTACGACGCAATTTGGTCAAAATATTTACCTATTAGGAAATCATCCTTTACTAGGTAGTAACGACACTGAAAAAGCAATCCCATTAAAATATATCAATGAACATTATTGGAACTTGACACTTCCATTTGGTGCCAAAGATATTGTTGATGATACCATTAGCTATCAATACTTTATTAAAAACGCAGACGGAACCATTAGTTATGATTGGGGTGGTAACGATAAAAGTTTTAACCCTTCCAAAATAAAAGCTAAACAGGTTTTGTTTAATGATAGTTGGAATGCTGCTGGCTATTACGAAAATGCATTTTATACAGAACCGTTTAAAAATGTATTATTAAAAAATAGTTATGCTCCCACGGATGCCGTAGTACCAAAAACAACTACACATCTGTTAAAAGTTAAGAGCCCTTTATTAACCCCAACTCAAACAATTTGTTTGTTGGGTGATACCAAACATTTGCGTGCTTGGGATGCTAAAGATCCAATTTTACTCTCACGAAAAGAAGGGGAAGACTATTTTTCGGTATCACTTGATTTATCAAAAGCTACCTTTCCAATTTCATACAAGTACGGTGTATATGATGTTGTAAAAAAGACATTTGTTGTTTTTGAAAATGGAAGCAACCGCATGCTTGTAGATGCAGCAGGTAAAGACAAGCTAACCATCATAAATGATGGATTTACCTATTTGCCCAACGATACATGGAAAGGAGCAGGGGTAGCAATTCCGGTATTTAGTTTGCGATCTACTAATGGTTTAGGTGTTGGAGAGTTTGCCGATATTAAATTACTTGTAGACTGGGCTAAAAAAGTAGGTCTTAAAAAAATACAATTGTTGCCCATTAATGATACGACTGCAACACATTCTTGGAAAGACTCTTATCCGTATGCAGCTATTTCTGCATTTGCGCTTCATCCAATATATATAAACTTAGATACTTTAATTCCTGCTTCAAATAAAAATTTAATTACAAAACTTTTAGAAGCAAAGCAAAAACTAAATGCACTTAGCGTTGTTGATTATGAAGAAGTAGCAAAAATAAAGTACCAAATTTTAGATGAGGTATATGCATTAATTGGCGCTACAACACTAGCTAGCAAGGGGTTTAAAGATTTTTTTGCACAACACCAGCACTGGTTAGAATCGTATGCTGCGTTTTGTTATTGCAGAGATGCGTATGGTACCATCGATTTTAATCAGTGGCCTGCACATACATCTTACTCGGAAAAAGCATTTAAAAACTTGACCAAATCTGATGCTGCTGTAAAAGCAGTTATTGAAAAATATTATTTTATACAGTACATCCTTGATGTGCAATTAAGAGAAGCTACTGCATATGCCCATGAAAACGGCGTGATTGTAAAAGGTGATATTGCCATTGGTGTTTATAGATATGGGGTTGATGCATGGCAACATCCTAATTTATTTCACATGGGTATGCAAGCCGGTGCTCCTCCCGATGATTTTGCTGTAGCTGGGCAAAACTGGGGTTTCCCAACGTACAATTGGGAAGAGATGACCACCAATGGTTTTGCGTGGTGGAAGCAGCGCTTCGAGCAAATGAGTTTGTATTTTGATGCGTTTAGAATTGATCATATTCTAGGTTTCTTTAGAATTTGGAGTATTCCAATGGACGCTGTTGAAGGGATATTGGGGCATTTTGTTCCTGCTATTCCGGTTCATGAAAATGAATTAAAGGAGCGTGGTATTCATATCAGTCCACAGGAGTATGCTAAGCCTGTCATTACCGATAAAGTGTTGTGGGATTATTTTGGTTACGATAATGAAGTGGTAAAAGCTGAGTTTTTAATCTATGATGGTTTTGGAAAGTATACTTTAAAATCAAATTTTGCAACCCAGCGTTTGGTTGAAAAACATTTTGCAGATCTACCAGTTTCTGATTATCATCAAAAAATAAAGCAGGGTTTATTTAACCTTATTAGCAATGTTATTTTTATAGAAGCCAAAGAAAAAGCATACGCGGGTGGACATTTTTTTCATGTTCGGTTTGGTATCGAAAATACGGCTGCCTTTAAGGGACTAGATGGATCTGTTCAGCACCAACTAAAAGAACTATACGTCGATTATTTTTTTAGAAGACAAGACGATTTTTGGAAAAAAGAAGCCCTTAATAAACTTCCTGCACTAAAGCGTGTAACCAATATGCTTGTTTGTGGTGAAGACCTTGGTCTCGTGCCTTCTTGTGTGCCCGATGTGATGCACCAATTGGGTTTATTGAGCCTCGAAATACAAAGGATGCCTAAAAACCCGCATACACCCTTTTTCCATCCAAAAGACGCTCCGTATTTAAGTGTGGTAACGCCATCTACTCATGATATGAGTACCATTAGAGGCTGGTGGGAGGAAAATGCACATCAAACGCAAGCTTTTTACAATCATATTTTAGGTGAGTCCGGTAAGGCGCCGCAGTTTTGTGAAGCACACATTAATAAGGCAATCATCATGCAGCATTTGCATGCACCTGCTATGTGGACCACTTTTCAGTTACAAGATTTACTAGGTATCGATGCCAATTTGCGCAGACAAAACCCAAATGACGAGCGTATTAATGTACCTGCCAACCCAAACCATTACTGGCAGTACCGTATGCATATGACCCTCGAAAATTTATTGGAACAAGACAGTTTCAATAATGAACTACAGGCTTGTATTGCGTCTAGTGGTAGGGCATAAGAGGGCCTTTCTTACTGCTTTCTGCTTTATATTTGTTCTACCTAAATAATAAGCATTGCAACTCAATTATAAATCTATCTCGTTACCGTTTGAGTATCCATTTACGATTTCAAATGGTCGTACAAAAACCCATCAACCATCTCTTGTAGTTTCATTATCACTAGGGAATTTTATTGGTTTTGGGGAAGCCCCTGCCATTGTTTATTACGATATTACGGTCGAAAAAATGATCGAAGACCTTGAGTCTAAGCGTGCAATGGTTGAAAAATTTGCACTCACAGATCCTGCTCGTTATTGGCATTATTTACATCACTTGTTTCCAAAAAATCCCTTTTTAGTATCGGCACTTGATATGGCCTGCTGGGATTTATATGGCAAAATGAAGGGGCAGCAGCTCTATGCATTATGGAATACAACTTGGCAAAACACGCCACTAACAGATTATACCATTGGTATTGATACCATACCAAAAATGCTAGAAAAAATGAAGGCCAAACCATGGCCCGTGTATAAAATAAAATTAGGCACGCCTGAGGATATTGAAATCATGGAAGTGCTAACAGCTGCTACTACTGCTGTTTTTAGGGTGGATGCCAATGCGGGTTGGACCACCGAAGAAGCGCTTTTAAAAATCCCAATACTTGCAAAAATGGGTGTTGAGTTTATTGAACAACCACTTGCAAAAGACAATTGGGAGGGCATGAAAATATTATATGAAAAATCGGAACTACCACTATATGCCGATGAAAGTTGTGTGATGGAATCCGATGTTCAAAAATGTTCAGGACACTTTCATGGTATTAATATTAAGCTTACCAAATGTAGTGGGCCAACACCTGCACTTCGAATGATTGAAACGGCCCGCGGCCTTGGTTTAAAAGTGATGATGGGCTCTATGAATGAATCTAGCATAGGTTCTGCGGCCATTGCACATTTTTTACCACAACTCGATCATGTAGATATGGATGGGCCGTTATTGTTATCGGAAGATATTGCTACGGGCATCACATTTGACAACGGCGTTGTTACTTTAACAAACAAGCCTGGTTTAGGTATAACGCTTCTATAAATTACTACTCATGACTCCTGAGCGCTACAACCGTATGTTATCGGTGATTAAAAATAGACAAACCAATTTAACGGTGGTGATGGAAAATGTAAATGATCCACACAATATATCGGCCGTTATGCGTACCTGTGATGCGGTTGGTATTCAGGATATTTATATCCTTAACACAAAAATTGCAAAGCATGATTATTTTGGTGTTAAAAGTAGCAGTAGCGCGGCTAAATGGCTAACGGTTTACCAATTTACCAATGCCCAAGAATGTTTTACGGCGCTCCGTAAAAATTACAATAAAATTTATACCACACATTTATCTAGTGACGCTGTAAGTTTATATGACATTGATTTTACGGATTCGGTAGCCCTCGTTTTTGGTAATGAGCATGATGGGGTAAGCGAAGAAACCATTGCCCTTGCCGATGGTAATTTTATTATTCCGCAACTTGGTTTTATTAAGAGTCTCAATATTTCGGTGGCCTGTGCTGTTTCAATTTATGAGGCACATCGTCAAAAAATGGCTGCTGGACATTACAAGGAGCAAACCATGTCATTGGAGCGTCAAGAAACTTTGCTCAAGAATTGGTGCGCAGAAGATTAATTTTTCGCAATTAAATTATGGCGATTAATTTTCGCAATTAACTTATGGCGATTATTTCTTTTCCGACTGATTTTTTTGCTTGGTCAAATAAGTAAGGCTCACATTTAATTCAAATCCAATTAATAGGATCAGAGAGTTGATATACATGAGGAGCATGATAATTAATACGGTTCCAATAGATCCATATACTTTATTGTAGTTAGAGCTTGCAAACATGTCTACCCAATACGAAAAAACGAGTGTGGTTAAAAGCGTTAAGGTGGTTGCTAGTAATGATCCTGGCGATACAAAGGCCCATCTTTTTTTTACAGAGGGGGCATAGGTATAAATGAGTGAGATACCTGTAAATAATAGTCCAATAATAATGGACCAGCGTACACCATTCCAATAGGGTAGTGTTGTTTTTCTTTTGAGCTGAAACAAACTTCTTACAAGTGATGCTAGTTGTTCTTGACCAATTAATATTAATGAGGAAGCAATAATAAGTACGATTAAAATGGCAGTTAAACGGATGGCCCGCCAGCGCCTATGCATAAAAAAACCTTTTTGCTCCTGTATAGATCGATCAAAAGTTCGGATGATACCCATCATGGCATTGGATGCGTAAAAAATGAGTAATAAAAAGCCAAAAGAAAAGATACCCACGTGCTTTTGAAGCAAGTCGTTGATTAAATTTTTGATAAACGCATAGGTTTGGCTATTGGGTGTAATGTCTTTAAATAGCTTTAATATTTGCGCTTCAACTTTAAAGGATGGCGGAAAATAGGGTATGAGTGAAAATAAAAATAGCATGGCTGCAGGTAGCGCCATAATCAAGTTAAACGTAATGGCAGAAGCTCTTTCGTTTAATCCAACCTTATTGATTTGTCTGAAAAAAAATACAACTACATCATATACCGGCATGCCTTTAAAGCCTGGTATCACCATCGTCTTACTTTTTTTAACAACGTAATCGATAGGCCCCCAATTTAATATGATGCGGTGTAACTTTATCAAGGTTGCTTATTTTTTTTCGCCATATAAATGTCCAAAGCTTTTTGATACTCGATGGCATATCTATTATGCTCTTCGTACGTTGGACTAAAATGGTGCATACCACTAAAATCACTTTTAGCAACAAAGTATAAATAGTTGGTATTGGGTGCGTTTAAAATAATATCGATTGTTGCAGGTAGTGGTGTGCAAATAGGGCCCGGAGGTAATCCTTTTTTACGGTAAGTATTATACGGAGAAGGATTGGATAAATACTTTTCATAAATCCTTGTGATGGTAAAATCCTTCATGGCAAATTTAATGGTAGGGCATGCCTGTAGCGGCATTTCTTTTGCGAGCCTATTCATGTATACGCTTGCAATTTTGTATTTATCTGAAGCCACATTGGTTTCTTCATCAACAATTGAAGCAAGGGTATAGGCTTCAATATCCGTTAAGTGTTTGGATTGTAATTTGTTTCGACGATCAATATCATCCCAAAACTTTTCTTGGTAGGATTTTAACTTGGTTAAAATTTGCCTTAGTGGTGTATCCCAATAAAATTGATAGGTGTCTTGTATGATGATCGCGTAAAAGGTGCTAGTGTCTACACCAAATGCTTGTAACGAATCATTGTTTGAAATAAACTGCATCACAGTAGCAGAGTCTGTAGAAAACTGATTGCCTATGAGCTGTGCAAAGTCTTCTTTGGTTCTTAGTTTATTAATCACCAGCTTCACTTCTGCAACGCGTCCATTTTTTAGCATCCTTGCAATTTGCCAAGCAGTTTGTCCTTTTTTTAATTGGTACTTGCCCGGTCTTACTAAATCCCAATTGGGTAACACCATCGAAAGTAAATGAAGCCCAATGCTATTTGTAATGAGTCCTTCTTTACTTAAATAACCAATAACAGCTCCTTTTTTTACAATGGACTGATCTACGGTAAAACTTTTTTGTGCACCAGAAAAATTAGTGATCGATGAAAAAATACTCCATGCTGTAACAGTACCTGCTACCAGTAAAACAACAATTAGGATTGTTCCAAATTTTTTCATGGTTTCAATTTAAACAAAAAACCCTGACTGCATATACAGACAGGGTTTTAAATATCAAAAGTTAACTTTATTTTTTTGTAGTATCGGCAGTTGTTGCTGGGTTAGGAGCAGGAGCCGGAGCAGCAGGTGCTGAACTATTCGTGTTTACTTTTTGTAGTAATGAGTCTTCGGTAGCAGCGCCAGTACCACCCTTTAAGAAAAGGGTTGAAAGTAAAGCCAAAACAGCAATGATGGCTGCAAACAACCAAGTACCTTTCTCTAAAACGTCCGTGGTTTGTTTAACACCCATAAATTGGTTGCTAATGCCACCAACATTACTAGACAATCCACCACCTTTTGGATTTTGGATTAAAACCACAAAACCTAAAGCTACACAAGCAGCTACTATCAAAACTAGAAACAAAATAGTCATCTTATAATCCTTTTAATTGTTGAATCTTGGCAGCAAAATAAACGGATTTTTCAGGATTTATGAAACTTAATTTTTGGTAGAGCTGAATTGCCTTTTCTCGGCGGCCCTGTTTACCCAGCACTTCTGCCATAGTTTCGGTTACAACCTCCCTTGATTCGTTAGACTTTTCGGCTATTGTAACCACGGCTTTTTCTATGTCAGATTCACTAGAAAAGGGGGTGTCAGCTTCCGATTCGGGTACGGTTTGGCCCTCTGTAACCGGATGTTTGACCTCTTTTAGCCAATCTGTGAACTTCTTAAGCTTGGTTGACAATTCGTCTTGATGACCCTGATTTAGGTCTATTTTGATGCCCTGTGAGGCAAAATAATCGATGGTATGGTATAAAACCGGTGATTCTATCTCTAAAATCTGGTCTGGAGTAACCGGTTTATTGTAATCGGCGAGCTGTTTGCTAATAATATTGCTAATAGCAGAAGGTACGGGGGCGGTTAAAACATGCTGAAACCATCCTGTATTTCCCACAGAAAGTGCCGCTTTACTTGTTTCAGTGCCTTTTTTGTGGTTTTTTGCCGCAACCAGCACCGTGGCTGGCGCAAAAAATGGGTATTGCTTTTGTAAGCTTTCTAGTACATCTACAGAAGTAGCAGACAGGTTTTCTTTACCTGTGAGGTGTTTTGCTACTAAACTACTGAACTGACTCATGTTTTAAATACTAGAAGTTAAATGTACAAATAGATTACCAGTTAGAAAAAATACGGTTAAACATATCATCCGTTAAGCTTCTCACCATTTCGTCGAGCAGTCTTGCCTCGGCCTGTGTAAGGGTTAAATTGGCGTCAAAATCAAAACTACGACTCACGTCAAACTCCTCGGTTTTATTGGTTAGGGTGTTTCTAAAAACAATATGAACGGTAACGGTTAAACGGTTGGTGGATGCTTGTTGATTGCTTACACCCACTGTTTGTGATGCGTCGTAATTGGTAACGGTGCCACTAATGATATAATGTGCATCATCACTGGTAGTTCTGGTCAGTTTTGTTTGACTCGCAATTTTTAATTGCCATTTGTCATTAAGCTTTGGACTTAATTGTGGGTTTACATAACGGGCTCTGTTTTCAATAAAACCAAGCTTGATGGTTTTTACGGCAGGATCTATACTGGCGTCGTTAAACTTATAAATACCACAGCTGGTTAAAGCTACTGTGGCCACCAAAAATAAAATGCTATATACTGTAGAGAGTTTCATATTAGGTGTTTTAATCTCAGTACTAATCTTCAATGTCGTACTCTTTTAATTTTCTATAAAGCGTTCTTTCACTAATTCCTAAATCCAAAGAAGCATCCCTTCTTTTGCCTTTGTGTTTTTTGAGCGCTTTTAATATCAATTCTTTTTCTTTATCAATAATATTTAAAGACTCTTCAATTTCTTCATGCTGGTGCATGTCATTGTCTTGTAATAAAACTGGTTGTGCAGCAACAGTATTACTGGCTGGTGCAATAAAATGTTGTGGTGTATTATGTTCAACTTCGTGCCCCGTAAAATCTTGTAAAATAGATTCCCTGGTAAAATTGGCTGCAGCGCCTGCTAACGAAGGGTTTTGAAGAATTTCTACAAACATTTTTTTAAGCTCGGTAACATCTTTTTTCATGTCAAAAAAGAGTTTGTATAAAATTTCACGCTCGTTGGCAAATTCACCACCTTGGTTTTGTCCAGCAAGTACGGGCATTCTAGAAAACTTACTTTGATCCGGCAAGAATCCTTGTAGGGTAGTGGCGTTAATTAAATTGGTATTACTTAATACAGAAATTTGCTCTGCAATATTTTTTAGTTCACGCACATTACCCTGCCACGGATGATTGATAAGAATTGCTTTTGCTTCTTCGTCTAATTGAACAGGTGTTGTTTTATAGCGTTCTGCAAAGTCTACCACAAATTTTCTGAAAAGTAAACTAACATCTTCTTTACGGTCTCTAAGTGATGGTACCCGAATAGGCACCGTACTTAAACGGTAATACAAGTCTTCTCTAAATCTTCCTTTTTGTGTAAACTCTAATAGTTCTCTATTGGTAGCTGCAATAACACGTACATCTGTTTTTTGCACTTTAGATGAACCCACTCTAATAAACTCGCCGGTTTCTAAAACACGAAGTAGTCGGGCTTGGGTGCCAATGGGCATTTCACCAATTTCATCTAAAAAAATAGTACCACCACTTACTGTTTCAAAATAACCTTTACGGCTATCTACGGCACCTGTAAATGATCCTTTTTCGTGACCAAATAATTCGGAGTCGATAGTGCCTTCCGGAATAGCGCCACAGTTTACCGCAATAAAAGGGTTGTGTTTGCGCGCCGATAGGGCATGAATAATTTGAGAAAATACTTCTTTACCCACACCACTTTCACCAACAATTAAAACCGTTAAATCTGTGGCAGCAACTTGCACAGCCGTATTAAGGGCGTGGTTAAGTGCAGGTGCATTACCAATGATGTTAAATCTGTTTTTTATACTTTGAAGATCCATAGTTGACCTTATTAATTCGTTCAAATAAATTTATCCAACCTGCTCGCCAAGTAATGTGGTTCTGGTATAGCCAGTAACTTTTACTTGTGCATACTTGCCTTTTAAATCATTGCCAGCTGTTTTTGGAAACACCAATACTTTGTTTTGTGAAGTGCGGCCAGTCCAATCATTTTCATTTTTTCGGCTATTGCCTTCAACCAATACTTCAAACACACTACCCACATCTTTTTGGTTGCTCGCCGTAGAAAGTACACCCTGCATATCCACAATTTCTTGAAGTCTTCTTTTTTTGATAGGTTCTGGAATATCGTCTGTATATCTTTTGGCAGCAAGGGTTCCAGGCCTTTCACTGTAAAAATACATGTAGCTCATGTCGTATTTACAATGCTCCATAATACTAAGTGTATCTTGGTGGTCTTCTTCGGTTTCAGTACAAAAACCTGCAATAATATCAGAACTAATACCACAATCAGGGATGAGTTCAAAAATGCGGTTCACTTTTGCAATGTACCATTCACGCGTATAGGTGCGGTTCATGAGTTGAAGTAGTCGAGTGCTTCCACTTTGAACCGGTAGGTGAATGTATTTACAAATGTTTTTATACTTGTTAATGGTATGAAGTACTTCGTCTGTGATGTCTTTAGGGTGAGATGTACTAAAACGAACGCGAAGGCTTGGGTCAATTAAAGCTACTTTTTCTAATAACATCGCAAAAGTTACCGCCTCATTATTTTGCTCATTTATCCAGTGGTAACTATCTACGTTTTGACCTAATAATGTTACTTCTTTAAATCCTCTGTTAAATAAATCGGTAGCTTCTGCAACAATCGAATGCGCGTCTCTGCTTCTTTCTCTACCTCTGGTAAAAGGAACTACGCAAAAGCTACACATGTTGTTACATCCACGCATAATAGAAACAAAAGCACTAATGCCATTGCTATCAAGTCTAACAGGTGCAATATCTGCGTAAGTTTCGTCTCTACTTAATAGGACATTTACAGCTTTTTGTCCGGTTTCTGCTTCTTCGATAAGCCCAGGAAGGCTTCTGTAGGCATCGGGGCCTACCACCATATCTACTAATTTCTCTTCCTCTAATAATTTAGATTTAAGCCTTTCAGCCATACAACCCAGCATGCCAATTAAAGTACCTGGCTTTTGCTCCTTAATTTTTCTAAATTCGGTGAGGCGTTTGCGAACGGTTTGCTCGGCTTTTTCCCTGATAGAACAGGTGTTTAAAAAAATCAAATCGGCGTCTTCCACATTTCTAGTAGCGCCGTAGCCTTCTTTGTTTAAAATCGAGGCAATCACTTCACTATCTGCAAAGTTCATGGCACAGCCATAACTTTCGATATAAAAGCTTTTCTTATACGTATTGGGGTCGTTAGAGAAGGGTTTGAAAGCTTCTCCTTGTCTAAGTTCGTCGTGTTCTTTTCCAGCTAAAGCGAGGGTTTCCATCCTTACTATCTAATTTAATGGCAAAATTAACATAAAAACACCGATTTGTGCCAGTTTGTCAGCTATAAAACGCTAAAAATTCTGTTAATCAATTAGTTTTGTAACAATTATAATTTTCAGTGCATGAAGTATGGCTTAACCCTTTGGGTTACTTTTTTTATTGGAAGTCAGGCTTTTGGGCAGGAAATGCTCAATAAAATTAGAAATGAGTCGGCGCGTACCATTCGTAAAGATGCCGACACTGCTAATTGGCGTTGGAAAAGAGGTGGAATTTTTAATGCAAACCTAGCGCAGGGTTCACTTAGTAACTGGGCAGCTGGTGGCGATAATTTTTCATTGTCAGTTAATAGCTACTTTAATTATTTCTTATACTATAAAAAAGGGCGTCAAAACTGGGATAATAATTTTGATATGAACCTTGGTTATGTGCAAACCACCAGTTTGGGTAGCCGAAAAAATGACGATCGCTTTGACATCTTAAGTAAGTATGGTTACAAAATTGATAGTACCGGAAAGTGGTATATGTCGGCACTATTTAATTTTAGGTCGCAGTATTTTGACGGTTACACATTCTCAAATAATGTAGCCAATTTTGCGTCTTCATTTTTATCTCCAGCCTACGTGTTTGTATCTGCTGGATTTGATAGTAAAACCTCCGATAAATTATCCATATTCTTATCGCCGCTAACTGCTCGTTGGACAATTGTTGCCAATAATAAATTAGCTGCTCAAGGAAAGTATGGTGTACCAAAAGGTAAAAACTCAGTTCAGGACGTGGGTTTGTTTGCCACCATCAACCACAACAATGTAATAGCCAGAAACATCAATTATAGAGGTCGTTTGGATTTGTTCTCCAATTATTCCAATAAGCCAGAAAATATTGACGTTTTTATGACCAATTTTTTCTCTTTTAAAATCAATAAATATTTTTCGGCCAACTACAATTTGGATCTTATTTATGATGATGATGTAAGGTTATTTGGAGAAAATAAAAACTCTCCGGGCATGCAAATTAAAAGCATGATGGGTATTGGTTATACAAGGCCATTAAACATCAACAAAAAAATGCCCAACGGAACTACTAAAAAAGAAATCCGCTAGTAGTTCGTAATTAATGGATCGAACTATTTTTTTGCCTCAACCTTTAATGTATGTTTGATTTTATTAGCCTTGTACCTGAGGTCTTGATAGTCAGTGTGCATAATGGTTACATGGCCCATTTTACGACCAGGCTTTGTTTGCTTTTTACCATACAAATGCACAAACACATTGTCCATACTTAATACTTCGTCAAGGTTCGTGTAAACCGCTTCACCACTATGTCCTTCGGCGCCTAAAATATTTACAATGGCAGAGGGTAGGATAGCGTCCGGATTACCTAATGGGTAATTGAGCATGATGCGCCAGAGCATATCGTATTGGCTCGAGTAATTTGCTTCGATACTATGGTGTCCACTATTGTGCACACGAGGGGCCGTTTCATTTACAAAAACCTCTTCGTCTTTGGTAACAAATAATTCGACAGCAAATAATCCAGGACTGTTAAATGCCTTTACAAGTTTTAAAGCAATGGCTTCTGCTTTCCAAGAAACTTTATCTGGTAATATCGCTGGGCTAATTTGGTAGTCAAGTAAATTTAATACCGGATCAAAAATCATTTCGGCAGGTGGGTATAAAGTGGCCGAACCATCCTGTGCAATAGCTACAATCATGGCCAGTTCTTTATCAATAGCTACCATTTTTTCTAGAACCGATGGTGCATCAAAACCTTTTTCAAAATCGTCTTTGGTTCTAATTATTTGAACGCCTTTACCGTCGTAACCACCTTCACCTAATTTGTGCACAGCTGGTAAAAAAGCATGGTGGTGTGGTAAGCTTTCTTTGGTATGTGTAACAACAAAATCGGAGGTAGGGATTTCGTTAACCTGGTAAAATCCTTTTTGCTTGATTTTGTTTTTGATAATTTTAATGGCACTCGGTTTTGGAATAACTTTTACACCTTCTGCTTCCAATTTTTCTAGTGCTTCAATGTTTACATTTTCTATTTCAATGGTTAGTACGTCTACTTTTTTACCAAAAGCGTATACGTCGTCAAAACTAGTGATATCGCCTTGTATAAAATGGTGGCATAAATGAGCTGCAGGGCAGTGGGGGTCGTTTTCTAAAACATAGGTTTCAACGGTATAATTTGCTGCTGCTTGTAAGAGCATTCTACCTAGTTGTCCGCCACCTAAAATACCTGCCTTCATTGAAATATTTTTTGCAAAGTTACAATTTTTGTTTCCACTTTTGTTTCCATCCCTGATAGAGTTGCTGCGCATCAGGGGTGAGGTCTAAATAAAATACGCCACTAATCATAAGTATCGAAAACAATCCTGCTTTTAAAAATATACCTGTCCAGCCTGTAATGCCATCAAAAGCAAAATAAGTAATGCCGTATGCAAATGCGCCTAATAGGAGCGTGTAGGCAGTTTTACGCGTAAATGGCTGCATGTTAAATTTGCGCCTTAAAAATTCGAACCTGATAAAATTATAGGTGCCGTATGCAAATAGTTCGGCAAAGGCAGAACCAATAATACCATAATTTTTTATCAGGAAATACGTGAGTGGTAACCTGAGCGCTAAAAGCACAACGCCACTATAAAAATCGAAACGCCAAAAAGTAGATGTGTTTATCACAATCGCATTGAGCCCGGTGCCCGCATCAATAATACGAACCATGCCTAAAACAAATATCACACCAAGGCCATCTAAATAGGCCTTTTGTATGTGTAAGGCAATCATACCCTCTTTTGCATTCAGCCAAATATTGCCAAAAATAAAGAGCGCCATGATTAATAAATTAATACAGGAGCGTGCATAAATGCGGTTAATTTCTGGAAAATTTTTATCCTTCCATGCCTTAGACAATACGCCCACCGAAACCGCTTGAATACTTCGTTGTGGCACTTGAATAAGCGCTGCCGCATACTGTGCCCAAACAAAAATACCTACTTCGGTAAGGCCTAACATGCCTGCAATTAAAAAGCTATCGATGGTGGCAGCTAGGGCTGCAATAAGTGCGCCTCCAAAAACCAATACCTGAATTGACACCATTTTTTTCCAAAACTTTTTGGTTACCCGGCTAATAGTGGTTGGAAAATGTAGCTTACCGGATTTTACCAAGTAACTCAGTAAAATAACAAACAGCACTAAGTATTGTATAGAAAACAAATAAATAAATACTTTAAAATCGATGAGTTTTAAATAAAAGAGTGCAATTAACACAGCGGTTAAAAGCCTTAAGCCGGTTTCTTTTAAAAAGTTTGAAACCACCGATAAATTAAGTGCCCAGCTAAAACTTTCTAGTACACAAAAAAAGAGCATCCCCATGGCAAATGGGAACATCCAAAAATAATAATCAAGAATCAGTGGTGATTTAGCCTGGTATTTTTCAATAAAATAAGGTTCAAAATAAACGCCAAATGCAAGTACCAAAACAAAACCAATAATTGATAAAAAAAACGACCAGGTAATCAGGTCAATTTCTTTTTCTTGAAGGTTGTCTTTATAATATGGATAAAATTTATAGATAATGGGAACCACACCAAGTGATCCAAAAGCAAACATGTTTTGGGCAAAATCGGTAAAGATGCGCGTTAGTCCATACTCGGCAGGAGTGAAAGATCCGTTTCGGGTAAAAAAGTAGTTGTTGACAAAGCCAATAGCAAACCCAACATATACTAGAATGCTGGAAATGATGGTTTGTTTTCTAATGCTACCCATGAACTATTTTATCTACTTTTTTACGTGAACCTCTTTATTGATCGCTTAAAAATAGGATATTCGGTGCCAAGATGCACCAGAAGGCCCTATATAATGCTGTTAAAACGCCTAAACTCCTTGTTTTATTGGGTTTGGTTATTTGTTTGTTTACGGCTTGTTATGAAAAGGCCGCTACTTCAAAAAACGTTTTCAGTTACAATGAAGCCACCGGCATTGCAACCCTAGATCCTGCTTTTGCAAAAAACCAATCCATCATGTGGGCGGTGCACCAAATCTATAATACCCTTGTTGAAATTGATAGCAACCTAAATATTGTGCCCTCACTCGCTAAATCATGGGAGGTAAGTGATGACCGAAAAACCTACCGTTTCCACCTCCGTACCAATGTTTATTTTACACCAGATGAAGCGTTTAAGGGAGGCACTGGACGAAAATTAGTTGCTTCAGACGTAGCCTATAGCCTGGGCCGAATTATTGATAAAACGGTGGCAAGTAGTGGCGCTTGGATTTTTAATGGCAGGGTAGATTCGGTGATGCCTTTTGTGGTGATAAACGACTCTACTTTTGAATTAAGGTTGCAGCGCCCGTTTCACCCCATTATGGGCATTTTAAGTACACAGTACTGTAGTGTAGTACCCAAAGAAGTAGTAGAAAAATACGGTAAAGATTTTAGAAGACATCCATGTGGTACCGGCCCCTTTTTACTTAAGTCTTGGGACGAAGGAGAGGCGATGATACTTCATAAAAACAAAAATTATTGGGAGCTTGATTCGGCGGGTGTTAGGCTACCTTATATAGACGCTGTGAAAATTAATTTCTTTGATAACAAGGCCACTGAGTTTTTACAATTTAGACAGGGTAAGCTCAGTTTTGTAAATGATATTGACGCTTCTTTTAAAGATGAAATTTTAACCAAGAACGGAACACTCCGAAAAGACTGGGAAGGAAAAATAAATTTATTAAAGCATCCTTATTTAAACACCGAGTATTTTGGTATTGTAGTGGATGCCAATAATCCTATTACAAAAGGGGCGGCTACCAGTAATAAATTAGTGCGTCAGGCCATGAATTACGCCATCAATAAAAAACAGTTGATGATGTACATGCGCAATTCTATTGGTATTCCGGCCCAGGCTGGCTTTGTGCCTGCTGGGCTTCCGTCTAACAATGTAGATTATGTAAAAGGCTATACTTACAATCCGGCCAAAGCGCGTGAACTCCTTGCTGCTGCTGGTTATCCGGGCGGAAAAGGGCTACCCACTACTAAATTATTAACGGTGGCTATTTACGCCGATATTGCATCCTTTGCGGCCAAACAAATGGAAGAAGTAGGGATTCCGGTACAAGTAGAAGTGATTCAAAAAAGTTTATTACTGGAACAAACAGCAAAATCGGCTGCATTATTTTTTAGAGCCAGTTGGATTGCCGATTACCCTGATGCCGAAAATTATATGGCTATGTTTTACAGCAAAAATCCTGCTCCACCTAATTACACCCGTTTTAAAAATGCGGAGTTTGATTTGCTCTACGAAAAAGCACTTTTGGAAACACGCGATAGTGTCAGGTATGGTTTATATAGAGCCATGGATCAGCTCGTGATAAATGAAGCGCCTATTATTCCCATGTGGTATGATATGGCAATTCATTTGGTACAACCTGGTGTAAAGGGTTTTGGACCCAATGCACTTAATTTACTCGAATTAAGGCGTACAAAACTTCCTAATTAGTGTTTTAGTTTTTCTTTAAACACTTTTTCAAACTTCTCTAATTTAGGCGCAATTACAAAACGGCAATAGCCCTGATTGGTATTGTTGTTGTAATAATTTTGGTGGTAGTTTTCGGCAGGATAATAATTTTTAAATGGCTCGATAGTTGTTACGATAGGTGCATCAAAAGCGCCGCTTTTATCAAGTGCTTCTTTGTATGCAAGTGCTTCTGTTTTTTGAGCTTCCGAAACATAATAAATAACACTTTTATATTGAGGGCCCACATCGTTTCCCTGTCTATCAAGTGTGGTAGGATCGTGGGTTTTCCAGAATACTTCTAATATGTCTTTGAAAGGCACAATGGCCGGGTCAAATACAATTTTTGCTATTTCTACGTGACCAGTGTTTTTATCACAAACCTGCTCGTAGGTTGGGTTTTCTACAAAACCGCCGCCATAGCCACTTTCTACACTAATAACCCCATTAATACGCTGAAAAAAAGCTTCTGTGCACCAAAAGCAACCTTCTCCTAAATAAATTGTTTGTAGTTTATCAGAACTTGAGCTCATAGTTGGTTTGCTTTTAGTGTTTTGTGGCTGACCACATGCAGTAAGGCAGGTGACAGCAAAAAGGGTTAAAAGTGTTAATCTCATATCATTTAAAACATTAAAACTAGTAAAAGGTTTAACTCCTCTTGGCTTACCTTTGCGCTGCTTTTGAAATTATGATGCGACTATATCCCGATACAGCCCTTTATCAGCTAGAGTTTGACAAAGTTAAAGCTTTGTTGGAAGCGCATTGTAAAACAGTGTATGCGCAGGATCGCGCCCAAAATTTGCGGATCCATACCCACAAAGACTATATTCAAAAGGAGCTGCGACAAACGCACGAGTTTGCCATGCTACTAAGACAGGCGCAGTATTTCCCCAACGATTTTACCTATCATTTACAAAAAGAACTCAAATTATTAGGTATCCCGGGTGCACTCTTAGTTGGTGAGCAGTGGATGCTCATTCGTAAATTAACTGTTAATGCCGAAAATATTTTTAGGTGGTTTGACCCCGAAAAACGCGCGGCTTTTAGTGCCATGGCACAAGTATTAGCAGATGCCTACTACGAAAAAAATATCAAGGATAGTATTGATGCCGTATTAGATGAACAAGGAATTGTAAAAGACAATGCATCCGACGATTTACAAAAAATAAGGCTCAGTTTATACAAGCGCCGCAATGAACTAAGGCGCATGTTTGAAAAAGTAATTCAAAAATTAGCCAAGGCTGGATATACTGCAGACATTGACGAAAGTTTTAGCAACGGGAGAAGGGTAGTGGCTGTTTTTTCGGAACACAAAAGACAAGTAAAAGGAATTTTACATGGCGAAAGTGATAGCCGAAAAACCGCTTTTATTGAACCCGAAGACACCATTGAACTCAACAATGAAGTATTTGCTTTAGAACATGAAGAAGCCAAAGAAGTGCAGCGCATACTGCGCGCTCTAACGGCTACCATGTCTATGTATGCGCCATTATTAAATGCGTATTTACAAATTACGGGTGAGTTTGATTTTATAAAAGCAAAGGCAAAACTAGGCATCGATATGAATGCCAATTTGCCGGAACTTTTGGATAAAGCGCATATCGAACTTATTAATGCCTATCATCCGCTACTTTATTTATACAATAAAAGTGCAGGAAAAAATACCATACCTGTTAACATCAAATTAGATGCGCAGCAGCGTATTTTAATTATCAGTGGCCCCAATGCTGGTGGTAAAACGGTTACTATGAAAACCATTGGCCTCAATCAAATGATGATGCAGAGTGGGCTGTTGGTGCCCGTTAGTCCCGACTCGCAGATGGGAATTTTTAAACAACTCTTTATTCATATTGGGGATACACAAAATTTAGAGTTTGAATTAAGTACCTATTCGAGTCACTTAATGCACATGAAGCACTTTATAGAAGTGGCCAATGGTAAAACATTATTTTTTATAGATGAACTTGGAAGTGGAAGTGATCCTAATTTAGGAGGTGCTTTTGCAGAAGTTATATTGGAAGAATTATCTCGAAAGCATGCACTAGGTGTTGTAACCACGCACTATTTAAATTTAAAAGTGATGGCCAATCATACCCAAGGTATTATTAATGGTGCCATGCAGTTTGATGAAGTGCATTTACTTCCCATGTACAAACTTATTATTGGTAAGCCCGGGAGCTCCTATACGTTTGCCATTGCAGAACGAATTGGACTTCCTAAATCACTTATTAATAGAGCGCGTAAACTAGTAGACGAAGATCATTTTAAATTAGACAAGCTATTAAATAGAACGGAGCAAGATCTGCAACACCTTGACAAAGAAAAGTTGCAGTTGCATAAAATGCTTCGTGAAAATGAAAAGCTCAAAAAAGAAATGGAGCAGGTGCTTGATAAAGAAAAGCACCGCCAGCAAGTAGAGCTTTTAAAGCAACAAAACCAAATTACCGAAGACCGAATTGTGTATCTAAAAGATATGGAGCGAAAGCTCAAGCAAATTGTGCTGGATTATAAGAAGGCCGAAAACAAAAACGAAGTGGTTAAAAACCTGCAGCAACTCCTTTTTAAAGGCAAAGAGCAGGTAGTGGTCAATAAGTTGGCCAAAAAGGTAGATAAGCAGTATAAAGAAACAACTGGTGCTATTGTTGTAGGTAGCCTTGTTAAGCTTAAAAAGAATTATCAGGTAGGAACCGTATTAGAAATTAGGGGTAAAAGGGCCATTGTTCAAATAGGTCAACTTCCCATCAATGTAGACCTGGCAGACCTTTCTGTGGTCGAAAAACTCCCAGATTTGCCAAAATAACGCCCTGCAAGTCAATAAAATAGGGGGTTTCAGATTTTTTTTACTTTTTTTTTGGTTGGTGGTTTTCAAACCGTACTTTTGCCGCGGAGAGATGGCAGAGCGGTCGAATGCGGCGGTCTTGAAAACCGTTGACTGTTACAGGTCCGGGGGTTCGAATCCCTCTCTCTCCGCATTAAAAATTAAATGCCCCTTTTAGGGGCATTTTTCATTGAAGGAGCTTGGGACGTTTACGTTCAAAAGCAACTGAAATGAAAAAATGGCTAGGGCTCGCCCTAGCATTTAATTTTAATGCAGGCCCCCCTTTAGGGCTCAGCGAAGCTAATCCCTGAAGCAATCAACAAATTCTATAGAACTAAATTTATTCCCGCATTTTTTGATTATTGATTCCTAAACACGACTTTTGAAAGGAATCTATCATATGAGAGTTTTATTTAATGTTTTAATTATTCTTTTACTACCTGCTGCTGTTTTTGCGCAATACCAAATTAAGGTATCAGCGGTTCGTCCGGTAGATAGTATTGTTTATATAAGAGGTTCGGTATTTGATGAAAAAAACTTTATTCCAAAAGATACCATT
>JAIYCS010000127.1 GCA_027487895.1 Sediminibacterium sp. | reverse complement strand
TTGTGAAAATCCGGCGACACTAACAAAAAAAGTAGAAAGTACAGCTAAAAGTAATTTTTTCATAAATGTTTGATTTTCAATGTTTAAATAGGACATGTAACCTATTTTTTACATTTGAATTCTTAACAAATATAGGAAATTACCTATTATCTAACCTGTTATTTCACCTAGTTTAATGAGGCAGTACCAAGGGTGCTAGATATTCGTGTCATAATACCGTCAATATGTTTATACACACCGGGGGGATGTTGTATAGATGTAGAGACGGTATTTTTTATAGAACTGCCTAGTCTTGATTTCTACGCTGGCGTCTATAAATAATAATGATGATGGCTAAAATGCCAAAGATGATTGGGAATGTCATACTCTAAGATACTAATTATTGTGAGATTATTCGCCATAAAGCCCTTTTTCGCAGGCATAGGTAACAAGTCCAGCCATAGATTTAACACCCATTTTTTGCATTACCCTGGTGCGGTGACCTTCTACGGTGCGCTGGCTTAAATATAGGGTACATGCAATTTCTTTGCTTATAAAGCCTTTGCAAATGAGCGTGATGATGTCTTTTTCCCTTTCTGTAAAAACGACTAAGTGCTCTTTACTACCCGATTGAAACTTTTCGATAAGGTCTTTAACCTGTTTATTACTCTCGGTACAAAAGTAGGACCTGTTGTTAAAGACCGCAACGATGGCCTGTTCAATATCATCCTTGTCGGCATTTTTCATGAGGTAACCGAGAGCCCCAGCATCCAGCATTTCCATAATATGACTTTCTTGCCCAAACACCGAAAGGGCAATAACCTTTGCACCTGGGTGTCTTTTGCAAAGTTCCTTGGTTGCCATCACCCCGTCCATTACAGGCATCGAAATATCTATTAAAAATACATCGGGGGTATATCTGTCTGCAACGGCAAGTAAATCCAAGCCATTTTCGGCTTCGCCAATAAGTTCGATCCCATCAATACTAGCCAATAACATTTTTAAGCCGCGTCTAAATATGATATGATCGTCGGCAATGAGCACTTTAATTTTTTGAGCTAGCATAGGAGATGGTTTAGGTTATATAAAATTTAACATATGCAATATGACTGCAATAAATATTGAATGGATATAGAAAAACACTGAATTATAACTGCATGAAACACGTACATTAACTTATCAACGATTGAAGGGAAGATGCGTTCTAGGGTTTATCTTGCGGCTATGCAACAGTATTTAGCAGGACTTAATGATCCGCAAAAAGAAGCGGTATTACATGTGAACGGACCACTCATGATTGTGGCAGGTGCAGGTAGTGGGAAAACAAAAGTTTTAACAACGCGCATTGCGCACCTGATGTCTGTGGGTGTAGATGCATTTAATATTTTAGCCCTCACATTTACCAATAAGGCGGCTGCCGAAATGAAGGAGAGAATTGAGCGCACGCTGGGTAATTCCGATGCTAGAAATTTATACATTGGTACCTTTCATAGTGTGTTTGCGCGCATTCTGCGCGCCGAAGCGCACCGCATTGGATACCCCAATCATTTTACTATTTATGACACCGATGATAGCAGATCAGTTATTAAAACCGTGGTCAACGAATTAAACTTAGACGATAAACATTACAAAGCAAACATTGTAGGTAGCCGAATTTCAAGTGCTAAAAACGCACTCCTGTCTCCCGCCGAATACGCTACAGATTATTACATTCAGCAAGAAGACATGCGCGCCAACAGGCCCGCCATTGCTCAAATCTATGCAGCATACGCCAACCGTTGTTTTAAAAATGGGGCTATGGATTTTGATGATCTACTTTTAAAAATGCACGAGCTCTTAAAAAACTTTCCGGAGGTACTACATAAATACCAACACAAGTTTAAATATATACTTATTGATGAGTACCAAGATACCAATCCGGTGCAATATCAAATTACCAAACTACTAGCTGCAGTGCATGAAAATATTTGTGTGGTTGGAGATGATGCACAAAGTATTTATAGTTTTAGAGGCGCTACGATCGAAAATATTTTACAGTTCAAAAAAGACTATGACGATGTTAAAGTGGTAAAGCTGGAGCAAAATTATAGAAGCAGTCAAAACATTATTCATGTAGCCAACGAAGTCATCAAAAACAACGAAGGCCAAATTCAAAAAAATCTTTGGACCGAAAATAAAGAAGGTGAAAAAATTTGTTTGGTGCGCACCATGACAGATAATGATGAAGGACGTTTTGTGGCAGACACCATTCAAGAACAAAGACTTCGCAATCATTTTAACAACAATGACTTTGCTATTTTGTACCGCACCAACGCACAGAGCCGTTCGTTTGAGGAAAGCCTTAGAAGAATGGGCATTCCCTACCGCATTTATGGTGGTGTGAGTTTCTATCAGCGCAAAGAAGTCAAAGATTTTATTGCGTATTTGCGCGTGGTGGTTAATATCAAAGATGAAGAGGCGCTTAAAAGAATTATTAACTATCCAGTTAGAGGTATTGGTAAAACAACCCTAGAAAAATGTGCCATTGCGGCAAACGAAAATAATATCACACTCTTTGAAGTGATTAGCAGAGCTGGTGAATTTGGTTTTAAAGCGGGTACCCTAGAAGCGCTTCAAAACTTTGTTACCATGATACGCTACTTTCAAACCATGCTGCAGCAAAACAACGCGTACGATGTAGCGGTGCAAGTAGGTAAGCATACCAATCTAGTAAAAGAATTATTCAACGATAAAACCACCGAAGGCCTCGCACGTTACGAGAATATTCAGGAATTACTCAACTCTATAAAAGAGTGGATCGAATCACCAAGTAACGAAGACGGTGAACTCGGCGATAAAACACTAGGTAGTTACCTTCAACAAATTACCTTACTCACAGACGCCGATGATGATAAAGAAAATAGTGATGTTGTAAAACTCATGACCATACACGCTTCTAAAGGATTAGAGTTTGAATGCGTATTTGTAGGCGGTGTAGAAGAAACACTATTTCCGAGTAGCATGTCTATGAATACCAGAGAAGAATTAGAGGAGGAACGCAGGTTATTTTACGTAGCTGTTACAAGAGCTAAGCAAAGACTTTGGCTTACGCATGCCAACGCGCGCTACCGTTTTGGGCAACTCGTACAAAATGAACCGAGCCGCTTTATTGCAGAAATGCCAGAGCAATACGTAGATAAAAGTTACGCAGGTGGAGGTGCCCGAAACAATGCAGGTGCCGATTATGGATCTGGTTTTGACCGAATGCAAAATAGTTTTGGAGAAGCACCAAAACGAAAAACCAGCTCAAGACCAGAATACATGCCACCACCGCCTCCAACAAAAGTAGCTACGCATGTACCAACTGCTAACTTTACACCAAGTGATACCAGCAATTTACAAGTAGGCGCAAAAGTAGAGCACCAGAAATTTGGTTTTGGAATAGTAGGCGCTATGGAAGGATCCGCGCACAACCCCATTGCCACCATCAATTTTGAAAAAAATGGTGAGAAAAAAATTATGCTCAACTATGCTAAACTTCGCATCGTAGAATAATTTTTCTAACTTACAACCACATGAATAGCAACAAATACTTAAAATATTTAAACCCGCTTAGTGTTTTTGACACTAAGAGAACCAGAACAATATTTCAGGTAAATCCAACCGTTATTCCGGAAAGAGTAGAAGCAAGCGAAAGTAAGGTTACGATATTTGATTATTCACCAGAAGCCTTTAAAGAGGTTCAACTCAGCCAAGTAACGGAGGCATTCCCGTACAAAGAAAGTAAAAATGTTTCCTGGGTTAATGTAGATGGCATTAGAAAAACAGATGTAGAAGCCATTGCAGCGCATTTTGGTTTTCACTATCTGATTGTAGAAGACATCATGAGTGTGAGCCAGCGTCCTAAAATGGATGAAATTGAAAACGTATTGTTTTGTTTACTCAACATGCTTTACTTTAATGAGCAAACAGGTGCCGTAGAAACAGAACAAATAAGTATTGTGCTTGGTGATCATTTTATTGTTTCATTTCAAGAAGATGCCCACAGAGATGTGTTTAATAGTATCAGAGAAAAATTAAGAATCAACCACACCAAGTTAAGATTAAGTGGTGCAGATTATTTGTGCTATGCCATGCTAGATATGATTGTAGATCATTACTACAATGTGATGGAAAAATTAGGCGACCGCATAGAAATGTTAGAAGAAAAAATTATTAGAAATAGCAACACTAGGTCTTTGGCAGAAATTAATAGTTTACGCAAAGAACTTATTGTGTTAAAAAGAAACGTAAGTCCGGTTCGAGATTTAATTAATGGATTTATAAGAAGCGACAGTGATTTACTGGAAGAAAGAACCACAAAATATTTTAAAGATATTTTAGACCACATTACACAGGCCAACGAACTTGCAGAGAGTTACCGAGATATGATGATGAACTTACAAGACCTTTATTTGAGTCATGTAAATTTAAAATCCAATGCTGTGATGAAGGTGATGGCTGTTGTTACTTGTTTACTTGCCCCAGCCACTGTTATTGGTGGTATTTTTGGAATGAATTTTGACAGGATACCATACCTACATCATCAGTACGGATTTTTTATAGCAGTAGGGCTCATGCTAATTGTACCCATTTGGATGGTGGTTATTTTTAAAAGAAAAGGTTGGTTCTAACAACTTAACTATTACTAGTACCCCCAAGATTTTAATATCGCTAAGTCTTGCTTTACGGCAGCAAGTGGTGTTTGACCTTGATAAGATTCCTGCTCCACAATAAAATGGGTAGTACCACCAACGCTTGCGCAAACTTCAGTAATGGCTTTAGTGCCAGCAAATCCTTTTCCAAGCACGCAGCTTTCATATAAAGACTCCCCTGGTTCAGTGGATTTAATTTCATCTTTTACATGTACCGATAAAAACCTGCCAGGATTGTTTTTTACAATGGCAATAGGATCGGCACCAGTGCCATAAATATTACCCATATCTAGTTGTAAGAAAACTTTACTAGGATCGGTGTGTTCTAGTAATATTTCATAAATAGAATGGCCATTTAAATTTTTATTAAACTCGAAATTGTGGTTGTGGTAGCCAAATTTCATGCCATACTTATTACACAACTCCCCACTTTTATTAAATACATCTGCAAAAGAACGCATGGCGGTATAACTAGCACGTAGTTCATCATCTAACCAAGGGCTTATTACATATTGCATACCGGCAGTAGCTGCATCCTCTACCGTATACTTCCATTCGTCTGTAAAATCTTTTTTTGCGGCGTCCCAATGCTTTAATTCAAGCATTGAATGTCCGCTGGGCATTTGTAATCCAAAACCATCTAGTATTTTCTTAAACTCGGTTGCCGAATAGCCATAAAATTTTCGGTTGGCATAAAATGCGTGTTCTACATGCTTATATCCTATTTTGGCAAGTTGCTCTAAAGTAGCAATAGGATTGGCTTTCATGTCAGTGCGAACAGAATAAAGTTGTACGCCAATAATATTTTTAGGCTTTACTGCCGCAAATAAATTAGGTTTTGCAACCAGTACACCAGCAGCTGCAAATGCAGTATTTCTGATAAAATTTCTACGGCTATGTGTCATAACGTACTATTTAAGTGTTTCTTAAAGTTACTATTAATTAAGATTCTTCATCAAAATAAAGCTTATAAAATTGTTTGCCCGATTTTTCGTCATATCCTTTTTCTACTAAGTCTTTACGGCCATGAATATAAATATGAAAATTTTTATCGAGTTTAACCACTGATTTAAAAAATCGTTGTTGCTTTTTTACGGCCGCTACATGAATAGAAAACTCGTCTTCAATAACCACTTGCTTAGCCACTTCGTACTGGCTTTTATATTGCGTAAAACTTTCTATGAGCTCGGGGTGATGGAGTACTTCTTTACCAAAATCTTGCATATTAAAAGATTCATGGCTGGTAAAGTATTCCATACTGCGGTGTAAGAGATCTACCTGATCTGTTTTTGTTACTTCAAACTTATCTTGGTATTCGTTGCTAATAAATAGTTTACACATACCTAGTGCCGCATCGGTATAATGATAACTGTTGGCACGGCGAGTTATTTGTAAAAAGTCATTCACCCAATACTGCGTTTCTTGTTGCTTATTGGTATTGTCTACCATACAAACTACATAGCCATCTGCGCCGTCTTTATTGTATATCAAACAGCCTTTATCTAATTTATTGATGGCAATACCATCCTCTGCACTGATACCCCAGCCTTCCTGTTTTGTTTTTAATTGCAAAAAGGTTTCTTTGGTTTCACTTTTAAAAAGTCCAATGCCAGAAATAAATTCGGTACCAAAAGAAAGGTTCGTGAATTTAGCAACATATAATTCGCCGTCTTTCACTTTTACATGCGTAGACTTTGCGTGTAAAAAGTTGGCCAACAACTTACTTTGTTCTACAAATGTATCTGGCTCGTTAAAAATGGTTTGTACATAAGTATACACTTCATTTAACGACAAATCACTCAGGTGTGAAAATTGATATTGTTCCGCCTCATTAAAAGGGGTTAAAAAATACTTGGTTAATAAACCAGTAACCAATGAATCGTCGATGGTTAAAGCTTCGTTAGACAATATCAACTGCTCCGAACGTGTTGGATTTCCAACCTTATGTACAATTACAGATTCTAAAACAACACTATCAATCCCAGTCATAATTTATAATTTACAGTTTCTAGCGCTAAACTACTAAAACATACAAATTATGAGAGATTAATTATATAGCCGTTATGGGAACTATAATTGGGAGATGATTTGCACAAGTTGTGCTGCAGGCTTCACACCTGGCTCGCGCCACAATAATTTACCGCCTTTAAAAACAGCCAAGGTTGGAACACTATTCACATTAAAATGTGCAGCAATATTTTGATGGACATCTACGTCTACTTTATAAATAGAAACAGATTCACCCATTTTATCTTTTACCTCTTTTAAAATGGGGGGCATCATTTTGCATGGACCACACCAAGTAGCGTAAAAGTCAATAAGGACGGGCTTATCGGATGCAATTATTTTTTCAAAAGATTCACTTAACATGAGAGGTTGTTTTTTTAAACATACTAAATACAAGACCACCAAGTATTCCAAAATAAATGATACTATTAAATGGTTTTGAAGTAATCATACAAGTGCCTGATGCACAACCTATATTTTTCCAATACAAGTAGCCACCCAGCGCTCCTACTAATACGCCAATAATTACAAGATATTGAGACTGTATAAACGCTTTCATGTTAATTTATTTTTTGCATTAAACTATTCCAAGCACCCCCGTTGTATACTTCAATACCGCCAGATGCTAGTATACCTTTTGCCATGCCACTTCTTGCGCCGCTTCTACAAACCGTTATTACTGGCTTACCTGCTTTTTTTAAATCAGATACACGTGTATTGATCATATCAAGTGGAATGTTTTTAGATCCTTTAATATGTCCATTCGCATATTCACCCGCAGTTCGTACGTCAATAATAACAGCACCTTTTTCTAATAAAGCATTGTAATCAGTGGCTGGACCAAATAATTTTTTAATAAAAGAAAACATAGCTACTTATTTTAATTGTAAGTTGATACTGCAAAAGTCAACACTTTGCTTGGCATCAAACGTGACGGATGTCACACAGCTCTATTTTTTAATTAAAATCTTTACAAATTTTTTGAGGTCGGCCTGTTCTTGAGGCGTTAGTGATTGATGGCTCATAAGTTTAGACTTTAACAATAACACCTGCTTATGGGATGGATAAACTGCTAAAATCTGTTCCGTTTGAGCAAGGGCAGCAGCAATTTGAGCCTCAGCTTCACTATTAGCTGGGGTTGTTTTTTGTACAGGGGTTTTATCCCGTGTTGGCATTTTTAATACAATGGCTTCTACTGCCGCAATTTGATGGGCCGGTATTTCCTTAATTTTTTGTGCTTTGAGTAATAATCCTTGTAACTGTTTCTTACTCAAACTCCCCCTCTCTTCATATTGGTGCATCAAACTCATTATAAATAACGCGTCTTTATTATGTTCGTAACAAAGCGATAGTAGCTTTTCTATAACGTCTATTTTTTTATTCTTTGGAAGCATATGAGGTAAAGCAGCAAGATAATTAAGATTTGATGAAAATTAATTTTATCTAAGGGTGTATATTAGCAATCTTAATTTGGTATTTATGAAAAAGTTATTAGTAGTTATTTTATTAATTGCTACCGCTAGTTATGGCACCGCTCAAAACCTTAGTGGCAGTTATCCAGTTTACAACGGTAAAGATTTAGGATTAACCTATTCGCCAAAAGCCGCAACGTTTAAAATTTGGGCGCCAACCGCCACTGCTGCAAAATTAAATTTGTTCAAATCTGACATGGGTGGAACTGCAATTCGCACTATCAATTTGAATAAAGGAGAAAACGGTGTTTGGCAAATTACCATACCCGAAAATCTTAAAAATAATTACTATACTTTTCAAGTTAATATTAATAATACCTGGAGCGAAGAAGTGGTAGATCCATACGCAAAAGCCTGTGGTACCAATGGTTTAAGAGCACAAGTCATTGATTTAAAAGAAACCAATCCAGTAGGTTGGGATCAGGATAAGTCTCCAAATTTTTCAAGTACCAACAAACAAACCGATGCTATTATTTATGAATTACATGTTAGAGATGCAAGTATTCATGCAAGTAGTGGTATAAAAAATAAGGGTAAATTTTTAGGGTTAGCAGAGGTTGGAACAAAAAACAATGCTGGACAATCTACAGGACTTTCTCATATCAAAGAACTTGGCGTAACGCACGTTCATCTCTTACCTTTTTATGATTACAACTCTGTAGATGAAACGAAAGCTGCTGTGCAGTACAACTGGGGATACGATCCAGTTAATTATAACATTCCTGAGGGCTCTTATAGTACCAACCCCGCAGATGGTAAAGTGCGTATCAAAGAACTAAAGGAACTTATTAAAACCATGCACAGCAATGGTTTACGCATCATTATGGATGTGGTGTACAACCATACCGCACTCACTAAAAACTCTAATTTTAATATTTTGGTTCCCGATTATTATTACCGAAAAAGAGCCGATGGAAGTTTTTCTGATGCAAGCAGTTGTGGCAATGAAACGGCGAGTGACCATGCCATGTTTCAAAAATTTATGATCGAAAGTGTAGTGTATTGGGTAAAAGAATACCATATAGATGGGTTTCGTTTTGATCTTATGGGTATCCATGATATAGAAACCATGAATTTAATTTCTGATACACTTCATAAAATAAAACCGTCGATTGTTTTGTATGGTGAAGGCTGGACTTCTAGTAGCTCTCCACTTCCTGATGATAAAAGAGCACTCAAAAAAAATGCAGCAAAATTAAATGGCATTGCCGTATTTAGTGATGATATGCGTGATGGTATCAAGGGTAGTGTTTTTAACATCAATGACCGTGGTTTTGCGACAGGACAAATTGAAAATAGTGAGTCGGTAAAATTTGGTATTGTAGCCGCAGGAAAACATCCACAAATTAATTATAGCAAGGTCAATTACTCTAAAGAACCTTATACAGCGGGCCCTGCAGGCCTTATCAACTATGCAGATTGTCACGATAATAATATTTTATGGGACAAAATAGAACTCTCTTTTAAAGAGGCTTCTGTAGCTGAACGCACAAAAATGCACGAACTAGCTTATGCAATTGTATTAACTGCGCAAGGCGCCAGTTTCTTACATGCTGGTACCGAATTTTTAAGAACAAAAAATGGAGTAGAAAATTCTTTTGATAAAGGAGATGTTGTAAATGGTATCAATTGGGATTTGAAAACTCAAAATAATTCGAGTTATCAGTTTATCAAAAGCTTGATACAAATTAGACGTGCGCATCCTGCATTTAGGATGCAAACGGCAGCGCAAATTGCTACGCATTTAAATTTTGAAGAAAACCTACCTACAGGAATCATTGCTTATACCATCAATGGTGCGGCAGTAGGTGACACATGGAAAAAAATATGGATCGCTTACAATGGTAAACAAACCCCTCAAACCATTGCTTTACCAAAAGGCACATGGAAAGTGGGGCTAAGTAGTAAAGGTTCTTCAAAATCAGCTACCAATTATACCCTGGCAGGAAGTTCTGCTGTAATACTATATGGCGAATAAGAAGGAGTAATATATATTTGCACAAAATCAATACAGATGATGACGATCGAAAGCTTTAAAGAATTAGCACACGAAGACAAATTAAATCAATTAAGACACCACGGTGAATTACTAGGTACTTACGAGCGCAGAAGTGCAGACGGAGATAGCAAAACCAGTGGCGATATTTTTGAATTAAACAACTTCTGGGTATTCTTAAGTGATGACGAACAAATGGTGATCCCATCTCGTAGAAATCCACTACACAAAGAAGAAGAAGAGGAAGAATCAGAAGGTTAATCCCTTTTTTACATTCAAAACATACGTAAGAGATACCTATTTAATTTTATTTAGGTAGCGCTCATTAATCTTGTATTGGTATACCCTTTTATCTAAAGCCGTTTTTTCACGCTCAACTAGTGTATCACTGGTAGAAGCAAATACCATAAATTTTTTATTGATCATTTGAAGGGTATCTGATCTTAATTTATTTTGGATTGTTACTTCTTTATTTTTTACACCGAGCGCTCTATTAATTTGATCGATAGATGTGGGTAAATTTTGTTTAGAACATTCAAGTAAAATATCTAGTACCGACTTTTCTGTTTCAGTTAAATTATCTGAAAATTCTAATTGCGTATTTACCTCTATTGATTTTTTGTGAAAACCGCTCCCAACAACATTTTGCTGCAATTTACGCAATGACTTATTCTTAAAAAATAGCACCACGGAAATTGTAAACAATAGCAAAATTGCTATCAAATAAATTAGCTGATCAAGCTTTATTTTATCTGTAATTTTTGGTTTTATTTCTTTGTAAAGCGGTTTAGCAACTTCAGAAAATTTTGACATGGAAAGCGTAATACTTACCAAAGAATCTAAGCCAGGATTATAAATATGTAGTTTTTCATCTTTATAAAAATACAAGCCGTTTTTACTTGCCACATAATTCATAATGGTACCACCAATTTCATTTTCTATTTCGTATAATTTTTGGGTAGTTGGGTTAATTAAATACAAATGATTATACGATTCCGATAAAATTCCTAGTCCTGGTAAAATCATTGCGCTTGTGCCAATAACAGTTTCCTGTAGTATTTTATCATTTAAAATTTTAGGTTCCTTCCACCAATCGTTTGTTTTTAAATTTAGACACTGCATATACATCGTGTCATTTTTTACTTCATTTTGAAGCTTAAAGTAAGAATTAGGATATGACTGATACACCACATAAATGAGGTCATTTTGTTTATCTGGATATACAATCGCATTCATATGCTTAGCCACCTGAACTTCTTTATTTATTGCTTCCCTAAACCACTCTTTAGAAGTGGTATCAAAATACCTGAGTCCGCTATTAAATTGCCAAAATCCCCAGCCGCCTAAATTGTAAAATTTATTGTTCCTGATATAAGAGTGAGATCCATAATTGTATCCTTCGTAACAGGTATTATCGAGCCTAGTAATAGCGAGACTGCTGTCAATTTTAAAAAGCTTACCCGTGCCGTTTATTTGCATATACAATTGGCCATTATTGACCATATAATCATGACGCGAATCGGTGCAGGTTAAACCCAGGGGGGTAGGCACTAGCTTAGTTTCCTTATTGAGCAATTGAAGTTCAAAGGAACCTGTTTGAGTAGCTAAATAGCGCAGTAAATTTTTTTGCGCAGTCGCATGAACCGTAACAAATAAAAACAGAATAATATATATATGTCTTAAACGCATCTTACAAAGCTAATCAATTGGTTCAGATTAATAAAAATAAGATACGTTTTGTTTACATTAAATATATATTATATTCGTTAAATAATGTTTTACAATGTATTATTATTTATATCCGTTACTCGATAATAGATTATTGAAATTCAAATGAACTGTGTCCAACATCACAGACATGTGGCGTTTATTTGATTGAGTTTTAAACTCGGGGGGTATGGGGGCTTTGGGTAACCGGGCCCTCATTTTTTATATTATAGCCTTACTACTATATGTATTGATTTTTTGGGTCGGATTCATCATGTATGAAACAAGCGTCCCGTCTTTTAATATTTCTACAACCCTAAAACCCTTGTACGGGGTTCCCCAATTACCACCCATATGGGCATCAAATAAACAAGGGGCTTGTCTTGCCCCAAGTAATTTAACGCCATCCTGGTCATGCTCGTGACCATGAAAAATAGCTGTCACATTGGGGTATTTGTCTATCAGAGTTTCAAAATCAGGGGTATTGATCCCATTTGCAGTCCATGCCTTTTGGGGAATATGCAAAAACAGCAAAACATGCTTTCGGTGTTTGTTGGCTTCTAGTTGCTCTGTGAGCCAGTCTAAATTTGGGGAGAGGTATTTACCAGTTTCATTGGAAGTGTCCCCTAAAATAATAGCTTGGTCTTTTACAATTACAGTATGGTTAAGCGGCATACCCCAAACTTCATTCCAATAATCGGCAGTTACCATGTCATGATTTCCTCTTGTAACATAATAAACAGAATCTAACGCATCAATTTTTTGTTTGGCAAGCGGTAACAAATGCTTTTTGTCATGAATAATGTCGCCATTGATCACACAAAAATCAAGCGGCGTTGCTTTATTAAAAGTATTGATTTGGTTGATTACTAGCTCCATCATTTCATCATAAGGCGTGTTAGGTTGGCCATAGTGCGCATCAGATGCTACTACAAAACGCAGTGTCACCTTAGTCCTATTTTCAAAAACAGTATTCGCGCTAATTTTTTGATAACCGCCTACTGCAAAAAATGCAGTAGCAAAAGAAACATTTTTTAAAAATGAACGGCGCGACGAATTACTTTGATCCATGTTAAGTGGTATTTTTGAAAAATAAATATAACCAATAATTTATGATTAAAAAGATTACCCTTTTGTTATGTATTTCGTTTTTCACTCAGTTTCTGATGGCACAAGACGAAACAAGATCAAGAGAAAAAATGAAACTTGTTGGCAAAAAAATCTACCTCGGAAGCAGGGCTTTAAGCATTTCTGATGCAAGAGATTTATCGGTAACGTTACCGGAAGCCTATTTATATTTTAATCGTGCAAAAAGAATCAGAGATTGGAACTACTTTTGGGGAGGCTATTTAGGATTAACAGCACTTAGTTCTAATTCGCTTAGTCAAAATCAAAATCCTACCTATGGTGCATTTGGTTTATTAATTGGTATCATTGTGGTACCAAGAGAAATTAGAAGACAAAAATTAATTATAAAAGGAATCGAAGCATATAACGCAAATCACTCAAAATAAAATGATCATGGAAAAAGTTTGGCTTATTACAGGATGTTCAACAGGATTTGGAAGAGAACTTGCAAAACAAGTTTTAGCAAAAGGTTATAAAGTTGCTGTTGCATCGCGCAAAACAAGTGATGTTGATGATATTGTTGCGGCATACCCAAATACATCTATTGCTGTTAAATTAGATGTTACCGTTGACGCAGAAATTAAATCAAGCGTTGCACAAACAATGGCGCATTTTGGTCAAATTGATGTGCTCGTAAATAATGCTGGCATTGGATACTTTGGCTCCATCGAAGAAAGTGAAGAAGCAGAAGTAAGAAAAATGTTTGAAATCAATGTGTTTGGTTTAGCAAAAATGACGCAAGAAGTGTTACCACATATGCGTAAGCAAAGAAGTGGAAACATTTTAAACATTGCTTCCATTGCAGGTTTAAGATCATTTCCTGGTGTAGGTTTTTACAATGCCACAAAATATGCAGTAGATGGATTTAGTGAAGCACTCGCTAAAGAAGTTGGACCTCTTGGTATTAAAGTAACCATTATCGCACCTAGTGGATTTAGAACTGATTGGGCTGGCCGTTCTGCCAACGAAAGTCCTGCAACCATTGCAGACTACGCCGAAACAGCCGACAAAAACAAAGATACCATTAGGGGTATCAGTGGTAATCAAGCTGGCGATCCAGTAAGGGCCGTAAAAGCAATGATTCAAGTGGTAGAATCTGAAACACCACCGATGCGTTTATTATTAGGCGTTGCTGCATTAAGAGGCGCTAGAGAAAAACTAGAAGAATTAAAAAATGATTTTGATACTTGGGCGTCTGTTACAGAAGGTGCAGACTTTCCAAAAAGTTAATTCACTTTTATAAAGAGGGTTCTGGTTTCACCTACTGCGCCGCCAACCCAAGGTTGCGCATATCTAAATTTAATGGAATCAGAACCCGCTTTAACTGCCTTAAGCCGCCAAATTTCTTGACTAGGACTTCCAGGAACATTATTACTGGTAACTGAAATAGCAGCAACAGAATCTACAGTTGTTACAGCTGCTTTATTTATCCAAGACCAACTATATCCTGTTGATGTATTTGCATTAAGCGTGACATCGATATGCTGACCAATTTTTAAGGTATAAGTATCTACCGCTGAGCTAGATGTTTGTTTACTACAAGCTGTTTGCAATTGAGCCAATAAAACGACCCATACCAACGTTTGCAAAACCCTTACTGTAACACCACCCATTTTTTTCATACACTTATTTTTCAAAAATAGCATCCCAAAGTCCTATGCGAAGTGCAAGTGCTTTAACAGATGCCTTTGTGGCTTCCTCCCATTTGGAAGCGTCATCACCACAAAGCCTACTTACCATATCAAGTGCCAAATGACTGTGATGATCACCATCAACTTCTATATGCCTTTCGATATAGTATTTAAAAATACTTACTTTATCTGGGGCATCCGCATAAATTTTATCTAAAATTTTCATAAACATACTTGGTATCAAATCTTCTCTACCAAATGTGAAAACCGCAGCCTTAACATGAAGGGGGGCATGAAAAGAAATATCAAAAGTGAATTGTAAAAAGTCTTTTACTTTTTTTGGTAATTCAGCAGCTTCAATAGCATCCTGCACTTTTGTACCTGCATTTATTTTTGCAATCAACGCCTCAATAACAGTGGTAGAAGCACCCATTTGTTGCATGGCTTTAATGTACAATTCAAAATGGCTAATTCTAACGCCATCCTGATCTACATCAGATTCTTCACCGAGTACAATTTCATTGATTAAGTAACGCGTATCTGCACTACCCACAGGAACCCAAGGAAGAGCCACAGAGGTCAATCCAATTTGAAGTGATTTTAACAAGCTCATAAAATCCCATACCGCAAAAACATGGGTTTCAGAAAATCGCTGTAATCCTTGTAGGTCTTGGATTTGACTATATACCGGGTGCGCGAGTAATGTATTTCTTACTGGCTCAATACTAGATTTAAGTTGTTCTACGTGGGCGTTCATACTGATTACGGCTTTTAAACTGCGCGCAAAAGTAAAACAACCATACTTGTAAATAGTTTATTTGATAAACTTTACTAGTAAAATGACAATCTCATGATAGTGTTTGTCTAAGCAGTTGGGTGTGTCGTCATTATTTAATTAAACTCCCGTAAATGATATTTTCAATTTTACCCTGAAATCCAAAATGAGAATTGGGGGTGTGTTGTGTCATGATTAAACAAATCAGTTTTTCTTTAGGGTCGGCCCAATAGTTGGTACCATAATAACCGCCCCAAGAAAAAGAACCTTTATTTCGTGCATATAAATTCGCCGCTTTATCAGAAGTAATAGCAAAGCCTAAGCCAAAATCGTTAAGGCCTTCAAATTTAAAATCTAGTTGCGGACTCAGCATTAACTCGGCTGTGCGGGGCGAAATAATTTGTTTACCGTTGTACTTTCCGCCATTTAAAATCATTTGTAAAAAAATAGCATAGTCATATGCAGTAGAAGACAAACCAGCACCACCAGAAAAAAATGTTGTGCCTAGTAGTGGATATTTAGGATCAATATTTCTAAATGTAGGGGCCCATTCTATAATTTTATTGTTACTGTCTTCGGTATAAACAGTTGGAAGCCTATTTGCTTTTGAAGCTGGAACATTAAAATAAGTATCCCTCATGCCCATTGGCTCAAAAATATATTTATTAAAATAAGCTTCGAGTGTCATACCAGAAACAACTTCAACAATACAACCGAGCAAATCGGTATTTAGTCCATAAGTAAATTTTTCACCGGGTTGATGTACAAGTGGTAAAGTTCCTAGCACTTTCATATGCTCCAATAAAGTGCCATTAATTTTTCCTAGTCCAGATGGTATCCCTGCTTTTGCATAAATAGCTTGCATTTTTTCGGAACCAATTCCAGCATAATCAATACCAGAAGAGTGCGTTAATAAATCTCTAATGGTAATATTTCTTTTTGCTGGAACCGTTGTGTAGCTTGAATCTGCAGCATTAAAATCTTTTAAAACCGATTGCTTATTAAATGTTGGAATAAAGTCGCCAACGGCTTGATCTAAACCAATTTTACCATTTTCAAATAATTGTAATACCGCCAAACTAGTGATAGCCTTGGTCTGACTCATGATTCTAAAAATAGAATTGGGGTCCATTGGTTTTTTTGAAGCCCTATCTGCAAAACCATGACCTTTATAATATACCACTTGATTGTCTTTTACAATAATAGTTGAAGCGCCTACCAACCAATTATTTTTAACATACTCATTGAGTAAGGTATCAATTTGTGCAAGTTTAACAGGATCTAAATTTTTAGATCTTGTAACAAGAGGTGATAATACTTGCGCAATGCTGGTACCAATAAATAATACAAGAATGGCAATAACCGTAACAAATTTTTTCATGACAGAAGGTATTTGAAATAGTAAGATACTACAAATCAAATATTGAATCCAAAGAATAGATTTGAAATTGTTGGGCGTCTGGATTTAATAATACGGAACGCATTTTTTGCGCGAGTACCTCAACCGGAAGTGGCCTTTGGCTTTTAAATAAACCAAACTTATTAAAGAACTGAATAATAGCAATACCTAGTTTTTCCATAGGCCTTATTTTATCTGGCTGCCTTAGCAAAAAACCGGGTCTAAAAATATGAATTTGCTTAAAGGGGAGTGCAGAAGCGGCATTATCAAGCTCGCCTTTAATGCGTGGGTAAAATAGCCAAGATTTTGCATTGGCACCCATAGCTGATACCAACACATACTTTCCTACTCCATTAGCCGCAGCTGTAGCAGCGGTTTGGTATTGATAGGTATAATCAATTTTATATTGTTCTTTTTGGCTTCCCGCTTGTTTAAGGGTAGTAGCCAGCCCCGAAAATAGCACATCACCTTTTACTAAATGCGCCCAGGCTTGCGGGTTGTCAAAATCAACAATATGTGTTGTTAGCTTAGCACTAGTAATCAATAAGGGTCTTCTAGAAAACACAATAACACTAGTATACTGGTTATCATCCATTAATTGCTGTACAAGTTCGGTACCTGTAGCGCCTGTAGCTCCAATAACTAATGCTGTAAAACCACTCATATGTTTTCTTTTACAAATTGTAAACAGTATTTTTTAATCATCTCGCGAACTTCTGCAAAAGATCTATTAATTTCTTCTTCGGTGCCAACCGCTTTCGCTGGATCCGGAAAATTATAATGAAATTTTTGAGCATTGCTTGGATAATACGGACACACTTCTTTGGCGTGATCGCAAACTGTAATTACAAAATCAAAATCAATACCTGTATATTCTAAAACATTGTTAGAGGTATGATTTGAAATGTCAATGCCATCTTCTAGCATTGTTGCAATGGCTCTTGGATTTACACCATGCGTTTCTACGCCAGCACTATAAACATTTGCCTTTTCTGCAGCAAATGTTTTTAAATACCCATGTGCTATTTGACTTCGACAACTATTGCCGGTACAGAGTACTAAAATATTTTTCATCGATGTAATGATTAACAACAGCCGCCACCTGGCACACAAGCTGTTTTATTTTCTAATGGTTTTTGCGCAAATACAGTAATACTCATAATGCCCGTACTTCCCGATTTAAATGCAGCAATTTCTGTTGCTGATAAATAGTTTACTAAAATATCATCAGGAATAACAATGGCTTTTTCTTTTTGAATGGTAACATTTTCAAAACCAGTAGCATGGATTAATTCCATGTATACATTTTTTTGAATAGCTCCTGATACACAGCCAGCATACATTTCAGCGTCTTTTCGTAGGCCTTCAGGTAATGCACCAACAAGCACTACATCACTAATACTAAAATGGCCACCCGGTTTTAATACCCGGTACATTTCTGTAAATACACCATGCTTATTAGGTACTAAATTTAATACGCAGTTGCTTACAATAACATCTGCTACATTAGAAGTAATGGGCATATTTTCAATATCCCCTTGTCTGAATTCTACATTGTTAAAACCCCTGGCCTCTGCATTAGCACGCGCCTTATTAATCATGGCTGGTGTAAAATCAATTCCAATTACTTTACCTGTTTCACCCGTTTCATGTCTGGCAATAAAACAATCGTTACCAGCGCCACTACCTAAATCAATTACAAGGTCGCCTTTTTTAATGCGCGCAAATTGTGTAGGAAGGCCACAACCTAAACCTAAATCAGCATCAGCAGTATACCCTCCAAGTGCGGTATAATCTTCAGACATAATATTATACACTTCGGTGGAGCAGCCGCCAGCACCGCAACAAGAAGACATATTTGTTTCTTTGTCTTGTAATGCTATTTCACTGTATTTGTTTTTTACGATTTCTTTAAGTTGTTCGTCTGTTTGCATTTTTATATTTTTTAGTTTAACAACAAGTTGTTGGAGACTCAATAGATACGGCTAATACTTTATTTAAAATTTGGTTTGCTGTTTGTAATACTTCTGTATCAACACAATAACATATAGAAGCGCCATCTATATTTCCTTTAATGAGGCCGGCTTGTTTTAATTCTTTCAAGTGTTGTGATACGGTAGATTGTGCAATTGGGAGTTCATCCACAATATCACCACAAATACAAGACTGCTTTTGAATTAATAATTGCAGGATGGCAACTCGAGCAGGATGTGATAAAGCCTTTGCAAATTTTGCTATTTGCACCTCTTCCTCCGAATAATCAATGATTTTACTGGCTCCCATATTAATCGCAATATTACGATTAATAGTTGAAGTGACAAACTTATTCTGTTATTTAATTGATTTCCATGCAGTTATGTATAACGCACTTAACAGAAGGAGTGGGCCTGCTATCAAAACATGGGCTGACCAATGCATACTAGCCCAACCTGTAATAATATAGATGAGTCCTAATACTAAATAAATAATAGCGCCAATGAGGGGCCTGTTATAAGCAACTACAACAATTATAAATACAACTGCGGTGGGAAGTAAATGCAGGAGTATATCATAAAATGTTTGGGCAATATTTTGCTCATGATTAAATACATCTGCAGCAAAAATAAGAAGCGCAACTGCATATAAAACACCTAAACTCGTTGCAGCAAGATGCCATTTATTTTTTTTCGAAAACATGTAACTTATTTTAAAAATTCTTTGTAAAAATAAATCATACGCTGTAAGTCTTTGATACCAATACGTTCATCAATACCATGAAAACCTTTTACATCTTGTACTGCCGAAAAATTTAAAACCGCTTCACTATTGTTTCTAAAATATCGGGAGTCTGTAGCGCCTATCATTAAAAATGGTGAAACAATAACATTAGGCACTGATGCGTAAATAATATTTTCAATTTTTTTAAATGGTTCGCTTTCAAAAGAACTTACAGCCGAAGGTTCCATAATGGAAATCGTTTGCTTTTTAATGACAACACGGTCATCATTAACTACTTTAGTAACATATGCTAAAACCTCATCACTCGTTTGACCTGGCAAAATGCGACTGTTTATAGTGGCTTTTGCAACTGATGGAATAACGTTATCCTTAATACCCGCTTTAACAATAGTAGGTACAAGTGTTGTGTGAACCATAGCACTGGACTCTTTTACTTTTTCAAACTGTCCCATTACCAACGGTTTAAACAACCATAAGTTACTCAATACCAGTTTAGACATAAAGCTTTCGGCCGGTCTTGTGCGCTTTATTAATTCATGAACCGTAGGCGTAATATCGCCTGGCATTTGCTTCGCGCGAATGTTTACAAGTGCTTTATTTAAAACATCTATTGCTGTTTCTGGACTTGGCATAGAAGAATGTCCGCCAGGTATTTCTACCATCAAATCAAGGTTTACATAGCCCTTTTCGTTGGTACCTATAACAGCAACGGGTTTATTTAAACGTTTAAAATGTTGCTGATCAATTTGACCACCTTCATCAAGTACAAGTGCTGGCTTAATATTGTTGTTTGCAAACCAGGCAGAATATATTTTAGCGCCACGCTTACCAGACACTTCTTCATCGTGGCCAAAGCATAAATAGATATTTCTGTTAGGCGTAAAGTTTTGTGCAAGCAACTGCTCCACAGATTCCATAATAGCAATGACAGCTACTTTATCATCTACAGCCCCTCGGCCCCAAATCGTATCATTTTTGATTGCGCCACTAAATGATGGCACAGACCACTTGCTTTCTGAGGCAGCTTCTACCGGAACCACATCTGTATGACCCATTAACACATATGGTGCTAAGGTTGTGTCTTTGCCTACCCATTTATATACATAGCTAAATTCATTAAATACCTGTCTGGAAAGCTTTGAATGCACGAGTGGATAGCTCGTTTCTAAAAATTTGCGGAATTTTAAAAATTCAGTGGTATCAATAGGGAGTGTATCACCAAAAGATACAGTTTTAATTTGAATGGCCTGACTCAAATGAATCGCAGAAGAATCTTTGTTTGCAGGTATCTCAACTGTTTTATGTGGAATAATAGCCGAATTTAATGTTATCGTATTATAAAGTAATACACCAAATAAAACCACTAACACTATAGCGAATAATTTAAATATTTTTTTGAACATACAACTGCGATTTATTTATCTACTAAGTTAAATTTATTATTTAGTAATTCTCAACTATTAAATATATTTATTAAAAAATTACAACCATGAGAAATTTAATTCAGTGGGTTTTAAAGGGTATTGTTATAGCTGTGGTATTAATACCAATTACAAGTATTGCGCAAGAAAATAAAGCTACTGCAGCTATTCAAGAAATCATGCAGGAAAATCCTGTTATGGGATTCTCCGTAGCTGTTGTAAAAAATAATAAAATGATTTACGCTCAATCATTTGGTTTAAAAGACGCTGAAACAAAAACACCCCTAACTAACGAAAACATTTTTAGAATTGCTTCAATCTCAAAATCTTTTTCTGCAACAGCGGTTATGCAACTAGTAGAGGCTAAAAAATTATCACTGGACCAAGATGTCAGTGAATTACTTGGATTTAAAGTGCGTAACCCAAAATTTCCTGAAACAGTTATTACATTAAGACTTATGCTATCACACCTTTCATCTATTAATGATGATCAAGGTTATTTTTCACTCGATTCCATAAACCCTGCAAAATCTGCAAACTGGGAAAAGTGTTATAATAATTATGAGCCAGGCAAGGCCTATATGTATTGTAACCTCAATTTTAATATGATTGGAACAATTATTGAAAGAGTAAGTGGCGAAAGATTTGATGCCTACATTCAAAATCATATTTTAAAGCCACTACAATTATATGGAGGCTTTTATGTGAACGGATTAGACAAGTCTAAGTTTGCAAATATTTATGAATACCAGCCAGACGCTTCAAAATTTGTAGTATCGCCTAACGCTTACAATCCAAGAACAACAGAGTTTGCTGCTTATCAAATGGGTTACAGCACACCACTTTTTTCGCCAACAGGAGGCATGAAAATATCTGCAAAAGATTTAGCTACTTATATGATGATGCATGCCAATTATGGAAAATACAATGGGGTTAGAATCATTTCAAAAAAGAGCTCAAAACTGATGCAAACAGCTGCTTCTGGATTAGAGCCCTATGGGTTTGCATTAGAAGCCCCAGGATCCATAATTAATGGTCAAAAATTGATTGGACATACGGGATTTGCATATGGGCTGTTTAGTGCTATGTTTTTTAATCCACAAGAAAAATATGGAATCGTTGTAATTAGTAACGGATGTCATCCAGGAGAAACAAATGGATACAATAATGTTATTAGAAAAGCGGTAAACGCATTGTATGAAACATTAATTGCCAATCAATAAAGTGTATCCACTTCAATTAGTTACGCTAAATAATGGACTATCGCTGTACATTCCAGATCCAGCACTAGTAAAAACAACCTACCAAAAATTAGTTGCCACTGATCCTAGAACTATATTTCCATATTGGGCTAAAATATGGGGGTCGTCTGATGCTTTGGTAGAGTTTTTATTAGAAGAACCTATTTGGATAGAAAATAAACAAGTACTAGAAATAGGCGCAGGCATTGGGCTTCCATCACTTAGCATCGCGTCAAAAGCGCACAAAATTATCGTTAGTGATTATGCGCCTGATGCAGTTGTATTACTTCAAAAGAATATTGAGTACTTAAAACTCACCAATGCTTTAGCTTTACGTATTGATTGGAATAATGTATCTGAAGATATAGTTGCGGACACTATTTTACTAAGTGATACGAATTACGAACCGGATGCACACAATAGTTTAGTTTTACTTATTGAAAAGTTTATAAATAAAGGCAGTACTATCATATTAGCAACGCCTAATAGGTTGTCTTCTAACCCTTTCATAGATAGGCTTAGCGCATTTGTTCATAAAACAAAAAAATACCAAATTGATAATGGCGAAAAAGAAATTGCCATTTTTGTTTTGAAAAAATAAGTCACTTATTGTTCGCTATTTAAGCTTAGCCTTCACAATTTCAGCATAAGACTTAGGCAACACCATTTTAAAGCGGCTATATGATGCTTCCGAAATATTTTTAGTATCGAACGGAACATACTGCACATACATTTTATTTTCGCCCGCTATTCTTCCGTATTTATAATCATAGGTAAACCAACCGTCTGGCTGCAATGCATTTTTAGGTGTGTTGGTGTTGGGGATAGTAATATAAAATTGATTTTTTTGAACGGTAGCTGTGTTTGAAAGTGTAAGGTTTTTCAGCACCAAATAAGCTTCTTTAGCAGTTTCAATAGATGGGTCTATCAATTCTACTTTTTCAACAAGAAACTTTCTGTATCTGTATTCATTATTGTTTTTATAATGATATAATTCATTTAACACAGAGGCAATTGTATCTTTTAAATACGGATAATGTGTACAACCTAAAATAAGGGTATTCATTGGCTTTGTAATTTTATCTGCAATCATTTTTTCCAATAAACTTACCAGATGGTACCTTACATAATTTGATGGATCGTTTAATTGCATGTCTAAGCAACTTCCTTTATCATCGTATTCGCATAACAACTTATTACCAGAAGCATCAAACCGATAAGCACTCAATAAAGAAGTGTCAATGGTATAGGTCCTATTTTTTAATGAAGGGCCCTTGTATTCATTTCTTGCTTTAGTCAATGTATCTACATAATAACTCCAATCGCGGTCAATACTTTCGGCAAGTCCAAAACCACCCTGACTAATTACCGATAACGTTTGCATCCCTTTTTCTTTAGCCATAGTTTGTAAGGTTCTGGGATAACCATTTGAAGCAACCGTGCCTGCAGTAGCAAAAACACCAATGGTACCATCTCCATTTTTTTGTTGAAAGGCGAGTGCAGCTTTTGAACCCGCATCGATAACACCAATTACGGGCACGCTAATAGATTGCTGTTCAAATTGATTTTTAATATCGCTTAAGGCATATGCAGTAGCCGTATTACAAGCCAACACAATCATTTTTACAGGAGGTTTTGTTGGGGCCTCCTTTAAAAAAAATTGCATGTTTTTTTGAATGTGCTCCTTTAATAAATCGGTTTTATTAGCAGCCGCGTAATTACCATAGGGCATATTTGCTTGGTCTGCTAAGTACTGAAAGTATTCTTTAGAAAAATCGAGTTTTCCGTCAGGCCCTGGTTTTCCAGTTTCATTATTAAATGCGTCGAGTGTTAACAAGGCTTCGAGCACTGTTAATCCGCCCGTGCCAGAATCAAAAACACCGATAGGAAGCGAGGTTTTTTTATAGTTTTTTGTTGCTTGT
>JAIYCS010000107.1 GCA_027487895.1 Sediminibacterium sp. | reverse complement strand
GTACCCACTTTATTGCAAAACATTAATAGAAGCAGGAGTTTTGTGATGGCTGGAATAGGCGCCGAATATCATGTAAGTACATCCACAGAACTGTATGCGAATATAACACAAGCATATCGTCCTATTCAATTTGCAAATTTACAAGCACCTCCAGGTACAGATATTATTGATCCATATTTAAAGGATGCACGTGGTTATAATTTTGACATTGGTTATAGAGGTAAGTTAAAAGACATTTTAAAATTTGATGTAAGTGTTTTTCATCTACAATACAATAACCGTGTAGGTATTATCACCACAAATAATGGCTTAAATAGGCTAGTAACCAATGTGGGAAACAGTGCAAGTAGAGGCGTTGAAACATATGTAGAATGTAATCCCATTAAGATTTTCACAAAAGAAAACCGTTTAGATTTTATCATATTTAGCTCCTACGCTTACACGCACGCTAGATATAGTGCGAATCATAAATTGGCTGCTACAAAAGGAAAGCAAATAGAAAACGCACCTGCAAATATTTTTAGAAGTGGAATTACTGCCGGTGTCAATGGATTTTTGTGTACGGCACAAGTTAGTTATGTTAGCGAAACATTTAGTGATGCAAATAATACAGTAATACCTTCTGCAAATGGAACCATTGGATTGATTCCTTCTTATACTGTTTCAGATCTGACCTTTTCTTATAAATTTAAAAAAGGCATAGAGTGTAAGTCTGGCATCAATAATTTATTTGATGTCACTTATTTTACAAGAAGAGCGGGCGGCTATCCTGGACCTGGCGCTTTACCAGCAGATGCAAGATCTTTTTTTATAACACTGAGTGCTAAGTTTTAATCTTGAATTGGTGTAAAAATTAATCTTGTTTTTTATTCGTCACTTGAATCAGCGAGTCTAATTTATCAATAAGTAAGTGAATTGAATTATTATTAATTGTATCTACGCCAATTCCTGCTTTAATCCCACCTACATGATTGGGTGTTGTCATGAGTTCATAAAAACTCAATTTTAGTTTTTCTGCGATTTGCTCAATGCGTTCTACAGAAACATCTGTTTTCCCAGTTTCAATTTGACTGAGTGCACTAGGTGTTATATTTAATTCTTTAGCTAAAGCACCCTGTCTTATACCTGCACCTTCTCTGTGCCTACGTATATTTCTACCGATTATTTCTTTTACTTTCATAATAAATTAAATGTTGCTTAATAAAAAAATTAACGTCAAATAAAGTTTATTTTTTCCTAAAACATTGAAATACAATGATTTAAAAATTTATAATTTATGCTAAATTAAGTGATTTTTAAAACCAGGTGATTAACATAACAATAATTTAACTAAATTTAACTTCATATTAACCAAAATAAACAACGATGAAAAAACTAACTGTTTTTTTGACGTTTGCTTTGCTATTTATAGCTCAGGCTTACGCTCAATCCCCTCGGACAGTTACCGGTAAGGTAACCGATGACAAAGGAACACCATTAAGTGGTGTTACAATTAGCGCAGTAGGTGTTAACAAAAATGCACTTTCTGACAACAATGGATCTTTTTCAATTCAAGTAACTGAAAAAGTAAAAACCTTAAAAATTACTTATGTAGGATTTGATTCTAAAGAAGTAAGTATTGCAGGTGTATCTAGTGTTAAAGTTTCATTATCTCCAGAAGACAAATCTTTAAACGAAGTAGTTGTGGTAGGTTATGGTACTCAAAAGAAAAGAGAAATCACGGGTAGCATTGCGAGTGTAAAAGGTGAGGCTTTAGCCAACAAACCAACACAAAGTTTTGAACAAGCACTTGGCGGTAGAGCTGCTGGTGTGCAAGTAGTGATTCCAAGTGGTGTATTAAATGCGCCTCCTGTATTAAGAATTAGAGGTGCCAACTCTATTTCATTATCATCTTATCCGCTTATTGTAGTTGATGGTGTACCTGTATTTACTGGTGATGGTAGTTCTACCAGTGCAGCAGGTAACGTTTTATCTTCTATCAATCCAAACGATATTGAAAGCGTAGACGTTGCTAAAGACGCAGCTGCAACTGCTATTTATGGTAGCCGCGCTGCAAATGGTGTATTATTTATTACCACTAAAAAAGGTAAGCCAGGTCGTTCAAAAGTTACATTAGATAGCTGGGTTGGATTTAGCAATCCTCAGCGTTTACAACAAGTACTTGACGCACAACAATACACGGATTATAAAAACGAAGCCCTAAGAAATGCGGGTACTTTTAATCCTGCAACTAATGCATTTGCAACAACTGTAGGACCTGATGGAAAAATAATCAATACCAATTGGGCTGATATTGTTTACCGCCAGGGTTTACAGCACAGTAATACAGTAAGTTTATCAGGTGCCAATGAGTCTACTAGTTATTACTTTTCTACTGGTTACACAGAGCAACAAGGTATCATTAACAGAAACGATTTTAAGCGTTTAACTTTATTAATGAACGTTGATCATAAAGCTGGTAAGTTTTTTAGCATGGGTGGAAAAATTCAGTACACTAGTGATAAAAATACTGCTGCGACAAGTTCAGGATCTTTAGGTGATGCTTTTGCAACAGCAGGTTTAGGTCGTGTGGCGTTAATTACTGCTCCTAACGTGGGTCCATTTTTAGCAGATGGTTCTTATAACCAAGCAAATGGACTTATTGGTGTTATGGGTAACAAATTAGGTCAAGTAGGATTTTACAATCCTCAAATTACCATGGATTTAAATAGATCTAATAGCTATGGTGAACACTTAATTAGCAATTTATATGCTCAGTTTAAACCAGTAAGTTGGTTGGCTGTAAGAACACAATATGGTCTTGATTATTTAATGGTTGATAATGATATCTATTCTCATCCATTATCTGGAGAAGGATTTTCAACTACAGGTTCTGTTTCAGCTATTTTTAATAAAAACAAACGTTGGGTTTGGACAACCACTGCTCAATTTGATAAAGTGTTTGCACAAAAGCACAACGTAAGTGTTCTTGCGGGTATAGAGCAACAAAAATCTGATCAAAATAGTTATGGCTTAAACCGCGTAACTGTTGCTGATCCAGCATTTACAAATATTCAGGGTGGTTGGGTTACACCTAATACATCTGGACTTGGTATCGGAGAAAATTATTTATACTCTGAGTTTGCACGTGCGCAGTATAATTTTAGCAGAAAATATTTTTTAACTGCTAACGTGCGTAGAGATGGTGCATCTCAATTGGGTGTAAATAGTAAGTATGGTATTTTCTGGGGTGTATCTGCAAGCTGGGATGTATTATCTGAAAAATTCATTCAGAACATGAAGCTGGATAAAGTGTTTAGCAGCTTACGTTTAAGAAGTAGCTATGGTAAAGTAGGTAATATTGGTGGCTTAGGAAACTTTGCATCTTTATCTACCTATAGCTCAGGTTTATATGGTAGCGGTGGTACTGTTGCTTATAGCCAAGCAGGTAATCCAAATCTTACTTGGGAAACTAGTAAGAAAACAGATGTTGGCTTAAACTTTGGTTTGTTTAATGATCGTTTAACTGCAGAAATTGGATACTATAATAGTAATAACGATGGTTTATTATTATTTGTACCACAACCACCATCTGCTGGTTTACCTTCAAATATTCCAACCAATATTGGTTCTATGTACAATAGAGGTTTTGAATTTGATATCAAATACAACGTAGTTCAAAACAAAGATTTCTCTTGGACTACTTCATTTAACTTATCAACCAACGATAATAAAGTATTGTCATTAGCACCAGGTATCACCAACATTATTGGTTCTACAGGTGGTTTAGAAAATCCAAGTATTACCATGCCGGGTCATCCAATTGGTATGTTGTTTGTTACAAGAACAGCCGGTGTTGACCCTGCTTCTGGACGCAGAATTTTTGTTAACGGCCAGGGTAGACAAGTGTTTTTCCAACACGTTGCACCTGCTGGACAATCTCGTTTCATGTATGCTGATGGTACTGTAGCACCAACTGTAAGTAGTGCAGATGCAATTGTTTACAGAAACACACACGCTAAAATATTTGGTGGTTTTGAAAATAACCTACGATTCAAAAACTTTGAATTGAATGCGTTATTTACCTATCAAATGGGTAACTGGTTATATTATGGTACGCAAGCTGGTTTAAGAGACCAACGTTTCTGGAACAATGAAGTTGGTGTACTAAATAGATGGCAAAAAGCGGGAGACGTAACTGAGTTTCCAAGACCAGTATTTGGAGACAACGTTTCTAACGGTTCTTCATTCCCACTTGACATCAATGTATTCAAAGGAGATTTTATCAAGTTAAGAACCTTAACAATCGGTTATAATTTTCCAAAAAATATGTTGGATAAAATCAAAATTTCAAATGCTCGTTTTTATGTTTCAGGAAACAACTTGCTTATCTTAACAGCATATCCAGGACCAGATCCTGAGGTTTCTTCAAACGGAAACGGTACTACCAATTTTGGTATTGACAGAAACACCGTAGCAAACCAACGTACAATTACTGTTGGTATCAACGTTGGATTCTAATTGTTAAACTATTAATTAAGAAAAATGAAAAAGAATCTTTTATACATTTTGATGGCTGCAGGTCTTGTTCAAATGACCTCTTGCGCCAAAGAAAATTTTGTAAATCCGGTTCCTACCAACGTTATCTCTGATCTTACTGCATTTGATAGCAGGGATCGAGTAGAAGGTCAGGTAAGAGCGATTTATGCCTCTATTAAAAATGCAGGTATGTATGGTGGTCGTTACCAAATTTTTAACGATATCCGTGGCGAAGACTTTATGAACGAAAGAACCAACGTTGTAACTGGTTTTGATGTATGGAACTATACACCATCAAACAGTTCTACCAACTCAGTTCAAAATCATTGGTCAAGAGCCTATTACGTAATCAATCTAACAAACGTTTTTTTAGAAGGTATGACCGCTAAAGGAACTGCAGTTGTTGGTACAGCTCTTTCAAATAATTTCCAAGCAGAAGCTCGTTTGTTAAGAGCCATGAGTTATTATTCTTTATTACAATTGTATGCTCGTCCATTTTGGGATGGTAATGGCTCTAAGCCAGGTGTACCAATGCGTTTAAAAGGTAACACAGGTTCTGATGATTATGCAAAAGCAAGAGCTACAGTAGCAGAAGTATACACACAAATTTTAGCAGATTTGGATTTTGCTGAAACCAATTTACCTGCTAGCTATAGCACTGCTTTAAATAATACCATTCGTGCACACAAGAATACTGCTATTGCACTTAAAACAAGGGTTTATTTGAGCATGGGTCGTTTTGCTAATGTAATTACAGAAGCAAATAAAATTGTTAGTAGTACAGCGCCTTATACTGCGCCAACTGGTGTAGCGCATGCACTACAAGCAGATATTACCAATGTATTTAAAGCGCCTTATACAACTACGGAATCTATCTTCTCTATGCCATTTGCTTCAAATGAAACTCCAGGCGGTCAAAACCAATTGGGTTACTATTATGGACCTGCAGCGTTCAATGGCGGTAATGGAGAATATTCTTTATTACCAACAGGTATTATTGCAAATGCTGGTTGGAAAACAGCAGATAGAAGAAGAACTATGGTTGCTGTATTTGGTGGTAAAAGCTACTTAACCAAGTATAGTGTACCTTCTATCTTTACAGACTATGCACCTGTTATAAGATATGCTGAGGTATTACTTAGTTTAGCTGAAGCAAGAGTGCGTTCTACTAATACTGTAGATCCACAAGCCATTGCGCTTTTAAATGCAGTACGTAGTCGTTCAGACGCTTCAACTGTTTTTACAGCTGCAGATTTTGCGAACGCTACAGCGCTTGCTGATGCAATTGTAACTGAAAGACGTATTGAGCTTTTAGGTGAAGGCATTAGAGGTACTGATATCACTCGCTTAGGTCTTCCTTTACCAGCGAAACCTGGTGTGGGTGAAATTAAAGCAGATGCACAACAGTATATCTGGCCTATATCTTCTACAGAGTTACTATTAAACCCACTTTGTAAAGACAATTAGAATTTTCTCTTATAAATTAAAAGGCCTGGTTAGTTTTCTAACCGGGCCTTTTTTATTTACATTGCATCTAAATTACTTGTATGCTGCATTTTATAAAGCCTTTTTTCATTGTTTTGTTTTTACAATTTTGTTTTGAAGCAAGTGCACAAAAAACAACCGTTTGGATTGTTAGACATGCAGAAAAAGACACTTCTTTTGCAAACAGACTAAATCCGGATTTAACGGATGTTGGTATGCAAAGGGCTAAAGATTTAGCGACTTATTTGCAAAAAGAAAACGTTGTAAAAATATTTTCGACAGATACCAAAAGAACAAAACAAACGGCTACCTATTTTAATGTACCGCTTGAAATATACAATCCTAAAAGTTTGTCCGGTTTGCGGGATGTATTGTATCAACAAGCAAATGGTAAATCGGTTTTAATTGTAGGTCATTCAAACACTGTACTAGAAACCATAGAAGCTCTTGGAGCTGCAAGACCTGTAAATCAGTTATCTGATGACGATTACGACTATTTGTTTAAAGTTGTCTTGGCGGATGGTAAGCCAGCTAAGGTGCGCAGCTTTCATTTTGGGCAGTACCACAGGGGTGGCAACGATACTATGAAATAGCGTATACAGGTATCTAATGCAAAAAGGTCCAACAAAAGTTTAGTTTTTAACCTAGTTCGGTTAATTTAGGTACTCTAAACTATACTCTATGCTTAGGAAAGTTATTTTATCGCTATCACTTTTTGTTGTTTCTATTTTTGCCCACGCGCAAAATGTGCCAAGTCCAAAATCACATTTTGGATTTAATATTGGTGATAATTATCAGTTAGCCAATTACACGCAAACAGAAGCGTATTTACAAAAATTAGCAGCGGCTTCAAATAAAATGAAGCTTCAAAGTATTGGTACCACCGAAGAAGGCCGTACTCAGTATATGGTTATTGTGTCTGACCCAGCTAATTTATCCAAGCTTGCAAAGTATAAATCAATATCGCAACAAATGGCTAGAGCCGAAGGCTTAACCGACGCGGATGCCAAGCAACTTGCCAACGAAGGTAAAGCGGTGGTATGGATTGATGGCGGATTGCATGCCAATGAAGTACTTGGCATTCATCAGTGGATCGAAACATTGTATCAAATTTTATCTCGTAACGACGATGAAACAAAACGAATTTTAAAATCTACCATCATTTTATTTGTACATGCAAATCCGGATGGCCAAGAACTACAATCTAATTGGTACATGCGCCACACCGATACTTTAAAACGCAACACGGCCAATTTACCAAGGCTCTATCAAAAATATATTGGTCATGATAATAACCGTGATTTTTATATGACCAATATGAGTGAGTCACGCAATATGAGCCTTCAACAATATGTAGAATGGATGCCTCAAATTTTATACAATCACCACCAAACAGGTCCTGCAGGTACTGTGGTAGCGGGTCCTCCTTACCGTGATCCTTTTAATTATGTGTATGATCCATTATTGATTACAGGTATTGATCAATTAGGTGCCGTAATGAGTACAAGACTAAATGCCGAAAATAAACCAGGCTATACCATGAAAAGCGGATCTGTTTATTCGACTTGGTGGAATGGTGGATTAAGAACAACAGCATACTATCATAATATTGTTGGTTTATTAACCGAAATGATTGGTAATCCAACACCTATGAAAATTCCATTTGTGCCGTCTCGACTTATTCCTAATAGTGGTACACCTTTTCCTATTGCGCCACAAAAATGGTATTTCAGAAATTCAATTGATTATTCGGTATCACTAAATTATGCGGTATTAAATTATGCATCTCGTCATAAAGATGAACTACTCATGAATATTTATACCATGGGTAAAAATTCAATCAATGCTGGAAACAAAGACTTTTGGACATTATCTCCAAATAAAGTAGAGATGGTGAACGAATTAATGAAGGCAGATCAAAAAGACCAACGTGCCGATACCATTGCATTACAGTACTATGAAAAAGTATACAAAAATCCAAAACTGAGAGATGCACGTGGATATATTATTCCAATTTCACAAACAACTACTGCTACCAATTTTGTAAATATTTTAATTAAGAGTGGTATTCGAGTAGAAAAAGCAACGACTAATTTTAAAGTTGGCGATAAAGAATATGAAGCAGGATCGTATGTTGTAAAAACCAATCAAGCATTTAGACCGCATGTGATTGATATGTTTGAACCACAGGATCATCCTAACGATTTTCAATATCCTGGTGGTCCGCCAGTTAGGCCTTATGATGCGGCAGGCTGGACACCAGCGTATACCATGGGTCTTGAGTTTGACCGCATACTAGAACCCTTTGATGGACCGTTTGAAACAATCCCTTATGGTGAAGAGCAAAAACATAAAGGTTCATTTACAAAATTAGCAGGTGCTGTTGGTTACACATTTTCTACCAAAGAAAACGCGAGCTTTATTTTAATTAATGATTTATTAAAAGAGGGTATTGAGGTAGAAAAAAATAGCGAATATTTTTATGTAGCTGCTTCAGATAAAGCGACGCCTATTTTAGAAAATGCAGCTGCTAAATATGGCGTAAAAATTACTGGTGTACAACAAAAATTAAATATGGGTGCAGTTGGATTAAAGCCTAGTAGAATTGCACTTTGGGATGTGTATGGTGGATCTATGCCATCTGGTTGGACAAGATGGATTTTTGAGCAGTATCATTTTCCATTTACGGTGGTATTTGCAAAAGAAATTGACGCCGGTAATTTAAAAAGTAAGTACGATGTTATTTTATTTGTTGGCGGTGCGATTCCAGCGTTTCGTGCAGAGGCTGGATCAAATGCAATGGGTGGTTATGAAGGTAGAGAGCCTAACGAAAAAGAAATTCCTGAAATGTACCACGCACAGCTAGGACGAATTACGGCAGCAAAATCTATTCCTGCTTTAAAAGAATTTACCGAAGCTGGTGGAACCATTATAACAATTGGTAGCAGTGCTAATTTAGCCTACCACTTTAAATTACCGGTGCGCAATGCACTTGTTGAAATGGTGAATGGTAAAGAGCGAGCATTACCTGGCGAAAAATTTTATATTCCGGGATCTGTGATGCAGGTTGCTGTTAATAATGACCATAGAGCAAACTGGGGTATGAAGCCAACAGCCGATGTATATTTTAGTGCAAGCCCTGTATTTAATTTACTACCCAATGCAACAGCAACTGGTGAAGTAACACCGCTTGCCTGGTTTGCTTCAGATAAAACACTTAGAAGTGGGTGGGCTTTTGGACAATCATACTTACAACAAGCAGTTGCTGCATTTGAAGCAAAGGTGGGTAAAGGAAAACTAATGGTATATGGTCCAGAAATTACTTTTAGAGGACAAACACATAGCACGTATAAAATGCTATTTAACCAACTCTATCTAGAAAAATAAACCAGATTAAAAGCTATAACGCACACTTGTTATAATATTACTGCCAGCTGCTACAATCCCTGATGAATAGGGCCTGTAGCGCTGGTTGGTTATATTTTCCCATCCTAAATTGCATTGAAACTTACCTAGGGTATAAGTCGCTTTTATATTAATAGTGTACCATGATGGCGCATACGGGTTACCATTTTGATCTTTTGCATAAATAAACGTTTTTGCTTTTTCACTTGGCGCCAAATTTGCACTGTTTATTTGACCATTAAATTGTGTGTTTACTTCAATTGTAAACTGTTTTTTTTGCCACTGAATAGCACTACTACCAAATAAAGGAGGCGCATGTCTGAGTGGCACTTGCTCATTTTTAATATCATCTGTTTCATGGCCTTCAATCCAATTTAATTTTGATTGCCATTTGGTATGCTTATTGAAAAACAATTCCCATCCTAATTGTATACCCCAAACCTTTGCTTGAGCCACATTTTGAATGGCGTTAACCCTACTTTTTGTGCCATCATACATAATGGAGTCTTGTCCATTAAATGTAAAAGGTCTATTCGTTAAAGCATTACGTAGTGAAGTGGTGAAAATTGAAATATAGTAGTTTAGTTTTTCTGGATGATTGTACTGTAAACCTGTTTCATAGTTCCATGCATATTCTGAGCGTAAATTTGTATTGGGAACTACTACATTTCCTGGTGCCGATTCAAACACTTTTCCAATATCATCTATGTTGGGCATTCTAAATCCTGTGGAGATTAGTGCATTGACTTGCAAACGTTCACTTGTTTTATACACGACACCTATATTTCCTGTAACACTGCTGTTTTGTAAATTGGATCTTGTAAAAGGAAATTTAAAAAAAGTAGTATCAAAATTTGCTTTTGTTTGACCCGTATTGTAGCGTAGTCCGCCCGAAAAATTGAATTGATCGTTGATAATTTTTTTATAGCTTGAATATAATGCAAAAGAATTCCAGGTTGCACCATCCGGGTAGCGCGTTGCAACCCTAGTTTGGTTCCCGTTGGTGATATTTATATTGGTTGCTGTTGATCCTACCGTATTACCTATCCATTCTGCACCATAAAAAATTTCTTCTTTAGGATTCAGTGATTTTGTAAAGTCTAGATTTACCGAAGTAGCATCTACGTTTTCGGTTTGTGTTCGTTGGTTGTTGTTGTTTCGTCTACGGTCTATTCTACTTTCTTGGTATTGCTGATAAGCAACTACTATTTTTGCTTCGTTGTAAAAGGCTGTATTTTTTTTATGTTCTATGTGTACATTTTGCATTGTCCAAAACTGTGGACCATAATTCCACTCTGCAAAACGTAAATTACCTGAAGCGTACTCGATTAATCTGTCGTAGCGGGGTATATTTCCAGTTTTTGAATAATGATATCCGTACTGTATATCCCAGTGTTCACTTGGTTTATACCTTAATTTAGTGAGTAGGTTATTTTGATGGTAGCCACTATTTTTTTGTAGGTATGGGTTGGTATTTTGTACCACTACATCTTGGTTATTGATGCGCTCGATGTTTTCTTTGCGCAAATAATTATCTTGACCGCCATTTTTACCCATTTGTAAATCACCAAAATTACTAGTTGTGAAACTCGTTAGAAAGGATAATTTTTTTCCAGCAATATTTACATTAGCATGACCTGTTTTTTCATTATTGGCAGATGCATACCTAACTAACGCATCACCTAATACAAGTGTTTTATTATTTGCTGCTAGTTTAGGTTCGAGTGTGTGAAAATCCATAACACCACCAATGGCATCACTACCATACATTAAAGAGCCTGGACCAAAAATGACTTCAGCGTCTTGAAGTGCTAACGGATCAAAGGAAATAATGTTTTGTAAGTTGCCGCTTCTGTAAATGGCATTGTTCATTCTAACCCCATCCACAACAATTAACACACGGTTGGTTGCAAACCCCCTAATCATAGGGCTACCGCCACCCATTTGACTTTTTTGTACAAATACCTCTCCAGTTAAGCCAATGGCATCAGCCATGGTTTGAGGGTTTTGTAAACGCTGTTGTTTAAAATTAAACTTAGTAATGCGGTTAGGTACTTCGTTTATTTTTCTTTCCCAACGGTTGTAATAAACGCTAACAGGATTTAAATTATTTTGTTTACTTGTTGTGTCTTCACTGGTTTGTCCAAATAAAAATGCGGCAGGGAAAAAAAATAAAACGCCCGCTGCTATGATTTTCTTTCTACGCTTCAATTACTTATTTTTTAAGCCTACTTGTTTTTGTTTTTTAATTTTTCATATTCTTTTTCAATTAAAGAATCGTTGTCTCGATAGTATGCATCGATGTATTCAAAAACAAAAGCGATACTAAGCCCCAAAGTAGGCCATTTAGGCCATGCATAAATCATATTTTTACCAATCGTAAAATCATTATTACTGAGCCAAATAATCCATAAGAAAACGATAATTGTTAAATACACTAGACCATTACGTTTTGTGTTGGCTCTTTTTTTAGCTAGTTTCCATAGTTGCTCATCTCTTTGTTCCATACCAATTGGTTTTATACAAAAATAGGGTTTACGCGTGTTATTGCGTAAACCCTATTATAAAATATTGGTGAGCTATAATTACTTTGGTAATACAACAGCATCCACAACGTGGATTAAACCGTTTGAACCAGTTAAATCTGTAGCAACTACAGTTGATGTAGCACCTTTTTCGTCTGTTAAAATTACTTTACCTTCTTTAATAGAAGCAACTAGGTTGCCACCACTTACAGTTTTTAATGTTACAGATCCGCCACCATCTTTGATAGCTTTTACAACAGCGCCTGCATTAAAACTACCAGCTACAACGTGGTATGTTAAAATTTTAGCTAAGGTTGCTTTGTTTTCTGGCTTTAATAAAAATTCTACAGTACCTGCAGGTAATTTTGCAAATGCTGCATTTGTTGGAGCAAAAACGGTGAAAGGTCCTGCACTTTGAAGTGTAGCAACTAAGTCTGCAGCTTTAACAGCAGCAACTAAAGTTGAATGATCTTTAGATCCAACAGCGATGTCTACAATTGTAGATTGCGCCTTAACAGTGATAGTGCTAGCAGCTATTACTACTAGAGCCAGCATTAAATTTTTGATTTTCATGTATTTGTTTTTTTCTATAACGCTTGTTTGAACTTATTGTTCGGTTACTTAAACGATTTAACATTTAAATCACTTTACCCTTTAAATAGGTTACATTACAGAAGAAACTTACATTTTATGTTTAAAAAATTTACAAGCGGCGACATTCTATTATTAGTTGCTGCACTTCTTTCCCTTGTTTTTTCAGAAATTATGTGGTTTACAGGTAAAAAAGAACAAGCTCTATTTGTTGGACTTTGGGTTCCTTCCATTTTATGTTTTGGTATATTCCTTAAACTAACTAAGAAAGAATGATATGACAGACATACTTCCATACTTTGCTGGATTAATTACTCTTCTCTTTGGAGCGGGATGTTTTTTAATGCTTGCAAAGTATAAAAATATAAAGTAGAACCATGAATACGTTACTTAGCAAATTACTAGGTATTTATGATACACTAAGTACTTCCAAAAAACTACATTTTTTTGAAGTTGCTATTTTAAAGGTTTCTATTATTTCATTTGTTGCACATATTGCTTTTATTTTTTTTGAAAACACTTTTAATTTTATTGGACCTAATAGTCATAGTTACTTAAAGGCAATTTATACTCCGTTTAGTTTTATACTTTATTACGAAGTTTTTTTGCTCGTCATTATCATTCCTAAATCCATCTCTGAATTTATAGGTAAGCAGTTTGAAATCATTGCTCTTATTACACTTCGTAGCTTTTTTCATGACATTGCAGACATAGATTTTGCTGATATTGCCACTATTAATAATCCAAACTTTATTAATATACTTTATGATTTAGGCGCATCAATAATTATGCTTTTTTCTACGTTGATTTACAATAAAATGTATAAAAAGCACGGCGTTAGTGACGCTCATGTAGATTTAGAACAGTTTATTAAAATCAAAAAAGTTTTGTCCGTTATTATGTGCGGCGTGCTTATTGGTTTAAGTTTTATAAGTTTATTTTCTTGGCTCAACGATGTAAAGTTGGCTTTTCAAAGCAAAACATCTTTTCCAAATCCTAACACTGTTTTTTATACGGACTTTTTTACCATAATGATTTTTGTTGATGTGCTCTTACTCATTATTTCATTTATCTATCAATTTTCATTTAACCTCATTTTTAGGAATGCCAGCTTTATCATTACCACCATACTAATTCGTATGTCACTTAGTATGCCAAAGCCTATGAACTACTTAATTATCATTATAGGTTTGACATTTTCGATAGTAACCTATTTTATCTACTCAAAAATGACTGTCGAGAAGCTTAAGAGCTAACAGCTTTTTAACTCCTTTTTTACAACAGAACTTTGCATTTTTAGCCAAATCAACTAATTTCACGCGTACAAACAAACATTAGTTAATGGCTAAGATTTTGGTTATTGGTGCAGGGGGACAGTTAGGAACGGAGCTCACAAAAGTACTCGCAAATACCTATGGAAATGAAGCAGTTATAGCTACTGATTTTCAGGAATCTGTTAAAAGTAAGTTCGATTACTGTGCTTTTCAAACCTTAAACGTGATGGATAGGGCGGCGCTTGCTGGCATTGTAGAAAAAGAGGGTGTTACGCAGGTGTATCATTTAGCAGCTATTTTATCGGCACTTGGTGAAAAAAATCCGGTACATGCTTGGGACTTAAATATGGGTGGCCTACTTAATGTTTTAGAAGTAGCGCGTGAGTTTGCTATTGATAAAGTTTTTTGGCCTAGTTCAATTGCCGTTTTTGGCCCCAACTCTCCTAAAAACGGGACACCTCAACAGGCTTTTAAAGATCCTAACACCGTGTATGGTATTTCTAAATTGGCGGGTGAGCACTGGTGCGAATATTATTTTAATAAATACGGCGTGGATGTAAGAAGTATCAGGTATCCTGGTTTAATTGGATACAAGTCTTTACCAGGCGGAGGAACCACAGACTATGCTGTAGATATTTACCATAAAGCCCTTAACGACGAAAAGTTCACTTGCTTTTTAAGTGCTGATACGTATTTGCCAATGATGTATATGGAAGATGCGATACAAGCAACTATTCAATTAATGAATGCCCCCAAAGAAAATATTAAGATTCGTACGAGTTATAATTTATCGGGCATGAGTTTTTCGCCAAAGGAAATTTATCAAAGTTTATTGCCTTATTTCCCGAAATTTACAATCGAATACGTATCCGATTTTAGACAACAAATTGCAGACAGTTGGCCCAACAGTATCGATGATAGTGCCGCGCAACATGACTGGAATTGGAAACCCGCATTTGATTTAAACGCAATGACAGCAGCTATTGTAGACAACTTGCCTAGCTATTTTAATTATAACAAGCACAAATAATTTTATGTACGATCAATTCAAACCCTTCTTAGTTAACGAAATAGCATCTATAAAAGAAGCTGGCTTATTCAAGAAAGAAAGAATCATTACATCGGCGCAAGCGGCTCAAATTACGATTCAGGGTGGGCAAGAGGTTTTAAATTTTTGTGCCAATAACTATTTAGGATTATCGTCTCATCCAAAAGTAATTGAAGCTGCAAAAGCAGCTATTGATTCGCATGGGTTTGGTTTATCATCTGTTCGTTTTATTTGTGGTACACAGGATATACATAAAACATTAGAACAAAAGATTTCTGAATTTTTAGGAACAGAAGATACCATTTTATATGCTGCTGCATTTGATGCCAACGGTGGTGTATTTGAGCCTTTGTTTGGTGAAAAAGATGCGATCATTTCAGATGCACTCAATCATGCTTCCATTATAGATGGCGTAAGACTTACAAAGTCTATGCGCTTTAGATATGAACACAACTCAATGGAAGATTTGGAAGCCAAATTAAAGGAGGCAGTAGCTGCAGGTGCTGTTCAAAAAATAATTGTAACAGATGGTGCATTTTCTATGGATGGCACCATTGCCCAACTAGATAAAATTGTTGAATTGGCCGAAAAGTATGAGGCCTTGGTAATGACAGACGAATGCCATTCTACCGGATTTTTAGGAAAAACAGGAAGAGGGGTACATGAACTAAAAGGTGTGATGGGAAAAGTAGATATTATTACCGGAACATTAGGCAAAGCATTAGGAGGAGCATCGGGAGGTTTTACATCAGGTAAAAAAGAAATTATTGAAATACTAAGACAACGCTCAAGACCTTATTTATTTTCAAATACGCTAGCACCATCTATTACAGGTGCTTCTATTGCAGTATTTGACTTGTTATCTCAAACCACCGAGCTACGTGATACCCTAGAAGCCAACACGCAATATTTTAGAGCAAAAATTACGGCCGCAGGTTTTGATATTAAACCAGGCACACATCCTATTGTGCCAATTATGTTGTACGACGCAGTAGTGTCTCAAAAAATGGCCGAAAAATTATTGGAAAAAGGTATTTATGTCATTGGTTTTTATTATCCTGTTGTTGCAAAAGGTCAGGCCAGAATACGGGTTCAAATTTCTGCCGCACATACCACCGCTCAGTTAGATCAGGCCATCGAAGCCTTTACGGCTGTGGGTAAAGAATTGGGGGTCATTTAAACCGTACAAATCATCCATAAAAAAGCCTCAGTGGACATGACTTTTTTGCCGTTTATACATATTAACATAGGCCGTAATTGGTTTATATTATTTTGCATTCAATAAATCTTTCAAATCAACCTCAATATTTTAAATTTTTAAACTCAACCTTATGAAAAAAGTGTTTCTTGTAATGGCTGTCCTTGTATCAGCTGTTTTTACCGTAAGTGCACAATCTGCAGATGATATCATTGCAAAGTATATTACCGCAATTGGTGGCGCCGAAAAATGGTCTAAAGTTCAGTCCATCAAAATTGAAGGACAAATTGAAATGCAAGGGATTGCGATTCCATTTGTGATGCAAGGTGTTCAAATGAAAGGCACCCGTGTAGACGCAGAGTTTCAGGGTAACAAAATCATTGATATTACAACCCCTTCTAAAGGTTGGTCTCAAAATCCATTTGGCGGTAAGGCTACTTTAAGCCCTATTACAGATGATGAATTAAAGCAAAAGTTAGATGATCTAGATATTCAAGATGCTTTTATTGATTATAAGTCAAAAGGTTCTGTTGTTGAATTTTTAGGAAAAGATGAAGAAGATGGTAATGAGTATTATAAAATTAAGATGACCACTAAAAACGGCAATGAAAAAACTTATTTCTTTGATGTTCAAACTAATTTAATTTATAAAATAGAATCTGTTGTAAAGCAACAAGGACAAGAAGTAAAGTCTGCTGTTAAATATTTGGATTATCAAACACTTGATTTTGGTATTAAAATGGCTTTAAAGCAAGACCAAGGTCAAATGATGATGGTGAATAAAAAAATCATTGTTAACCCTACTGTTGATGTAGCAATTTTTAATGGCGGTAACTAATTTATTATTTAATTGACCTCACACTTTTTTTATGCAAAAGAAAATATTTTTTTCTGGGATCTTTTTGTTTTTTGCTCTTTTAACAAGTGCACAAACCACTATTAATTCCTCTTATTTTCAGGTAATGGCTGCAAGGTCTTTAGGCCCTTCTACCATGAGTGGAAGAATAACGTCTATAGATGGCATTACCGCCGATGGTCAATTAAATTTATATGTTGGAACTGCGGGTGGTGGCATCTGGAAAAGTCAAAATGGAGGACTTAGCTTTAAGCCCTTGTTTGATAAGTATTGTCAATCTATTGGTGCTCTTGCTATTGAGCCAGGAAATGCAAAAGTTGTTTATGCAGGTACCGGTGAAAGTAATATGAGAAATTCTGTCTCTTATGGTGATGGACTTTACAAGACAACCGATGGAGGAAACAACTGGCAAAAAATTGGTCTAGAAGGAACAGAGCGCATCAGCAAAATTATTGTTGATCCTACCGATAAAAAAACAGTGTATGTTTCGGCGCCTGGTCCACTATGGAATAATTCTGCAAATAGAGGATTGTATAAAACCACAGACGGTGGAAAATCGTGGGCAAAAATATTATACGTTAACGAAGAAACAGGTTGCGCTGATATTGCGATGCATCCAACAAAGCCAAATGTTATCTATGCATCAATGTGGCAGTTTAGAAGAAAAGCGTATGCATTTAGTTCTGGTGGTCCGGGTAGTGGATTGTTTAAATCTTTGGATGGCGGAAAAACTTGGAATAAACTTTCGAAAGGATTACCTGCTGGTGAATTTGGTAGAATTGTAATTACCATTAACCCTTCAAAACCTTCAGAGCTAATGGCAATTGTTGAAGCAAAAGAATCTGGAATTTTTGTTTCTGAAGATGAGGGAGAAACTTGGAAAAAGTTACCTACCAATGAAAACTTAACGGCGCGTCCATTTTATTTTAGCACGCTTGTGTACGATCCAAAAGATCCAAAAAGAGTATACCGTCCAGCTTACGACTTTCAGTTTTCGTCTGATGGTGGAAACTCTTGGAGTGGCGCATTTACAGGAGGTGTTCCTCCGCACGCAGATCATCATGCGTTGTGGATCAATCCATCCAATCCTGATATGATGTTTTTAGGTACGGATGGTGGTATTTATATGAGTACAAATCGTGGTACTGCTTGGAGCTTTTTAAATAACCTTCCGGTAGGTCAGTTTTATCATGTATCTACAGATAATCAAACGCCTTACAATGTTTATGGCGGATTGCAAGACAATAATAGTTGGATGGCTCCTAGCTCGGCACCAGGTGGTGTTACTGCCGTTGATTGGAGATGGATTAATGGTGGCGATGGATTTTGGGTACAACCAAGTTTATTAAATCCAAAAATTATTTTTTCTGAATCACAAGGTGGTGAAATTTCAAAAGTAGATTTATCTACGGGCTTATCATACGGGATACGTCCTAAAAAATTAGAAGGTGACGACGAGCATCGTTGGAATTGGAATACGCCGATTGTAATGGGCGCTTCAAAGAAAAAGAATGCTGCTGGAAAACCGGTTTATAATTTATATACGGCTGCTCAATATTTATTTAAGTCTACAGATGATGGTAAAAACTGGGAAAGAATTTCTCCAGATTTAACAACCAACGATCCTAATAAAATTAATCAGGCCGAAAAAAATACGGGAAGCATTACAGGCGATAATACAAGTGCCGAAAATCATTGTACTATTTTTACCCTGGTACAAGATCCTAAAAATGAAAATGTTATTTGGGTAGGAACCGATGATGGTAATTTGCAATTAACCACCGATGGCGGTAAAACATGGCAAAACAAAGCTCCTGCTATTTGGAAAACAGGTGTTCCAGAAAAAACCTGGATAAGCAGTATTGAAATTTCTTCTTTAGATTCAAAAAGAATTTATGTAACGCTTGATAACCATATGTATGGCGATATGAATACCTATGTAGTGATGAGTGCTGATGGCGGTATGACATGGAAGAAATTTAGCTCACCAGAATTTACAGGATTTGCACATGTTATTAGGGAAGATATTGTAAATGAAAAGCTACTGTTTCTAGGTACTGAAATGGGTTTATTTATTTCTTTGGATGGTGGAAATAACTGGATGCGTAGTAAATATCAAAATATGCCTTGGTATAATTTAGTACGCGATATCAAAATTCAACCACAAACCAATGATTTAGTAATTGGATCGCACGGAAGAGGCATTTATATTATCGATAACATTGAGCCACTTCGCGAACTTGTAAAATCGGATGTTAACCAACCGGTTAAATTTTACCCAGTTCAAAATTTCAAATACGCTTACACACCTCAATTTCCATTGCCTGCCGATAATTTAACAGGTTGGAATGGCGGTAGCAATGCGGTAGCGCCTACTTTTTATTATTATTTAAAAGAGCGTAGCAATACCGGTGTGAAAATTGAAATTTATGATGCTTCCAATAAAAAAATCAAGGATATTAATGGATCAAGTTCAAAAGGATTAAACCGTGTTTATTGGGATTTAACCATTAATGCACCAAAGGTTGCTCAAGGTGGCTATATTGCTCAATCAACTGTTTTATTTTCTTCGGTGATTGGACCAAAGGTTGATATTGGAACGTACAAGGTTGTACTCAAAACAGATGGCAAAGAGTATGTTCAAAATATATTGATAGAAGCCAATCCTGCAAAAGGCTTAAGTGCGCAAACGGTTGGTTTATTGCACAAGCAAAGCATGCGTTTATATCAGTTACATGAGCGTTTACATACACTAATAGATTCTTTAGATAAAACGGTAAAGACGATTTCGTTAGGAGATACTACGGCTGCTTCTGTTAAAGAAAAGTTGAGCAAACTTGATGCTTTTAAAAGAGAGATTGTAGAACTCAATAGAAAATCAATTTTCTTTGATGAGTTTAAATACCGTAGACGTGTAAGTGATTTATATGTAAGTGTTGCTAATGGACTTGAGCCACTTTCTCCTATTCAAGAAAAAGGAATCGCTGTTTTAGAAGATCAGTTTTTAGTTTTCCAAAAACGCTTTTTTGACTTGATTAAATAGTGATTGTGGGGCACCTATTAACTTTTAACAGTGGTTTGTAAGCTGTTACGGGGTTTTATTGTGGTATGATTAAACATTAAAATATAAATAAGCGCTGTTCAATTAAATTTAGGCTCTAAAATTTATTGATGGCTATTATTGTTTTTTTGTTACTTCATTGGTATCTATCCCTTTTTGGTCAAACATTTTATTTGCACCGTTATTCGGCGCATAAAATGTTTACTATGTCTAAGTTTTGGGAGAAGTTCTGGTACATGTATACTTGGATAACGCAAGGAACTTCTTATTTAAATGCCCGTGCTTACGCGATACTGCATAGAATGCATCATGCCTATAGTGACACCGAGTTAGATCCGCACACGCCGCATTTTTTTAAGGAAGCATTTACCATGATGATGCACACAAGAAAAATTTATAATGGTGTGCACACAGGTACCATTGCGGTACAGCCAAAGTTTGACAAAAACTTTCCGGTGTATCCCATAATTGATAAAATCGCAGACCATAATATTACTAGGCTATTTTTTGCAGGACTGTACATTACATTTTATGCCTTTTTTGCAAAGCAGTGGTGGATGTTTTTGTTACTCCCCATTCATTTTTTAATTGGTCCCATACAAGGAGCCATTGTAAATTGGGCAGGACATAAATACGGCTATAGAAATTTCCCAGACGAAAAAGACCAGTCTAAAAATACTCTAATCATTGATTTTTTAATGCTAGGTGAACTGTTTCAAAACAACCATCACCATGCGGGAGCCCGTCCTAATTTTGCTGCTAAATGGTGGGAATTTGACCCTGTTTATCCTGTAATCAAGTTATTTCACAAATTGGGTATGATACGTCTTATTGCCATCAAGTATTAATGATCACAGGTAAATCATATGGATAGCACAAGACAAGATATTGTGGTCGTATGGTTTAAGCGGGACATACGACTTATAGACCATGAGCCCATAATGTTGGCTCAAGAGGAGAAGCTACCTATTCTTTTTGTGTATTGTTTTGAACCCTCCATTATGGGTTATGACGATAGTGATGATAGGCACTGGCGATTTGTATATGAATCTTTACAGGATCTACAAACCAAGCTGTTACCCTACAATACCCAGGTTGCTATATTTTACCGGGAGGCCTTATTTGTTTTTACCGCCTTGGCTAAACAATACAATATCAAAGCTGTTTATTCGCACCAAGAAATTGGAAATAAACTGACTTATGATCGTGATATTAGTTTACAAAAGTATTTTAAAGAGCAACACATTCATTGGCACGAATCGCAACAAAACGGTGTTATTCGAAAATTAAAATCCAGAAAAAACTGGGCTGCACTCTGGAATCAAAAAATGCAATCGGCACCTGCAGTAGCAAATTTAGAAAGCGCAACGTTTTTAACTTTAGATACAGCTTTTTACAATAACATTAAAGGACCTGAGCTACCAAAGCAAATTACTACCCATCATCCTTCATTTCAGCGGGGTGGCGAAACATTTGCTTGGAAGTATTTACATAGTTTTTTACAGGAAAGACATCAGAATTATTCACTACATATTTCTAAGCCACTACAGAGTAGAAAAGGTTGCAGTAGAATTTCACCCTATTTAAGTTATGGTAATATTAGTATGCGGATGGTGTTTCAGCAAACCATGCAAGTATATCCAACCTCAAATAGTAAAAGGGCGCTATCAAATTTTATGTCACGTTTGCACTGGCATTGTCATTTTATTCAAAAGTTTGAAGATGAGTGTCGCATAGAATTTGAAAATATAAATAGCGCTTATGATAGTATTGTAAAGCCTGTTAACGAAGCTTACATTGAGGCATGGCAAACGGGAAAAACGGGGATACCCATTGTAGATGCATGTATGCGATGCGTTGTAGCAACAGGTTATTTAAATTTTAGGATGCGCGCCATGGTGGTTTCTTTTTTTGTTTTTAATTTATGGCAGGATTGGCGGTCCTTACATTTTTTGGCTAAACAATTTTTGGATTATGAACCCGGCATACACTATCCACAGTTACAAATGCAGTCGGGTGTAACAGGCATTAATACCATCCGTATTTACAATCCCATCAAAAACTCTATAGAGCATGATCCGGATGGCGCATTTATTAAAATGTGGATTCCCGAGCTCGCGGCTATTCCTTCAAACTTTATTCATGAACCCTGGAAAATGAGCTTGATGGAGCAGGAATTGTGTAATACTATTATTGGCATTGACTATCCCGCACCTATTGTGGATGTGGAGCTTACCAGAAAATATGCAAGTGATCAAGTTTGGGGACTTAAAAAAACAAGTAAAGTAAAAAAAGAAGCAAAACGTATTTTAAAAAAGCATGTGAATACCTAGGTTAATGGTCACAAATTTAAAATTTCGCTGTAATTTTATTCATGCGTTTTATTTGTTTATTAGTTTTATTTTTTACTGCTGCTCATACCTTTGCACAAAGCGACTCTTCAAAGTCATTTAAAATAAGTGGCTATATTGAATCGTATTATAGTTATGACTTTTTGAGGCCTGGCAATAACGAAAAGCCTGATTATAATTACAATTATAAAAAGCACAATCAACTTAATGTTAATTTGGCTTTTGTTAAGGCAAGCTATCATGCAAAACGACTAAGGTCTAATTTGGCACTCATGACTGGTAATTATGCCATGTATAATTTAAGTGCAGAGCCTAATTGGGCAAAACCCATATTTGAAGTAAATGTAGGCGTCAAATTACTCAAGGATAAAGATTTATGGTTAGATGCAGGAGTCATGCCATCTCATATAGGTTTTGAAAGTGCTGTAGGAAGTGATTGTTGGAATTTGACAAGAAGTATACTAGCCGAAAACTCTCCTTATTTTGAATCTGGTATCAAATTAAATTACACCAACAAAAAACAAGATTTATATGTAGTACTACATATACTTAATGGATGGCAAAAAATTGCAATTACAAATGATAACCAAAAACCAAGTGTTGGTGTACAAGTAAATTATAAGCCTAGTAGTAGCTTGACGCTTAATTACAGTAACTTTTTGGGTAATATCAATTCGGGAGGCGCTAGTGCATTTAGGACATTTCATAATTTATATGCTATCTATGATGCATCACCAAAACAGGCATTTATTTTTGGTTTTGACATAGGCACTCAAAAAACAAATAATACTAAAACTGCAGTTTGGTACACGCCAGTAATTATTTCAAAAATTAATTTGGGTGCTAAAAGTAAAATAGCTGCAAGGCTTGAGTACTATAGCGATAAGCAGCAAATTATTATACCTACCCAAACATCAGGTGGTTATCAAACATTTGGGGCTTCGATAAATTACGATTATCAAATTTCTCCAAAAATATTGTGGCGCTCTGAACTTAAAAAGTATGATTCAAAAGATCCTATTTTTAAATACACACAAAATAGCCATGGACAAACAACGGCCACTATGGCGCTGATACTTAAAATATAGCAACATTGACGTCTGTATTTTCGTCGATTTTGTATTCTTTTTTTAATAATTCTAGAAGTTCTATCGCTCTTTTGTAGTGCCTGTCTACGCTGGGTAATAATACAACCTTCAATGAATTATTAATATGGTTTAATCTATTTGCAAATTCAGTTAAAATGAGCGGGTCGGTGGTTAATAGTTTTGCATTATCTGCCACCGTGCCAGTTGTTACGTTTAAATAATATTTTTGATCAAAAATGGAGTACGATTTTTCTCTTGCTTTAAATTTTAGATCGTCAACAAAGTTGCTGTACTCTTTTAGATTGTCTGATTTTACCCAGTAGTCAGAAATTTTGTTGCTTAGCTCTTGATTTTCTACAAGTCGCATGCCGCCTGCATTTTTTAATTGAGCAGAAGTGCGTTCACTTAAATTCCATCTTAAGCCACCTGCTGTTTTTAAATTTAAACGGTATAAAACTTTTATTGTATTAGCATTCCAAACATTATTGTTTAACAATATTGTGGAAGTGTCTAATTTTCCCGTTTGAATAGTATCGTATTTTACCAAACTATTTAATATTGTGGTATCTTTTCTTAGGTCTTCGTAAAGGCTTTGCATGTATTGTTTTTCACGATTTCCTTCAATTAAATGCTCACGTTGATTTTCTGCAAAAAAGCCAAGCGTTACCGCTGCAAAAAGCATGATAAACTCTGTAACATATTCTTTCCATTTTTTTGGATGATGCGAGTGGTGATGTACTTCCATTGTTGTTTTTTTTAAAATTCTTTTTTATTTAATTGAGAGAGTAGTTTTGTATTTAAATCTTTTGCTGTTTGCATTACATATAGGTAATAGCCGCATCTACTCTCAATTCTATTTACCAATAACCTAAATTCTGGGTCAATAATTCTTTTTCTTAAAGCTGGAATCGATTTAAAATCCTCTACCTGATCTGAACTTGATCTTGTTTGGAAAGGTAATTTTTCAATTGATTTAATAATAAAACCAAATCCAAAAGTCTTGCCTACAAATTCATTATAGTCATTGTCTAATAATGTATTGTTCACAACAAGTTTGCCATATAAAGCTTCATAATACTCTGCAATAAGTTTTTTGGTTTCATTGTTTTTAATAAAACTTAAGCTACCTGAAGAGATCGTGTTTTTATATGAAGCATTATTAATAAAGAGGGCTACACTAAATGTCGTATTTAAATATAGTGTAACTACTGAATCTATGAGCTGATTTTCATTCATTTCTTGATGACTAAATGCAAAAGAATAATCCTTCATTTTCTCAAATTTCACCAAAGAATTACTGTATTCATATATCCTTTTATTAATCTGAATTGAATCTTGTTTTAAATCATCAATCATGGTAATCAAATTTTGATTTTTATGATTATCAATAACTTGATGCTCCCTTATGTTTTCGGCAAAAAAACCTAGTGTTACGGCTGCAAATAACATGATGAACTCCGTAATATATTCGGACCATTTTTTCTTGTGGGTAGGATGGTGCGGGTGATGTACTTCCATAATTTTTGATATTATGGTTGAAAATAAGATATTATATGATTTAATCGGGTTAAATAATTATATTTTTAGTCCTGAATATTGCAGTGTCTTTTATGGTTAAAATCGCTTTTAGTCCCATCTATTATCACAAGCTTCCTGAGGGACATCGTTTTCCGATGTTAAAGTATGAGCTTATCCCAGAACAACTATTGCATGAGGGTACGATTACGCAAGAAAATTTGTTTACACCAAATACCTGTGATGCAATTGATGTTTTGCGCACCCACGATTTAGATTATTACAACAAATTAATTAATCAGCAGCTAAGTCCTTCGGAACAAAGAAAAATTGGTTTTCCTCAATCACCAGCATTGATTGAACGTGAATTAATTATTACTAGAGGAACTATTGATTGTGCCTTATTTGCTTTAGAACATGGATGTGCATTAAATATAGCAGGGGGAACACATCATGCATTTGCCGAAAGGGGAGAAGGATTTTGCCTTTTAAATGATATGGCAGTTGCATCCGATTATCTTCTTCACAAAAATTTAGTTACAAAAATATTAGTGATAGACCTAGATGTTCATCAGGGTAATGGTACGGCCAAATTAATGGAAAATGAGCCTAGGGTTTTTACTTTTAGTATGCATGGAAAAAACAATTATCCATTTCATAAAGAGCAGTCTGATTTAGATATTCCACTACCTGACGGCATTAGTGGTCAAGAATATCTAGAAATTTTAGAAAAGACTCTACCCATGTTATTAGAAACTGTACAGCCTAATTTTATTTTTTATTTATCAGGTGTAGATATTTTATCGACCGATAAATTTGGGAAATTTAATATTAGTATAACTGAATGTAAGCGAAGAGATGAAATGGTTTTAAACATGGCTTATGATAATAAGATTCCTATTGCAATTGCTATGGGAGGTGGTTATTCACCAGACATCAATGATATTTTGCAGGCGCATTGTAATACATTTAGACTGGCGGCTAATTTATTCTAGTAGCAAATAAATAGTTGAAGCAATAAGGCTAGCGTATGCTAAATGATTACCATTAAATTAGTTGTAGACTATAATAACCAATAGCTGTAAAAATGGCACAGCGTAACAACACGCCTAAACTGCACCAAAATACCATTTTATTGGTGGGTACATTAAAGCCTACCCCAATACCAATACTTATAGGAGCTCCAACACTCATTGTTCCTAATAAGCCTAAACCAATAATGCCATATTTCTCCCAAATTTTTAAGACAAATCCTGGTTCTTTTGTTGCTTTATTGGATTTTGGTTTTCTAAACTTGCTTATCCATTTTTTGATGATGTCTCCTAGGTATGCTGCTACAAAAACACCTATCAAGCCTCCTAGTAAACTGTAAGAGAATATTTCTAGTGGATGTAGTTTAAAGGCAAACCCGGCGGGGATTGCAGCATAAATTTCAAAAGTAGCTAAACCAATTACAGTAAGAATCTTATACACCATTATTTACGCTCTTTTATACCGAGGCGCAAAGGTATCATTATGTCGCGTAAGTTTTACTCATATTATTTGTAAAACTGAATAAATCAAAAATTCAGAAAACTGTTGCTAAGATGAAGGGAGCTAATAATAGGCAATGATTTTTGCGGTAAATCGGTGTTGGCTTGCAATTGATAGTGATTTAGATTTAAGCAAGGTTTTATAAGCCAAAATAATATATATTCAAAGGTTGCACTTTAGTGCAACATAATCCATAACTTTGTGTTAGAAATTAATAAAATTAGAATCATTGTATTTTACAAAGAATATTTTCAGGACTTCTTCTCAACACAAAATGAAAGAGTTAAGGAAAAAATAATTTGGACACTATCGTTAATTGAAGAAATTGAAAGGGTATCTAAACATTATCTCAAGTATTTGGAAAACACTGATGGTTTGTATGAAATTCGAATTCAATTAGGAAAAGATATATTTAGAATTTTCTGTTTTTTTGATGCAGATAAATTAATAATTATTACAAACGGATTCCAAAAGAAAACACAAAAGACGCCGAAATACGAAATTGATAAAGCGTTGAAAATAAAAAAGGAGTATGAAAACGAAAAGTAAAATTTTCACTTTAGATCAATTTAAGGATAAGAACTATGGTGCTAAAGGGACGCCAAATCGAGCAAGGCTAGAGGTAGGATATCAAAATTTTAAAATAGGTGCTTTACTTCAAGAAGCAAGATTATGTGCAGGTTTAACACAGGAGGAATTGGCCGAAAAAGCAGGCACTACAAAATCCTATATATCTAAAATTGAAAACGATATTAAGGAAGTAAGACTGTCTAATCTTCAAAAAATTGTTGAATTAGGATTGGGTGGCAAACTAGAGCTTACCATAAAAATTTAAAAACATTAAATCCTTGCAAATTTTTTCAGAAATTAGGGTTGACTTATTTCTACTGCTTCGAAAATAAAATATTAGATGCTGTTTACCGTATCAAAAAATCTAATTGATTCCAAATAATTGATATTTCAAATTTGTATTTAGATTGCTGTAATCATTGGATGTAAAAACAATACCATATTCGCCAGAAGGAACATTGTCAATTTCGATAATGATATATTTTTCTTTATATTTTCTATATGTAAAAGGAACCTTAGGTATTTCGTTACTTTTAGATCTAAATGCAGATGAAGTTCCTGTTTGAACAATCCTTTGATCCTTACGATTTTCACTTTCAAAAGGAATAATTTTTACACTTTGTTCTGGATCCACCATAACTGATGGTTCGTAAATGAATTTGATACTATTTGTATTAAATCTTACAGGTGATTTTGCATCTTTAATAAACAAACTTTCTTTTGTTCCTGCTGCTAATAAACCAACATATGGAACGAATGTGCCTGCTTTTGTTTTGACTTTTGTAGAGGCTTCTTTTTTTTCTAGAGCAACTAATTTATCATTAATAACTGCATAAATTGTATTCACAAAATCGGGCGCAGGTATGTTTTCAATTTCTTGACTAAAAGAACTGATAGATAAAAATAATCCAACTAGACATAATGTTAATTTCATAGCGCTGTATTATATGGCTAAAATACACAATATCATGGCTCATTTTTCATAACTAAAGCTTAAATAAAAAGCCACCTACAAATACATGTAAGTGGCTTTTATTTTTAACTGTGGGCCCACCAGGGCATGATCCTGGGACCCCCTGATTATGAGTCATATTTTTAATGCAAATCAAACAAATAACAACAACCTAATACGAAGCTATAGCCTTTGTAAATCAATCTATTATTGAGTTATAGATTATATATTTGTTTATTGTTATTAATTGTTAGTGCGTATATTTGTGTCGGAAAAGTGTCGGAACATATTTTCGACATAAATACAACAAGAATGAACAAGGCAAGTATTTCTGTATTCATTGACCATTACCATCCTCAAAAGGATGGTACCAGTAAGGTTTCAATAAGGGTTACACACCAACGGAAAAGGCGTTATTACCCTACTAATTTAGCATTAAAGGCAAGTGATTTTAATAGGATTATGACAGCCAAAAGAAGGAACTCGGCTGAAACAAAGATTTACAACAAGATATTGTCATTTCAGAATAAAGCAATTGAGGTTTGCGATGCAATACCCGTTTTTACATTTGGCATTTTTGAAGACAAATATTTAAGCAATAAAGATGCAGCCGATAGTGTAAGGTATGGGTTTGAGAAATACATAAAAGAACTTAAGGCAGAAGAGAGAATTGGAACAGCAGTTAGCTATGAAACAGCATTGAAAAGTATTGAAGCATTTAAGGGTGGTTTAAAATTTGCTGACATTAATGCAGCCTTTTTAAATAAGTATGAAAATTCAATGATTATAGCAGGTAAAAGCAGAACAACCGTTGGCATTTATTTGCGAAGTTTAAGAACCATTTTCAATAAAGCTACAATTGATAAAGCTCTTTATCCTTTTGGCGAAGGGAAAAACAAATATTCAATACCCACAGGTAAGAATATCAAAAAGGCTCTAACTCTTTCTGAAATCGCTCAAATATTCTATTATGAAGCTCCTAGCAACAGCACAAAGGAAATGGCAAAAGATTATTGGATATTCATTTATTTGTGCAACGGCTTAAATGTTAAAGACCTTTGTTTGCTTAAAAATAAAAATATTGATGGTGATATATTGGAATACGAAAGAGCAAAAACAAAGCGAAGTAAGAAGGAAAATGAACGCATCACTGTTTCAATAAAGAAAGAAGTAAAAATCATTATTGCGAAGTGGGGGCAACTTTCGGACAATCCTGAAAGTTACTTGTTCCCTCATTTAAATGCTCGTATGACAGCCGAAACTGAACGAAAGGTAATTAAGCAACTTACAAAAACTATTAACAAGTATATGAAACAAATCGCACAAGAACTTGATATAAACAAAGAGGTAACTACTTATTTTGCAAGGCACTCATTTGCTACTGTATTAAAGAACTCAGGTGCAAGTATTGATTTTATAAAAGAAGCATTAGGCCATAGTGACACAAAAACAACTCAAAGCTACCTTGCTGGATTTGACCAAAAAACTATACACACTACAACAGATGCTCTGACTGCATTTAATAATTAAAATACATCTTTAATTGATAAAAATTTTTGCAAAGTGAAAAAATACAAATATCAGGATTGGTTAGATGGTAAAGTAATATTAAAATATAATTATTTTAGGGAGGTCGGTGATGATTTAACACTTGTTGAATGGGAAAACTTTAATGCTGAGGACAGTTCACTTATAAAGAAGGAACAAAAAAAAATATTTGATGACTTAGCAAATACCCTGTTAGAAAAGTATAAATCTGAGTTTAGTAAAGAGATTGAAGCATCATTGGACCCTGATAATCATTGTAAGAAAACAATAAGTCAAATTAGTGACATCTTTGAATCAGTTATACCTCAAACTGAAATTATAATAACTGAATTTTGGAACTGCGTCTTCTCATTCATTGAATTAACCGAAATACAGCAATGTTATAAAAACAATATATTGAGAGGTTTAGATTTGAATTATAATTTTATTTATAGTCCTAAGGGAGATAGTAAGTGGATAAATGAAAATCCTCAGATTTTTGCATATGCTTTGTTTATGTTTCGTCAGTGGATATTGGATTATGCCTCTCGACAAATTAAAAAGAAAAAAGCAGTTATAAAAGCACCTGTTAAAGCATTGTTCTGCAATCTTTTAAATCAAGTAGGAGTTTTTACAAAAGAAGAAAGTGAAAGTATTCAAAACTTCTGTAAAAGGGTTTGTGACGAATATAAAATGGATTTTACCCCTCGAATTGGCAAAGCTTTCTATTGCTGCAATAATAAATCGAATCTATTAAAGGTTAGAACATTGATTTTACCTAGTATAAATATGATGCATAGTAGACTAATTACAAACTATTTGGATAATGACCCATCAATAAAACAAAAGTTGTTCGTTTAGTTGTTCGAACCTAAAATCGAACCTACACTGTTTAGCATTGAATCTTTGTTTTCACAAAAACTCAAATTATAATGCAAGCAGTAACAATTACGCAAATCACACCACCCGAGCTTGAAGCGCTTATAGAAGTAACTGTAAGAAAAGTTTTAAGTCACGCTAAACTACAAAGCCAACAGCAACCAACAGACGAACTTTTAACAGTTCAGGACACGGCAAATTTTTTAAGTCTTTCAGTGCCAACCGTTTACGGTCTAATCTCAAGAGGTCAAATACCTGTAATGAAGCGTTCAAAACGTTGCTACTTTTCAAGGGTTGAGTTAATTAATTATTTGAAGGAAGGTAGAAAAAAGACTTTGTCAGAAATTACCGTCGAAAGGGATGAGTATTTGAGTAGTAAAAAGAAAGGGGGTATTAATGGATAATTCATTAAATACCCCCAGCAATCCTTTGTTAAATGAGCATAATAAAGGTACAAAAATCACCTTAAATCCATTGTTTCAAGATAATAAGCACAATATCGGGATTGGCGATATTAAAGCCCAAAATGAAAGCCCTGTAGCAAAATGTGAAGGAATCCCTCACGCTGATATATTACAACAACTTAT
>JAIYCS010000068.1 GCA_027487895.1 Sediminibacterium sp. | reverse complement strand
GCCCCAACCATTAGACCAACCATTGGTTAAAATGCCCACTGCTCCGGCCTTTTCTAAAATAATTGGAAGCATACGGGATGAATAACCTGTTTTAGCAATGCGTTTACGCCAAGCTTCTGTTTGCTCGGCACGTTCTTTTTTTAATTTATCAAATGACGCCGTCGTTGCAAATTGTTGCCAGTTATCATCTGGTCTTCCAGTGGGCTGATTCATGGAAATCATTACAAATTTACCTTTTACAGAAGGCAACCAACTAGCAAAAGCAAGTGAATCTGCAACATCTGGTATAATAACGATTTCTGCTTTTACAGCTTTTCCTTTTGTAGAGGGGCTCCAAGACAACTGCGTTCCTTCTAAACTTTTTACTCTCGGAAAAAGCATATCAATATGCGTGATACCACGCTCCCATCCTTTCCACTCACCCCACTGCTCGTTGCGTGCAGTAATCCCCCAGTTTGCATATTTTTCTACAGCCCAATCATTGGCTTTTTTCATTTGAGGTGTTCCTACAAGTCTTGGCCCAATTCCATCGAATAATTCGTGTGCCAATTTTTGTAATTGGGAATTATTAGTTTCTTCCTGTATAATTTTATCAATAACAGTTTGTGCCGATAAAATATTAGTTGAAAAAATAGAAACAATGATAAAAAGCTTTGCCATGCTTCCAGCACAACTAAAGCCAGTAGATTGAAGTGTTTTCATAGTTTTAAATCTATGAATTATTTATCAATCTAACAATTTTTTACACCCTCGTAATGGGCGTACTTCTTTTTAGCTCTTTTGGTAGTGTTTTCAAGGATGCCCAACCAGTATAATAGGTAAATAATTGGGGTAATTGGGAAACGCAATAAGTCATAAAAATACCTTTCTCTGATGTAGGTGATTTTTACAAGTTTTTCTAAATAAAAGTCCGAATGCTTTTTTGCTAAATAGCGGTGGATAATTACGTTTCGGTCTTTGTTATTAAATACTGAAATCATTGAATCCTCCACAATTCGGTAATAGTATAGCTTTTCGTTTATGAAATGAAATACGAAATTATTTTTTGCTGCACTAATCCAAAAATCCCAGTCTTCAAATCCATAACTGGGCATACATGCATCATACCCACCATTTTTTACCCATACTTCTTTTTTAAAAATAGCGCAAGCGTCGGCGCAGTTACCTGTTACAAGACCTAAATCATCAAAAGGACGAACCTTAAATTGGCGCTTTTTTAATGTCGTATTCCCAAAAAATATGGGAGCTGCATATACAATATCAGCACTATTTTTTTCGAGTACAGGAATGGCTTTATTGATATAGTTAGGATGAATTTTATTGTCGGCGTCTAGTGGTAAAATATACTGCCCAATAGCCTTTTCAATGCCTGTATTACGCGCCTTGCCCGGACCACCATTTGTTTGATGAATAACGGTATAATTTAAAGCTTTAAGCTCCTCTAATTTTTGAAGTGTACCATCATCCGTAGAACCATCATCTACAATAATAACTTGTGTATTGTAATTTATTTTTTGATGATCAATACTATCTAGTGCTTCCTGAATATACTGCCCATGATTAAAACACGGAATCACAATACTTACTGTTATAGATTGATTTAGGCTACTTGCAGACATCTTACATATAATTAACTAAATATATTATATATAGTTAATTTAATAGAACATTTAGCAAGTTATTTTTTTACAATAGGCAATTTAATAACCGAAGGATACTCTTTAGAATGATGAATTTTATTTTCCACTACAATACCTCTAGACTCATCGTAGTTGTTTCCACCTGTGTTCATATTCCGCTCAAATCTGGGGAAATTACTACTAGATACTTCGATTCTAATTTTATGACCTGGAGCAAAATAGTTACTTGTAACCATTGGCGTTAAATCTACCTTATACACCTTATTTTTTTCCATAAACACTTCTTTATCATACCCTTCTCTATAACGCAAACGTTGAATTGTTTCATCTAAATTATATGCCTTACCATCTGGATACACATCAATTAATTTAATTGTCACATCGGTATCGGGACCAGTAGACGAAACAAAAAGTGTAGACTCAATAAATCCGGTTATTTCAACACCCTCTGTTAAAGAATCTGAAGTATATACTAAAATATCATTTCGCAATTCCATTTGCGATTGATCAAAGCTGCCGCCCTGAACGGCATTACCTGTGCAACAAACGTTACCGCCATAAGATCCCACAGGATTCATTGGATCATATGTAAATGCATCTGGATTGTCTTTTGTTGGAGGCAATGCAACTAAAGCACCATCACCATTTCGGGTATTGGCTTTACCTGCACTAGATAAAAAGAAATTTTTTACTTCGGTATTTGGTAAAGGAAAACTTTGTGCCTGCTGCCATTTATTAGACCCCATTGTGTAATAGCGAACTCGAGGCTGAGTTGCTTTAAAATCATTTTCTTGACCCTTTAATAGCATATCAAACCAACCCCATGTTAAATCATCATAATTTAATCTGGCATCGCCTACACTTCGTTCACCAACAATCGTATTTTCTGTAGCACGCTTGTAAGAGCAGTGTAAAACAGGAGCAATAATTAGGTATTGATTGTCAGCTACACTTTTAGATTTAGCTGCATTTCGCACATGATTAAACAGTGCAATATTGGGAGCAGATGACACATCATACCAACTTACAAACCAATATGCAGGAACCTCCATTGGCATATTATCATGATACAATCCACCCTTAAACCAAGCAGCATCATTTGGCTTTCTTACAATCATTTTTTCATAAATACCATCAGCGCCTTGTACATTTTTAATAATGTCTTGCACTGGTAAATGCTTTAAGCCTTGCGCCCAATCTATTCGAGGCATTTCGGGCCCCATATCATAAAACTTTTGAATTCGTTGCAAATCTTTTTGTTCAACACCAACAGGAAGCTTGGGAGCCATTTTATCATGTTGCGTCCCGTATAACCAAGATGTAAATAACATTTGTTGTGCACCACCACGGTACCAGTTACCCTGCTCCATAAATTTACCAACCCTACCCACACCTGCTCCAAAGCCCTGAGCAACCATTGCGGCTAAAGCTGGATGATTTTGAGATGCAACAGCCATTTGCCACTCTGCAGTTGAAGAGCAACCAATGAGGCCAACTTTACCATTACTCCATGCTTGTTTACTCATCCATTCTAGGGCATCATAACCATCGGTAATTGGTGTGCCTAAAATATCCCATTCGCCTTCCGAAAAAAATCGGCCACGTTCGTTTTGAACAACATATACATAACCACGACTCACAGCCTGATACGCATCTTCGAGTGTGCGCGTCGTCATTTTTCCATCTACCCAAGTATTAAAATTATAAGGCGTACGAGAAAACACAATGGGGTATTTGCCATTACCTTTTGGACGGTAAATATCTGTAGACAAGCGAATACCATCTCGCATGGGCATCATCACTTTTTGGTCAATCACGGCAATAGAATCAAGCCTTCTATAAATTAATGCAGTGTCTTGCGCAAAAATGGATTGTGTAATAATAATGCATACAAATATGCCAATAGAGCGTAGTCGTTTTTTCATGTATTAGGTATTAAGTAATACTGAATTTACGATTTTTTTTAGAAAAGTTTAATAAGATCTGCCCAATGTGTCACACACTGCTTTTAACAAAGACAATCCATCATTACGATCCTGTCCTTTTTCCCACATCATAATACCGTTAGCCATTGATTGTGCAAGTTTTGCTTTGCGTTTTACGGTAGGCAAACCATTGTAATAAATGGTATAATTGCTAAAGCCCCCGGCACTAACTACAGCCGAATCTGACAATGCGCTACCCGATCCGTTGGTAATGGTGTTGTATGTTAATACGGTACCTGTTTGAGTTATTCCGCTTGGTCTACCATAAGCAGGTATACCGAGTACTGCTTTGGAAGCGGGCATGCCTCTAGTAGTAATCCAATAATTAAGAGAAGTTTGGGCTAGTGCCATATCACTATGGTGTCTAAACGGAACCGTTGTACTAAAATCGTCGTATGACATGATATTAAAAAAATCAACTGCATTACTAGTCCATAAACTACTACTGATAGCATCACGCACTGCACCAGCATATTTTCCAGCAGTTATAGCAGCAGATAAATAATATTTACCACCTGTATGGCATGAATCACTTAGCTCCCTCATAAATGCTGTAAAAGTAATATCAGTGCCGTCGTCGGTTCTAGGGAATTCCCAATCTACATCTACGCCGTCTAACCCATATGTTCGAACCACTTGCATAATTGATTTTACAAAGCTATTCCGCCCAGCGGGTGTGTTAGCCATAGTTTTAAAATCT
>JAIYCS010000121.1 GCA_027487895.1 Sediminibacterium sp. | reverse complement strand
CTCTCACATAAAGTTGTGCCACTTCATCACCAGCACGTTTACCCGTATTTGTTACCACAAAAGAAACATTAATTTTATCTCCTTTTTTTGCAATTGGTTTTTCAATGGTCAAATTGCTGTATTCAAATGTGGTATAGCTAAGCCCATATCCAAATGGAAATAGGGGAAGGCCTGTAAGATTTTCATAATCATCACCACGGCCAGTTGGTTTGTGGTTGTATACAAGCGGAAGTTGTGCTTCACTTATAGGGAATGTAATGGGTAGTTTTGCGCCCGGGTTGTATTCGCCTGAAAGTACGGCTGCTACTGCATGTCCGCCTTCTTCACCAGGGTACCATACGTCTACAATACTACTTACTTTGTCTATCCAATTTCCCATGGTAACAGCACTTCCGCCTACGATAACAACAACTGTTGGCGTTCCTGTCGCTGCTACTTTTTGAATGAGCTGTTCTTGTTCGCCTGGTAATTGTAAAGAAGCCCTATCTCTAAATTCACCTTCTTCTAGTCCTACAACTACAACCGCTACTTTTGATTTTTTTGCAGCTGCAACCGCTTCATTTATTTTTTCTTCTACTGTATTAGCAATATCAACATTCCAAATTAATTTGATGGTTGCATTTCCGTTTGGTTCTTTAAATTCAACTCGGATGGGATAATTATTGCCTGCAGTAAAATTAAAATCAGCTAGGTTGGTATGAAAGCTTTGCTTGTCCCAATTGTTAATGATGAGTTGATTATTGATGTATAATTTGTATCCGTCGTTACCTTCAATTCCAATTTTATAAGTTCCCGTTTGAGGTGCTTTGATATTCCCTGTCCATCTTGCACAAAAAAATTCTGGCGTTATAAGTGGATCTGGTGTAGAAATGGTCCAATGAAAATTAATGGTTTTGTCAACTCTTTTTACAGTGGGGTTAGCTCCAAACTCAATACCATTAAAGTATTCGGCAGTAAGGCCTTCAACATTTTGATTGTTTTGTGTAGTAGATAAATATTTGCTTGGTACAATATTCCATGTTTTATTATTTCTGCCAGGACCAGCAGCTGTGATAATTTTTTTGGCGCCATATTTTAAAAGCATACCCTCTAAGATGCTTACCTTTTTAGTGCCGGGTCCACTATATCCGCCAAGTCTGGCTTCTGTAGCATCGGTGCCAATGAGGGCAATGCTTTCCACATTATTTGAAATGGGTAGTAATCCATTTTTATTTTGTAATAAAACGATGGATTCAAGTGCAGCTTGGTATGCAATTTTTTTATGCGCTACCTCAAAGTTTGCATTTTCTGTAGCTTTGATATCGAGGTAGGGTGTTTCAAATAATCCTAGTTCAAATTTTGCTCGTAGAGCCCTACTTACGGCGTCGTCTAAACGCTCCTTGTTAATGTCTCCATTTAAAAAAGGAGGAATAAATAATTTATAATGTTCTTGTGCTGTTTGAAATATAACATCAAGTCCATTGTTTACAGCGTTTTTGCCCGCATCTGGATAATCTTTTGCTGTATAGTGTAAGACATTGGCGCCGCCTACGGCGCCTGCATCAGATATCACAAATCCATTAAAGCCCCATTGTTTCTTTAATAAATCATTTAATAAATAATCATTGGCAGTTGCAGGACTGCCGTTTACAGAGTTGTAAGATGTCATGATAGATCTTGCACCTGCTTTTTGCACTGCGTCTTTAAAAGGTGGGTAGTGGATTTCAGATAAATACCTTTCGTTCATGTCGATGGGATAACTATCTCTTCCTCCATCGCCTACATTGGCAACAAAATGTTTTGGAGTGGCAATAATATTTTCGTCCTCTAAGGTTTTCATGTAAGCCACGCCCATTTTACTACTTAAAAAAGGATCTTCTCCGTAGGTTTCTTCGGTGCGTCCCCATCTCACGTCTGTAGCAATATTAATTACTGGGGATAGTATTTGTCGAATGCCTCTAATTTTTGATTCTTTTGCAATCGCTCCAGCTACAGCTTCCATCGTGCTCGTATTAAATGTAGCGGCAAGTCCAATACTTTGCGGAAATATCGTAGAACCCTGTCTTACTAGGCCGTGTAGCGCTTCATCAAAAGGGAGCATGGGAATACCAAGTCTGGTGCTGTCCATAAAAAACCGCTGAATAATGTTCACTTTTTTGGCAAGGCTTACGGCTGTTTCTGTTGCATTGTATTGAAGCATTTGTTGCGCACCTTCTGTGCCCGCAGATGCGGCACTTACTTGAAATCCAAAAAGACCGTCTTTGTATTTATAACCTTCTCCTGGTTTGATATCGCCAGGGATCATAAATAATTGCCAAAACTTTTCGGTAGTGGTCATTCTGTCCAAGAGGTCTTTTACTCTTTCGTTGATAGGTGCTCTGCTATTTTTATACAGCGGAATTGTTTGTGCAAATGCTCCGGTTGTGGCAACAACCTGTACTAAAAAAACAATCAGAAAACGAAATGCGTATTTACGGATGATCTTATTTTTTGTGTTCATATCTAGGCTTGGTATGCGTTTAAAAAATCGATGAGTTGTTGTACTGCTTTTTTTCTGTGGCTAAATTTATTTTTTTCTGTAATATCCATGTTTGCAAATGTGGTATTACTGCCTTCTGGAATAAAAACGGGATCATAGCCAAATCCATTGGATCCATCCATTTCATGTGTTATGTGGCCTTTACAAATGCCTTCAAATTGGTATTCTTTTCCACCAATAATAAGTGATACGACAGTTCTAAATTGAGCAGCTCTTGAAGGTTTGTCTTTTAGTTCATGAAGCAGTTTATCTATGTTGTCTTGCATATTCCTTCCTTCTCCTGCATACCTCGCCGATTTTACACCGGGTGCGCCGCCAAGTGCATGCACTTCTAGTCCTGTATCCTCGCTAAATACGGCTTCGTTTGTAAGCTTATAAATGGTTGAAGATTTTTCGGTAGCGTTTGCTTCAAGTGTATCATGCGGTTCTGGAATATCAATGTCAATACCAACTTCTTCCAAAGTAAAAATTTGAAATTTTTGATGGCTGAGGTGTTTAATTTCTTCGACCTTATTTTTATTATTAGTTGCAAAAATTATTTTCATGTACTACTGGATGTTAAATGTTTTTTTGAGGGCATTCCAAAGTTTTCCTTTTTCTAATTTTGCCGCATCTGTTTTTACGAGCATCGACTGTAATGGTGCAGAAAAAAGAAGTGTGCAGTTGTCGTATTGTTGCACTTGATAATGTGGAACTTCAAAAGGTAGTGCAATACTAGCGGTGCTGATATCAAATAAAATAATAGTAGAAGGTTTTAATTCTGTTTTTATTTGTGTGTATTGTACGGGTTGATGAACGGTATTAACAATAGCAACGTCGCCCATATTAAGTTTGCATGCAGCCAGTATGGCTGTTAAAAATTGTAAAGATTCATCTGCTAGGTGTACTGCTGTGGTATCCTGTAGTAAAATGGTTATCTTTTTTTGGTTGTCGCCAAGAAAGCTAATGGGCTTTTGAATCTCCTGGGGTGCGGTTACAACGGCCTCACTTTTTTTAGGTTTGTTGGCATTGCTGCTTTTTTGGTCATCAATTAGAACAAGTTCATCTTTGTACAAAGAGGCAATAACAAAGGGAGGAAGCAAACTATTTTCAGGATTCATGGCTATTTTACAATATTAACGATTGTTAGTTTTCTTTTTTTTTGTTTCTTTGCACCAAATATAAAACTATGGCAGCAGCACTTGACGTAAAGATTGAAAAAGTTCAGCACAGTAGGTTAGCAAATACGACACTCGAGAATATTCCTTTTGGTCGTGTTTTTACCGACCATATGTTTGAGGCAGACTGTATTGATGGTGTTTGGACCAATGTGGTGATCAGACCTTATCAGCCACTGCAATTTGATCCTTCTTTGGCTGCACTTCATTATGGTCAGTCTATTTTTGAAGGTATTAAAGCCTATAAAAGTGATGCTGGGGAAGTCAATATTTTTAGACCGAAAGATAATTTTAGAAGATTTAATATTTCTGCTGCACGTATGTGTATGCCTGAAGTTCCAGAAGCGATATTTATGGAGGGCATGCGCCTTCTTGTTGATATGGATAGAGATTGGATTCCTGCATTAGCGGATCACTCTATGTACATACGTCCTTTTATGTTTGCTACCGATCCGGTTATTGGTGTAAAACCTTCGGATAATTATAAGTTCATGATTTTGTTAAGTCCTACAGGGCCTTATTACAGTACCCCAATGAAAATTTATGTAGAAGAAACATATACTAGGGCTGCTCCGGGTGGTGTTGGCTTTGCAAAAAATGCGGGTAATTATGCTGCTAGTATGATGGCTACACAAAAGGCAAAAGAAGCAGGGTATGATCAAGTGTTATGGACCGATGCTTTTGAGCACAAATATTTACAGGAAGTAGGTACCATGAATGTATTTTTTGTTACTGGCAATAAAGTGCTTACGCCAGCTCTAACAGAAGGTACCATTTTAGAAGGTGTGACTAGAGATAGCTCCATTACCGTTTTAAAAGAAATGGGTATGGATGTGCAAGAAGTTAAAATCACAATTGATGAACTTATTGCTTTACAAAAGCAAGGTGAGTTACATGAAGTGTTTGGCACCGGTACTGCTGCTACCATCTCAAAAATTAAAGAGCTTCGCTACAAAGATTATAGCATGCATTTTGATACAGATAAAGCGGGTGTAGCCAAAGAATTAAAAGATAGGTTAACTGCGATTAGGTATGCAACTGCACCTGATACCCACCACTGGTTATTTAAAGTTTAATAAACTGTTGTAGTAAATAGTTTTTTCCTGCTTTAATTACGGCAACATAAACCCCAGGTATTAATGCCGAAACATCCATTGTGGCTATTCCATTTTTGCTTACTGCAAACACTTTGTTTTGGAGTAAGCTCCCATCGATGCTATGAATGGATATTTGATACGCCAGCGGCTCTCTAAATGAAAAGCGAATACTCAGCCTACCTAGCACCGGATTGGGTGTAACACTTGCTATAATGGGGTCTTCTTGTCTTGGCGGTGGAGGTGGTCCGGTAATTTCAAAGCGGCGTTCTCCAGCTGTAGTGGTATCTGTTCCTATCTCAAAAGTGTAACTACTATCCTCCATTATTTTTTGATATTTGTTTAATAGTTTGTCGTGTAGGTACGCTACCAAACTGTTGTCTACTAGATAGGCGCTACAAAACAGTTTGTATTTTCCTGTTTTACTGCTTTTAATGCCAAGCGGAATGAAAAGGTTGTTGGTAAAGGGTCTTGCATCAATGCAAAGTGCTATACTATCTCTAGAAATCGAATACAGCGATGTCTCGCTTTCATTTATTTTTTCTGCGTCCCATTTTTCAAACCGGCTACTAGCGCTATCGATTCCTATTATTTCAAGCCTATCTAATAAATTATTGTCCCCCATAAGTTGGAGGCTTATGTGCGCGTATTCTTTTTTGTAACTGATGGTATCAGGCGTATCGCCAATATTTACTTTGGTGCGTTCTTCATAAAATAAATAACCTGCAGCTCCCGCATTATTTTTAATAATATAGCCCTCTAGTTTTTCTATAATTTTTGGAAATCTAAATGCGCTAGCTGTATAATTACCGGTTGCACCAAGGCCTGCGTCCCAATACCAATAGTACTTTCCAATGTTTGGGCTGCTTGAAATTTTGCGCATGTCAATAGCAGCAGGGTATGGGTTGCCGGTTAAGTAATAACGCGCTAAAGGTTGCTCCGGAAAGTTAATTTCGAGGGGGCCATGTTGTGGTATTCCATCTGTAGATACATGTATCCAAGCGTTGTGTTTTTTAGTTTCTATAAATGGTGTTTCGTTGATTAAACCAGCATCATTGGGGTAGAGCCATATTTTAATGGCTCTGTTTTGTTCCCAAAAACTGCTATCCATTTTGGTAAAGGGATTAAAAGATAATAGCGCATTTGTGCCCGTGGTAGTATCTAAAAAATGAGCAGATGCGTTTTCATGGACAGCACTATCAAACCCTCTGCTACTGCCACCTTTGCCGGTTATGCGGACACTCTTTTTAAAATCTAATAAGCTAGGTTGGTTTAAAAATGGAAATGACAATAGTTTGGTTTGACCTTCTTTTAAATGATAGCTTTTATGAACGGTTGCTGGTCCAATAATTGCCGTGTTATTGCCAGAACTATTTATTTGCGCATTTGGTAAAAGTGTTAGGTGCTTGGTTTGCAGGCTACCATTAAATAGGGTGATACTGTTTGCAACTATGAGTGAGTCTAAAAACTGGATTTTATTTTTTACATCAATTTGTAGGGTATAAATGAGTTTATCTGTAAAACCACTTGGATTGATAATGAGGCTGTCTTTTTCTATATAGACAATGCCACTCGTAGCATCAATAGTTCCATTGCCCAGTAGGGCTTGAGGCCAGCGCAATAGGCTCTTTACAACAATGTTTGCACTAGAATCGAGTGTTATAGTTTTTGCATAAAT
>JAIYCS010000119.1 GCA_027487895.1 Sediminibacterium sp. | reverse complement strand
TCCATTGTTTTACCAACAAACTGATCGTAATCAGTAACTGGCTTCACGTCAATTTGAGAACCTGGTAAGAAAGTTTCCATACCAAATACATCAACGATCAAGCCACCTTTTGTTTTGCTGGTAACAGTACCTGTAACCACTTCACCTGTTTTGTGCACTTCCATAATTCTTTCCCAAGCACGGAAGATGCGCGCAGATTTGCGGCTAAGGTGTAAGTTTCCTTGACGGTCTTCTTTTTCAACAACCATCACTTCTACTTCATCACCAATTTTTAATCCTTGAAGATCACGGAATTCGTTAGAAGAAATAAGGCCATCACTTTTAAAACCAATGTTGATTACAACATCTGTTTTAGTTAAAGCAACAACGATACCATTCATGATTTCGCCATCTTGGATTTGTACGAAAGTGTCATCATACACTTTGTCATACTTTACTCTTTCTGCTTCGGCATAATGACTTACGTTACGTTTGTCAATGCTCCAGTCAAAATCATCGTGCGCAGTTTCTACAACTGGCGCTGCTGCAGGGGCATTTGTTGTCGCAGTTACAGCTGTTGCCTCGGCACCAGTGCTGTCCTGAGCATCTGCGTTTAATTGTTTACGGAAAATTTGCATAAAATAACCCCGATGGTTTAATAAATTCGGGGGTGCAAAAGTATGAAAAAAGGGCTAAAAAAACCATCAAACACCCAATAAATAATGGATTTTAGGCATTTTTTGCGGCGTCGGTAATAGACTTGGCAGCAATCCAGCCAGAGGTCCAGGCATTTTGAAAATTAAACCCTCCTGTAATGCCATCAATATCCATGATTTCGCCCGCAAAATAGAGCCCTTTGTGTAGCTTACTTTGCATGGTATTGGCGTCTATTTCAGCTAGTTTTACCCCACCACAAGTAACAAACTCTTCCTTGAAAGTGGTTTTACCCGCCACCTTACATTCAAAGCCCGTTAAAGCAATAATGAGTTTATTTTGGGCGCCCGATGTAAGGGTTGCCCAACTGGCTCCGGCATCTATCCCAGAAACGGTTAGCAAATGCAACCAGAGCCTACTAGGAAGCTCAAATGGATTACGTCCACCCATTTTGGCATTCCCTTGCTCGGCTCTAATTAAGGGCCAAGCTGTGCGTAAATCTTGCTCGGCATAAGTAGGGGTCCAGTTAACGCGAATGGTAAACTGATAACCCATATTAGCAAGTTCTCTAGCACCCCAAGCCGAGCATTTTAAAATGGCAGGCCCACTCATACCCCAGTGCGTGATAAGAAGTGGCCCAGTTGCAGAAATTTTAGTGCCGCTAATTTTTACCTGCGCTTCTGGTACACTTACACCCATGAGTTCGGTGATAGGATTACCCGGCATGTTAAATGTAAAAAGTGATGGAACAGGCGTTTCAATTTTATGGCCGGTGTTTGTAACAATATCAAATTGAGACGCTTTTGGAAATCCACCTGTTGCCAAGCAAACATAATGTGCGTCTATGTTTTCTTTGTTTGTATCGAGTACAAATCCACCACCCTCTTTAATATTAATTTTTTCAACCCCAGTTTGTAACTGTACTTGTACTTTGTATTTGTCTGCTTCTTTTAACAAGCAATCAATGATCGTTTGCGAATCATTGGTAGTCGGAAACATTCTACCATCTGCTTCTGTTTTTAAATCTACGCCACGCGATGCAAACCACTCGATGGTATCCGAAGTATTAAACCAATGAAATGTTTTTTTTAAAAAATTTTGTCCACGCGGATATTTTTGTACGAGTTCCGGAAGTTCAAAACAGGCGTGCGTTGTATTGCAACGACCACCGCCACTCACCTTAACTTTTGCAAGTAATTTATTAGACTTTTCTAGAAGTATAACTTGTAAGTCCGGATGTAAACGAGCTGCATTTACTGCACAAAAAAAACCTGCTGCACCACCACCTATCACTACTAATTTTTCACGCATGGCAGTTGAATAAAATATTAATAGTAGCTACTATTTAAATTTATGTTTGCTTTTTCAGCAGCTTCGATGATGCTAAAATCAGATAAAATAAGCGCTTCATTTCTTTTCACACAAATATCATGTTCAAAATGTACAGACACTTTTCCGTCCTGCGTTTTTACAGTCCATCCATCATCGTCGGTGTATACTTTATGGGTACCTAAATTAATCATAGGCTCAATGGCGAGCACTAAATTTTCTTTAAGCTTAGGGCCATTGCCACGCTTGCCATAATTTGGCACTTGCGGGTCTTCGTGTAAGTTTCTACCAAGCCCATGCCCTACTAATTCACGCACAACACCGTAGCCATGCTTAAATTCGGTATGCTCCTGAATCGCATAAGAGATATCACCAATGCGGTTATTAACCGTTGCTTTTTCGATGCCTTTGTAAAGTGATTCTTTGGTCACTTTTACAAGGTTTAAAATTTCTGGGGCTACTTCACCCACAATAAAACTATACGCATGATCACCATGCCATCCATTTAAAATAACACCCAAATCTATAGAAACGACATCACCATTTTTGATGGGTGTTTCGTTTGGAAATCCATGCACCACTACATCGTTTACAGAAGCGCAAATATTAAATGGATAACCTCTGTAATTAAAAAATGAAGGCACAGCACCATGGTCTTTTACCACCGTTTCGCACAACTTGTCAATTTGCAAAGTAGTTACACCAGGCTTAATAAATCCAGCCACTTCAGTAAGTGCTTTACTCACTAGCAAAGCCGCCTCTTTCATGAGTGCTACTTCTGCTTCGGTTTTATACATCATACCAATATTTCTTCGGGTCATTGTTAAAAAAGAAAACCTGTCAGGCCACAAGCACTGACAGGTTTTATTATCGTTTTGTCAAATAATATTACATGCCACTTGCAGTATCAACTTGTCTGCCTTGTACACGTCCACCTTCCATTAATCCATCATACTGACGCATTAATAAATAGGTTTCAATTTGTTGAAGTGTATCAAGTACAACGCCTACCATAATTAATAATGAAGTACCTCCAAAGAAAGAGCTAAATCCTTGCGTAACACCTAAGCGTTGTGCAAAGCCTGGCATAATACCTACTAGAGCTAAAAAGATAGCGCCTGGTAAAGTGATTTTGTCCATGATGGCTCCAATATAATCGGCAGTAGGTTGTCCTGGCTTAACACCTGGTACAAATCCGTTATTGCGTTTTAAATCTTCAGAGATTTGTTTTGGATTAAAGATAAGTGCTGTGTAAAGGAACGTAAATCCAATTACCATAACAGAGTAGATACCCATATAGGCCCAACTACTGTGGTCATTGAATACTTTTACAATCCCTTGCGCCGAATCTAGGTTGGTAAAAGAAACAAGTGTTGGTAAGAACATAATTGCTTGCGCAAAAATGATAGGCATTACACCTGCACTGTTTACTTTAACAGGTAAGAATTGACGTGCCCCACCAAATTGACGACTACCAACAATTTGTTTTGCATAGTTCACTGCAATTTTACGAACCCCTTGTACAAGTACAATAAGACCCATAATAATGGTAACTAAAATAGCAACCTCAATTAAGAATATTAAAAGTCCACCGCCGCCTTTTTGGCCTTTTGCGCTAAACTCCTGAATAATAGATTGTGGTAAACGAGCTAAGATACCCACCATGATGATGATAGAAGTACCATTACCTAAACCTTTGTCCTGGATTTTTTCACCTAACCACATTACAAACAAAGTACCTGCTGTTAATGTGATAACGGTAGAAAACCAGAAGTAAGGCGCATACGCTGCAATGATTGCTGGCGCATAACCTGGGCTGTTTAAGTAAGCAACGTAAGCACCCGCTTGGAACGCAGTAACAATCACTGTTAGGTAACGTGTCCATTGGTTAATTTTTTTACGTCCGCTATCTCCTTCTTTTTGAATTTTTTGCAATTGAGGAACCAAGATGGTCATTAACTGCATAAAAATCGAAGCAGAAATATAAGGCATGATACCAAGTGCTAAAATAGATGCTTGAGAAAATGCACCACCTGCAAACATATCAAATATGCCAAGTAGGCCATTGCCTTGTGCAGCAGCAGAAGCCGCTTCTATTTTATTGGGATCAATACCAGGAAGTGTAATCTGGGTACCTAAACGATACGTTAGTACTAGGGCAAGCGTAACAACAATTTTGTTACGAAGCTCATCAATTGCCCAGATATGTTTTAATGTTTGAATTAGTTTTTTCACTTAAATCAATTGTAGCGTTAATAGTATTTACCATGGCTAAGCCATTGGCAATTTACGGGAAATTACTTTACAATTTCAAGGGTTCCGCCAGAAGCTTCAACAGCAGCTTTTGCCTTGTCACTTGCAGCATTCACCTTAAATGTAAGTTTAGCCTTTAATTCGCCATTTGCTAATACTTTTACACGATCCGTACGGCTAATTAAACCGTTGATGTATAAATTTTCTAAGCTAAATTCAGTGAAACCATATTTTTCAACCAATTGGTCGATTTGACCAAGGTTAAACACTTTAAATTCGATACGATTGTTGTTTTTGAAGCCACGCTTAGGAACACGACGTTGAATAGGCATCTGACCACCTTCGTGACCCATTTTGCTTTTGTAACCGGCACGGCTTTGACCACCTTTGTTACCTTTTGTAGAAGTACCACCTTTACCAGATGCTTCACCACGACCAATACGGATTGCTTTGTGCGTAGATCCTTCTGCTGGCTTTAAATTGTGTAGTTTCATTTTTGTTTGATTTTGAACTTACGGGGTATCACCCCTCGCAATTGTTAAATAATAAAAATTATGAGTATCAAATTAAATAAAAATGAATCAATTGAATAATTGACTCATTTTTATAATAACGTATACATGCTTTAAAAAGTATTAAGCGATCTCTTCTACTTTTACTAAATGGCTCACTTTGTTTACCATTCCTAAAATTTGAGGAGTTGCTTCTACTTCTTTAGATGCATTTAGTTTTTTAAGACCCAATGCAATTAAAGTTTGTTTTTGGCGCTCAGATCTATCAATACCACTTTTGATCTGAGTTATTTTAATTTTTTTCATAACCAGAGGTTTTATCCGTTAAAAACTTTGCTTAGTTTAACACTACGTGTTTTTGCTACTTGAACAGGCTCTCTTAAAAGGCTTAATGCTTTTAAAGTTGCTTTTACCACGTTGTGTGGGTTTGCAGAACCTAAACTTTTAGCTAATACGTCAGTTACACCTGCACTTTCAAGTACTGCACGCATGCTACCTCCTGCGATTACACCCGCACCGTGTGCAGCTGGCTTAATCAACACTTTAGCAGCACCTTGCTTAGCCCATTGTTCGTGCGGAATAGTTCCGTGCATAACAGGGACTTTCAAAAGGTTTTTCTTTGCGTCTTCAATACCTTTTGTGATTGCTTCTTGCACTTCTTTTGCTTTACCCAAACCTTGGCCTACTACACCATTTTCATTACCTACTACTACCAAAGCTGAGAAGCTGAAAGTACGTCCACCTTTAGTGGTTTTAACCACGCGATTAATGGCAACTACTTTTTCTTTAAGTTCCACATCGCCACTGGCTTTTACCTTATTTACGTTTACTTTAGACATTTATCTAACGATTAATTGTTGTTAGCAAAATTAGAATTGAAGACCGGCTTCTCTTGCACCATCAGCCACAGACTTAACACGGCCATGATACAAATTACCACCTCTATCAAAAACCACAGCAGTTAAGCCTAGTTCGATAGCTTTACGAGCAACTGCTGCGCCCACCAACTTAGATTTTTCAATCTTAGTGATTTTTTGAGCAGCAATATCTTTATCTCTTGAAGATGCAGATGCAAGTGTTACACTGTTGTCGTCATCTATTAATTGAGCATAGATTTCGGCATTGCTTCTGAATACAGACAAGCGAGGCTTTACAGCAGTACCTTGCACCTTTTTGCGGATGCGGTATCTGATTTTTTGCCTTTGAATTAATTTACCCATTGTATTTCTGTTTGAAACCTCCGATTCGGCCGGAGATTGTTGATTATTTTATTTGTTATAGATCTTAGCTTATTTACCAGCAGCTTTACCAGCTTTTCTTCTAAGAATTTCACCAGCGTATTTAACACCTTTACCTTTGTACGGCTCTGGCTTACGTAGGCTTCTTAATTTTGCAGCTACCTGACCAATCAATTGCTTGTCGATACCTTCTAAGAAAATTTTAGGGTTTTGACCTTTTTCTGTGGTAGTAGCAACTTTTAATTCGCTAGGAACTTCAAAGATAATATTGTGAGAATAACCAAGTGCTAAGTCTAAAAGGTTACCAGTATTGGCAGCTTTAAAACCCACACCCACTAATTCTAATTCTTTTTTATAACCTTCAGTTACACCTTTTACAAGGTTGCTGATGAGTGAACGGTATAAACCGTGCATAGCTCTGTGACGGATTTGTTCGGTTGGACGAGAAACAACTACTTCTGTTTCACCAACTGTTACAATGATATCTCTATCTACTGTTTCTTTTAATTCGCCTTTAGGACCTTTTACAGTCACTACGTTTTCTTTGCTTACCGTTACTGTAACTCCTGCAGGAATAACAACCGGGGCTTTACCAATACGAGACATAGTCGATGTTGTTTAATTTGTTAATTGAATCCGGTCACTGTGTTCTGCTCCGACTAAAAAGCATAATTGTCAGTGTCGGTATTTATTTTAGTAGATGTAGCAAAGTACTTCGCCACCTACGTTTGCAGCTTTAGCTTGCTTGTCTGTTAATACTCCTTTTGAAGTACTTAAGATAGCAATACCTAAACCATTAATTACACGCTTGATTTCGGCAGGCTTAGCGTACTGGCGTAAACCTGGACGGCTAATTCTTTCGAGTGTACGGATAGCAGGTTGCTTGGTATTCTCATCGTATTTTAATGCGATTTTGATAACACCTTGCTTGTTATCTTCTTCAAACTTATACTTAAGTACATAACCTTGATTGTATAAAATCTCAGTCATACGCTTTTTTAAATTAGAGGCAGGAATTTCTACCATTCTGTGACCGGCCATTTGCGCGTTACGAATTCTCGTTAAGAAATCTGCTATTGGATCAGTTACCATTTTTATTAAAATTAAATCAGTTCAAAATTTGTTTACTAAAAGGAGACGGTATTACCAGCTCGCCTTTTTTACACCTGGAATCATTCCGTTAAGCGCCATATCGCGGAACATTACCCTTGAAAGACCAAAGTATCTAATGTAACCTTTAGGACGACCGGTTAATTGACAACGGTTTTTTAAGCGAACAGGAGACGCATTTTTAGGAAGAAGGTCAAGCGCTGCATAGTCACCTGCCTCTTTTAAAGCGGCACGCTTTTCTGCAAATTTTGCCACCATCTTCTCGCGTTTTCTTTGTCTGGCTTTTACTGATTCTTTTGCCATGTTTTTTTATTTGGGTTTGAGTAGGTTCCGGTGATTGTGTTATTACAAAGCCGGCTGCTACCAGTTTTTTTTAATTAGTTAGTGTCTTTCTTAGTTCCTTTAAATGGCATACCTAATTCTTTTAATAACTCATACGCTTCTTCGTTGGTTTGCGCACTTGTTACAAAAGTGATATCCATACCAGTAATCTTTGTGATTTTATCGATATCGATTTCTGGGAAAATGATTTGCTCAGTAACACCTAAAGTGTAGTTACCACGGCCATCAAATGCCTTATCGCTAATACCTTTGAAATCACGTACACGTGGAAGTGCAACAGATACTAAACGATCTAAAAATTCGTACATCTTCTCGCCTCTTAAAGTTACGCGAGCACCAATTGGCATACCCTTACGTAATTTAAAGTTTGAGATATCTTTTTTAGACATGGTAGGAACAGCTTTCTGACCAGTGATCATTACTAGCTCATCTACAGCGATGTCAATTAATTTCTTATCGTTTACCGCACCGTTAACACCACGGTTGATACAAATTTTTTCTAACTTAGGAGCCTGCATAACAGTTTTGTATGCAAACTTTTTCATTAAAGCAGGGATCACTTCTTTAGTGTACTTGTCTGCTAATCTTGGAGTATATTTTACTGTGCTCATTATTTGATTACCTCCCCTGATTTTTTAGATACACGAACTAATTTACCATTCTCGCGTGTACGCGTAGCTTTGGTAGGCTGACTCGTTTTAGCGTCCCATAACATAATGTTACTAATGTTAATAGGGGCTTCAACTTTAACGATACCACCTTTTGTATTTTGTGCAGAAGGTTTCGTATGTTTTGTAACGATATTAACGCCTTCTACTACTACACGGCCTTTATCTACAATAACTTCTAACACCTTACGAGGCTTTTTCAAGTCCTTGTCATCACCGGCGATTACCACAACGGTATCTCCTTTTTTGATGTTGAATTTAGGTTTGAATCTTGTACTCATTGTTTTTAACTTAAACGTCTATTAATGACTTATTATTATAATACTTCTGGAGCTAATGAAATAATCTTCATGTAACCTGCGTCACGAAGTTCACGAGCTACTGGTCCAAAAATACGTGTACCGCGTGGTTCGTCTGAATTGTTTAACAACACAACTGCGTTGTCATCGAAACGGATATAAGAACCATCTTTACGACGTAATTTATTTTTAGTGCGCACGATAACTGCTTTAGAAACCGTACCTTTTTTTACACCGCCTGCAGGGATTGCATCTTTAACAGTTACAACAATCTTATCACCAATTTTGGCGTAATCTTGACCACTGTTACCAAGTACCTTAATACAAAGTACTTCTTTAGCACCACTGTTATCAGCTACATTCAATCTACTTTCTTGCTGAATCATTTTTTTAGCTTTTAGCTGTTAGATCTATCACTTTTTTAGCGACAGAAGAATGTTTATTTTTCAGAGGCTACATCCGTATAATTGCTCATGGACGGTGTGCAGCATGAAGCCCGAGGGCCTATTTTGCTTTTTCGATAATTTCAACGAGTCTCCAACGCTTAGTTTTACTAAGTGGACGCGTTTCCATTATTTTTACTACGTCTCCAATACCGCACTCTCCTTTTTCGTCGTGTGCGTGGAACTTTGTTGTTTTCTTTACGAACTTACCGTAGATAGGGTGTTTTACTTTTCTTTCTACAGCAACTGTAATGGTTTTATCCATTTTATCGCTAGTTACTAGCCCAGTTCTCGTTTTACGTAAATTTCTTACTTCAGCCATTGTTTTTTATTTATGGTTTAGATATCCAATTAGATACCCAATTCTTTTTTCTTCAATTGCGTTTTAATACGAGCAATATCTCTGCGAAGCGCACGAATGTTCATCGGGTTTTCGAGTGGAGAAATTGCGTGAGCGAACTCAAGTTTTTTCAATCTTAATTGATCTTCTTGAATTTTAGCCTGAAGGTCCTGAACGTTCATGTCCTGTAGGCTTTTGTTAAAATCGTATGATGTCTTGTTTGCCATTGCAAATTGTATTTTAAATTAAGCTTGCAAATCCCTTCTAGTAACGAATTTGGTTTTGATAGGTAGCTTTTGAGCCGCTAAGCCCATTGCCTCCTGTGCTACTTGAGCTGTAACACCGTCGCACTCAAAAATGATGCGTCCTGGTTCAACTACAGCAGCCCAATACTCAGGGTTACCTTTACCTTTACCCATTCTCACCTCTGCAGGCTTATGTGTAATAATTTTATCAGGAAATACGCGGATCCACACGTTACCTTCTCTTTTCATAGCACGTGTCATTGCTTGACGAGCAGATTCAATCTGACGGTTTGTTAACCAGATTGGCTCTAATGCTTTTAAAGCGAATGAACCGAATGAAATGGAAGTGCCACGCTTAGCCACTTCGCGTATGCGGCCTTTTTGCTGCTTCCTGTGTTTACTTCTTTTAGGCTGTAACATTTATTTCAATTTGAAAATTCAAAAATTGTCAATTCTTTGTTGTACAAAGGATATTATCCTCTGCGTTCTGGACGAGCACCACCACGGTTGTTATCTCTTCCACCACCTGGTCTGCGATCATCTCTTCTGTCGCCACCTGGTCTGCGCTCTTCTCCACCTCTTCTTTCGCTCATGTCATTTTTGCCACCAACGAAGTTTGGATTTAATTCACGCTTACCAAGAACTTCACCTTTACAGATCCATACTTTGATACCGATTTTACCGTAAACGGTTTGTGCAAATACGTTTGCATAATCGATGTCCATACGGAAAGTATGTAGAGGTACACGACCTTGTTTAAATTCTTCAGAACGTGCGATTTCTGCGCCGCCTAAACGACCGCTTAATTTTACTTTGATACCTTCTGCACCCATACGTAAGGTAGAGGCAATAGACATTTTAGTAGCACGCTTAAAGTTGATACGATTTTCGATTTGACGTGCAATGGTATCTCCTACGATTTGTGCGTCTAATTCTGGACGACGAATCTCTAGGATGTTAATTTGAACATCATCTTTTTTCGTTAAGTTTTTCAACTCTTCTTTGATACGATCAACTTCTCCACCGCCTTTACCGATGATGATACCAGGCTTAGAGGTATGTATCGTTACAATTAACTTACCAAGGGTACGCTCAATTACGATTTTAGCGATACCGCCCTTGTTGATACGGGCATTTAGGTAAGTACGGATCTTATGATCCTCAATCAACTTATTAGCATAGTCTTTTTTAGAACCATACCAGTTGCTGTCCCATCCGCGGATGATACCTAACCTGTTACCAATTGGATTTGCTTTCTGACCCATATAGTGGTTTTACAATTAGTTTTTAGAATCTACGATTAATGTTACATGATTGCTGCGCTTACGAACTCTGTAACCGCGGCCTTGTGGAGCTGGACGCATGCGTTTTAAAACACGGCCACCGTCTACAAATACAGTTTTTACAATCAAGCTGCTATCTGCAGCACTTGCGCCATTGTTTTTTTGTTCCCAGTTGTTGATGGCACTTTTTAGCAATTTAGCCAAAGGCACTGCGTTGTGCTGTGGGTGGAATTCTAGAATCGCCAAAGCTTTTTCTACTTCCATTCCACGGATCACATCAGCAAGCAAACGCATTTTGCGCGGCCCTGTTGGATAATTGTTCAGTTTAGCTACTGCTTCCATTTCTTTTTAGTTTGACGTTTGAAGTAAACTTAACATTCACTTCTTACTGTTTATTTTTTAGTTCCTGCGTGTCCTCTGAAGTTACGAGTAGGTGAAAATTCACCCAATTTGTGACCTACCATGAATTCTGTTACATACACTGGGATAAATTTATTTCCGTTGTGTACTGCAAAAGTGTGGCCTACAAAATCTGGGGTAATTGTACTTCTACGACTCCAAGTTTTGATCACGCCTTTCTTTGCTGAACCATCATTGATCGCTAAAACCTTTGTTTCAAGGTTGGCATCAACGTAAGGACCTTTTTTAATCGAACGACCCATATTTATGAGTTAATTGAGTTATGATAAATATTATAATTTGAAAATGCTTTTTAATTATTTAGCGAGCTTTTTACCGTCTCTGCGTTGGATAATTAATTTGTCACTTCCTTTTCCTTTTGTTCTTGTTTTTTCACCTTTTGCATACTTACCAGTTCTGCTACGTGGGTGACCACCTGAAGCTCTACCTTCACCACCTCCCATCGGGTGATCTACTGGGTTCATGGCAACACCACGAACACGAGGGCGAATACCTTTCCAACGATTCTTACCGGCTTTACCAGCAGTTTCGAGGTTGTGATCGCTATTTGAAACCACACCAACTGTTGCATAACAATTGATTAAAACTTTACGAAGTTCGCCAGAAGGCATTTTTAATACACCGTACTTTTCTTCTTTGTTTGCAAGCTGTGCAGATCCACCAGCACTGCGCACCATTTTACCACCTTGACCAGGTTGTAATTCGATGTTGTGGATAGTGGTACCTAATGGCATGCTCTTTAAAGGAAGTGCGTTACCTAATTCTGGAGCAACAGCGTCACCAGCAATAACAGTAGCACCCACTTGTAAACCTTGTGGAGCAATGATGTAACGCTTTTCTCCGTCGGTGTATTGCAATAAAGCAATAAACGCTGTACGGTTTGGATCGTACTCAATTGATACTACAGTAGCTGCGATATCACGCTTGTCTCTTTTGAAATCAACAATACGGTAATGGTGCTTGCTTCCACCGCCCATGTAACGCATTACACGACGACCTTGGAAGTTACGGCCAGCCGTTTTCTTCTGTGGTTCTAACAAACTCTTTTCAGGTTTGTTGGTGGTGATTTCAGCATAAGCATTTCCAATTCTCCAGCGCGTTCCGGCGGTAATTGGTTTGTACTTTTTAAGTGGCATTTTCTATTTGTTTAAATGCAGAATTCTCAGCTCTGCGTACTATAAATTAAATATTTGCGTATAAGTCAATTGTTTCGCCTTCGGCAACGGTAACGAATGCTTTTTTATAAGCAGACTTCATACCTTGGATAAAACCAGCTTTTGTATAGCGCGCTTTATTTTTACCTGGAGCAACAGCAGTGTTCACATCTACAACATTTACACCGTAAAAAGTTTCTACTGCTTTTTTAATTTCTAATTTGTTAGCCTTACGATCTACTTTAAAAGCATACTTTCTCAAAGTTTCTTGTTGAGCGTTTGCTTTTTCAGTTAATATAGGCTTTATCAATACGTCGGTCGGTTTCATTTTATTTGTGTTGAAACGTTTCTAAAATTATTATGCTGCTGCTTCCTCTTCTGTGAAGATTTTAGCAGTTGCTTCTGTGATTACTAATACGTCAGCGTTCATGATTTCGTAAGTGTTGATGTCAGCTAATAAACTGCTAGCAACATTAGGAACGTTACGTGTGCTTAAGTATAAATTATCATTGTATTCTGGTAAAACAAACAAAGACTTTTTATTAGAAAGGCTTAAGTTTTTCATCACCTCTACTAAAGTTTTTGTTTTTGGAACATCCATTGTGATGTCTTCAACAACAACGATTGCATTTTCTTTTGCTTTGTAACTTAAAGCAGAAAGTTTTGCAAGGTCTTTTACTTTACGATTTAATTTAAAATCATAAGAGTGTGGTTTTGGACCAAAAATGGTACCACCACCCTTGTATAATGGGTTACGGATATTACCCTTACGAGCACCACCCGTTCCTTTTTGCTTGTGTAACTTACGGCTAGCACCTTGTACTTCTGCACGTGTTTTTACTTTGTGCGTACCAGTACGGCCCGCAGCCAAATATTGCTTTACAGCCAGGTAGATCACGTGATCATTTGGCTCGATACCGAAAATCTCAGCTGGTAATTCTACCGTTCTGCCGGTTTTCTGTCCTTTTATATTTAATACATCTACTTGCATGGTAATTTTGAATTAGGTGTTTTTACTTCTGGATTAAAACGATAGAACCATTGTGACCAGGTACTGAACCAGTAACTAGGATATAATTCTTTTCAGGGAAAATTTTAACCACTTTAAGACCTTTCATTTTAACACGGTCTCCACCCATACGGCCGGCCATTCTCATGCCCTTAAATACGCGTGATGGATAAGAAGAACCACCGATAGATCCTGGTGCGCGTTGACGATCGTGCTGACCGTGTGATGCTTCACCAACACCAGAAAATCCATGGCGCTTTACAACACCTTGGAAACCTTTACCCTTAGTGGTACCAACTATTTCAACCTCGTCACCTTCAGAAAAAATATCTAAAGTAACGGTCTCGCCTAGTTGCTTTTCTATTGAATAATTACGGAATTCTTTTACGAATTTCTTAGCTGAAGTTTGGGCTTTTGCGTAGTGATTAAGCTCGGCTTTAGTTGCGTGCTTGTCTTTTTTGTCGCCAAATGCTAGTTGAAGTGCAGTGTAACCATCAGTCTCCTGGGTTTTCACTTGTGTTACGGTGTTTGGACCAGCTTCGATGATGGTACAAGCTGTTTGCTTGCCATCTGCCTGGAAGATGCTAGTCATCCCGATTTTTTTACCAATAATTCCTTTCATCGTGTTGCGGTTTATGCCCCGCATAGGTTATAGAGGACATCCTGCCGATGAAAGCGGGATTCAATCCTTGTTTGCCACCGACCTTTTCCTTTGTTTTCAAATTGTTGTTAAAACAATTGAAGCGGAAGTACCGGTAGTAAACAAACCTCGAAGGGCCTGTTTATATGTATGATTTACTTGCTTTAAGCAAGCAAACCTTTTTATTTTTATCAGAGCTGTTTTCCAAGAACCAGTTTTAAAAACGGGTTATTGTTGACAGTTGACGAATTTATAAGAACTCTTGTGATGGTCGTCTTAGGCGGTTGCGGTTAGGCAAGCTAAGACAGCTTATCAGGCTTTAATTTCAACTTCTACACCAGAAGGCAAGTCTAATTTACTTAGCGCATCTACAGTTTTTGAAGAAGACGTGTAAATATCCAACAAACGCTTATGCGTTGCGAGTTGGAATTGCTCACGGCTTTTCTTATTTACGTGTGGTGAACGAAGAACAGTAAAGATTCTTTTGTGTGTTGGCAAAGGAATAGGACCTGTTACTACGGCACCTGTGCTGCGTACAGTTTTTACGATTTTTTCTGCAGATTTATCTACTAGATTGTGATCGTAATATTGTAATTTGATTCTGATTCGTTGAGACATAGTCGAAACCCAATTTTCTTATTGGGGTTGCAAAGGTAAGGGACTGTAATCAGATGGTCAAGAAAAAAACAATAATTTTTAAGAAAAATGAAGTTTTTTTTCAAAATAGTTAAAAAAACAAGCCCCACTCCGATTTGGAGCAGGGCTTGGGCTTTAAAACACTTATAAATCAATAAGATGTAACGCTTAATCTTCGATTTTAACTTTACCCTTGTTTTTCGCCATTACCTCTTCAGCAACGTTGTTTGGTGCTGGGTTGTAATGAGAGAACTCCATGGTTGAAGTAGCACGTCCAGAAGAAAGTGAACGAAGTTGGGTCACATAACCAAACATTTCACTAAGTGGCACTTTCGCCTTGATAACCTGTAGGTTAGCACGGCTGTCCATACCTTCTAGCATACCACGGCGACGGTTTAAGTCACCAGTAACGTCTCCCATGTACTGATCTGGCGTTAACACCTCAACTTTCATGATTGGCTCAAGTAAAGTTGGCTTCGCTTTACGACCCGCTTCACGGAAAGCAGCTTTAGCACAAAGTTCAAAAGACATTGCATCAGAATCCACATCGTGGT
>JAIYCS010000069.1 GCA_027487895.1 Sediminibacterium sp. | reverse complement strand
CTATAAATGCTTTCCAACCATAGGTATAATAGATTTCACTAAATACAGCTAATTGTTTTGAACTAGAGGTACTTGTATATTCCATTTGGTCGTTTTGCTTGCGCACTAATTTAATGCTTGCTAAACTATCTTTTGTATATGTCGTATCTAATTTCCAATCTTGCTTTTCAACAACCGCTTGAGTTTTTGGATCGAAACTAGTAATTGCTTTCATTACTGCAGCTGCGTCAGGTTGAACAGAAACATTTTGAACAAACCATGCATTACCAAGCGCATCAGGATTAGGAACGGTGTCTCTATTGATATCACCCTGAATAAAATACTTGGTATTTAACATATTTGCTGTTGGCATACAATTTGGAAAATTATACCACTGATTTTCAATTAAGTCTTGATAAATACTAAGCTTAGCTGGATGATATCCGCCAACACTATGATGGAAGTATGAATTTAAAGCGCCAGAATTAAAGGCGCCTTGTATGCCGCCACGTAAATCTAAAACCCTGTAATAACTGGTATCTTTTAATATTGTTGCATCGGTAGGAGAAGGGTTGAAATTAGCTTCTGCTTCGATCGCATCGGAAAAATTGGAAGCATTAAAATATTGTAGATCTACTTTAAATAAATCAAATAGAGCTACAACGCCAAGGGTAACAATGAAAATAGTTTTTGAAATAAACTTTTTGTAATATAAAAATATGGCTACAAATAATACAGCTGCTAAACCAAGTGATTTAAACAAGTCTGATGAGAACATGGCTTGCCTGTCTGCAGCTAACCCGTCCACTAAACTAGCAACTGGCGCCTCAAAAGCAGCGCGTTGGTTTGGATCCGGTATTTGTTGAACCTGTTTAATTAAATCAGCTTCTGTGGTGCTTTTAAAATTTTGTGTGGCATAAAAATAAAAAGCTATTACAAAAAGGGCTCCAGTAATATATAGTGCTGGTTTAATTTTTTGTAAAAACGATTCTTTATTGTCTTCAAATTTATTTGCAATTTCTTGCGCACTTAAAACCGCCATCATCCCAAGTAATAGAGTAGGAATCACCATAATCATACTAGGTGCTCTAAACTTATTGTAAAATGGTAAATGGTCTAACATAAACACGTTAAAGCTTTCGAAGTATAATCCATAGGACAACAAAAGCGATAAAACAATGGCGCCACCAATCCAAAACCTGTGTTTGATTTGTTTAAATCCAAATCCAATAAGTCCTAATAAGCCAAATAAGAATCCAATGTATGGAGGGCCTGCAGTGTATCCAATTCCACCCCAATAAAAACGGATATAGCCCTGTAATTGCTCGGCAACTTGTTGAGGCATGGATTGTAAAGCTTCAATGGCTTTAGAACTTGCTGGATCAATATTGTTAGGATCACTACCGCCGCCATAAATATTAGGGAATAGGAGTGTTAAAGGTTCTGGCTTAAGCATGCTATAATCAAGTGCATACGCTTTACTTAATCCCTCTGTCGATTTGGTGCCATCAGCTTTTGCAAGTACTGAACCCCCTCTAATAGATGCTTTTCCATAATTATAGGTGCTAAATAACATGGGGGCATTGCTTAAAATACCCAATAGTATAACAATCGCAGCACCAGCAAAACATTGTACAATGGATTTATAGGATTTTTCTTTAATCCAAATAAATAAATAATACAACGAAATAAATCCTGCAACAATAAATGTATAGTAGGCAATTTGAAGGTGGTTACATCCAAATAATTCGGTGCTCGCAATGGCAAGCAAAATAAGTCCAATTATAAATTTACGCTCATAAACAAGAATGAGTGAACCAATAAAAAATGGCATATACGCAATGGCGTGTAATTTGGTAATATGACCAACAATGGCAATAATTGGGTTATAAGTGGCATATCCATAACCAAGAGCCCCCACAATACCAATTAGGTAATGAACACCTAATACCTGCGATAAAAAGTAAAAAGCTAGGCATGCTAAGAAAAAATAGCCCATCGGTTCTGGTAAACCCATTTGAAAAACGGCATCTAATTTACCCAATGAAAATGCAAAAGGAATGATACCCGTAATTTGATAGGCGGGCATACCTGAAAACATACCATTTGTCCAATAAGGTAGGGAACCTGTTGCCTCTTTACTTTTGAGCGCATCCTGAGCCATTCCTTTCCACTGCACCACATCGGATTGCTGTAATACTTTGCCTTGTAAAATAGGCTTACAATAAAGTACGGCAACAATTAAAAATATACCAACTGCTATAAGATGGGGAATGATTGATTTCAGGTTCAATTGCTTCATGAATATGGATTTATCAGGTGCTACAAACCTAACAAAATTTTACTTTAAATTACCTTTCAATCCCAATAAATAAGCAACTTACACGTATTTTTAGGATATTATTAAACACATGAAGCGATTTCAGTTTTATTCTAAAATTATATTTATTTGTAATATATTATTTTGTTATTGTTTGTTCATCAGAGCAACCAAAATAGGAGATGTATCCAACGACTTCCTTTTTTCATTCAGTTCAGTTATTGTCATTTTAGGATGGTTTGTTGCTCCAATACTCACTGTATTTGAAAACATTTACCTTTTTTGGTTGTTTATTAAAAAACAAGAGTCGGGTCTTCCAGCTTGGCGAATTGTAGCCACCTTACTCTTTTTAATTGCTCAAATATTTGTTCATTTTATAATGCCTGCATGATTCATTCAATTTTAAAAGACAAGCCAACCAAATTATTTATAAGTATTGCTGCTTTTTTTGTAGCCAATGCGCTAATAGCCGAATGTATAGGGGGTAAAATATTTTCACTTGAAAAAGTGCTAGGCATGTCGCCTTCAAACTTTAACATATTTGGTCAAACAGGTTTGGCTTTTAATTTAACCTGTGGTGTACTATTATGGCCACTTGAATTTATTGTTACTGATATTGTTAATGAATATTACGGCCCAAAAGCAGTCAAGCGCATTAGCTACACCGCAGTGGTACTCATTATTTATGCTTTTGTCATGTTTTATGGAGCTATGCATGTAGCGCCCGCCGATTTTTGGATTACTTCTAAACAAACAGAAGGTATTGATAATATGCAAACAGCGTTTAGTGGCATATTTGGACAGGGCATGTGGATTATCGTAGGAAGTATTACAGCATTTTTAGTAAGCCAAATCATTGATGTAACTGTCTTTCATAAAATTAAAAAAATGACAGGCGAAAAATGGGTATGGCTTCGTGCAACAGGTTCTACAGTGGTATCTCAACTGGTAGACAGTTTTATTGTTTTGTTTATTGCATTTAAAATAGGGAATGGATGGTCTTGGCAATTGGTGCTTGCCATATGTCTAGTTAATTATGCTTATAAATTTACAATGGCTATTGTACTAACTCCATTAATCTATATTATTGAAAAACAGATTGATCATTACTTAGGGCATGACACAGCACAAAAGATGAAACGTGCAGCCATGGGTATCGAAAACGAATAGTTTTAGCGTTCTTGTAATAATTTATTTACTACAATTTTATCGATAGGGAGGCTCATTGCGGCTTCAGATAAATCGTCTAGTGCAATCCATCTGGTATGCTCGGCTTGACCATTTTTATCTGCAATTTCTTCTGGCTTAAAATCAAAAGCCTTTGACCTAGTTTTAAGTGGTTCTAAACTTATCGGATTCACACGGTAGTAGATAGATAAAATTTGATCACCTGCTCTAAATGCCGATGGCTGATAAAAATCGGTGGTATAAATATGATCTCCAACTGTTACATCTAGTCCGGTTTCTTCTTTGAATTCCCGCACCAAACAATCACGTGTGCCTTCACCAAATTCGAGGCCGCCACCGGGTAATTTTGTAAAAAAATCTCCCCTAATATATTCGTCACTTACTAGTAATCCATGAACTGGATCTATTAAAACGCCGTATACGCGAACAGTAATGTGTGACATGTTAAAACCATTTCTTTTTCATAAAATACCAGCTAATAATGCCAGCAATTCCTAACGACAAACCAATGGGAATATAAAAGGAGTAGGGGTTATGAGCGCCCGGTATATGGTCTACGTTCATGCCGTAAATACTGGCAACCATTACGGGAAGGGACAAAATGATGGTGATGGACGTTAAGCGTTTCATCACATTGTTAAGGTTATTGCTAATGATGCTTGCAAAGGCATCTAGGGTACTGGTTAAAATATTGGTATAAATATTTGCCATTTCAAGCGCCTGGCTCGTATCTACAATGAGGTCATTTAAAAATTCACGTTCCTCTTCATTGAGGCCTAAAAAATTGGTACGCTCTAATTTCATCATAAGCATTTCATTGCTTCGAAGCGCTGTAACAAAGTATACCAAGCTTTTTTGAATACGCATTAGGTTCAGTAAATCAACATTACTATTGCTCTGGTATAGGCTAGACTCGTACTGGTTACGTCTAATATTAATTTCCTTCAAAAATTCCATAAAGTTTTGAACTACTTTTTCAAAAACTTTTAAGATCATCATGTTCTTTTTGTCCGGATGTCTTTTTTGGAAGGAGTTTAAAAACTTATTAATAGCACCATTATCAAACGAATTAACGGTAATAATTTGCGTATGGGTTAAGATGATACAAATAGGAATGGTAATATAAAAAGCATCACTATCATTAAATGAATTGTTTTCGGTGGGTGTTTTAATAACCACAAACTTTACATTGTCTTCTATTTCATATCGTGGTCTTTCATCGATGTCTAATGAGTCGCGTAAAAATTCGATTGGAATATCTAGGGCATCACTTAATTCAATAAACTCTTCCTCCTTAAATGGTGGTACAAGATTAACCCAAGCACCGGTTTCTGGCTTGTCAATTTCTACCGTTTGTCCTTCTATATTTTTAAAATATTGAATCATGCTTAAGTCGTTTAAGAAATTAAATTGTTATTTGACCATCATACACAAATGAAGCTGGGCCGCAAAGCCATACATCGGTAAAATGCTGTGCATCTATTTTATTGAATTTTATTAGAAGACTGCCACCAAGGGTTCTAATTTTTGTTTCTTGTAAGCCCGTAGAATCAGCGCTCATTGCAATAGCAGCTGCTGTCACACCGGTACCACAACTAAAAGTTTCATTTTCTACCCCACGCTCATAGGTTCTAACAAACAACTCGTTATCATTCCATTCTACAAAGTTTACATTGATTCCTTTTTCGTTGTACGTATTGTTATAGCGGATTTTTTTTCCTTCTGTAAAAACGTCATAGCTTGAAAGACCTGATACAGGCTTAATATAGTGTGGAGAGCCTGTATTTAAAACAGTAGCTTCATTAAGTTTTGATATTTCATGTACATCAATCATTTTT